>DATFHM010000123.1:0-7128 GCA_035248385.1 Nocardioides sp. | reverse complement strand
GTCCATCGCCTCGGGGCGGACCAGGGCCGGCGCGATGACCTGGGTGAAGCCGGCCTCACGGGCCTGCTCCATGGCCAGGTTGATCAGCGCGAACTCCAGCTCGGCGCCGACGCCGGTGAGGTAGTAGAACCGGCTGCCGCTCACCTTCGCACCGCGCTCGAGGTCGATCGCGCCGAGGATCTTGCCGAGCTCGACGTGGTCGCGGGGCTCGAAGCCCTCCGCGACGAAGTCGCGCGGCGTGCCGATGGTCTCGAGGACCGCGAAGTCCTCCTCGCCGCCGGCCGGGGTCTCGTCGGCGGTGATGTTGTGGATCCGCTTCAGGGCGGTGGTCCAGGCCTGCTCTGCCTCGCGCTGGGCCTCCTCGGCCTGCTTGACCTCGGCGGCGAGCGCCTTGGTCTGCGCGAGGAGCTCCTGCTTCTCCTCCGGGCTCGCCTTCGGGATCAGCCCGCCGAGCCGCTTCTGCTCGGCCCGCTTCGCCTCGAAGTCGGCGATCGCATGGCGGCGTACGCCGTCGGCGGCCAGCGCCTCGTCCACCAGCTCCGGGGACAGCCCGCGCTTGGCCTGGCTCGCGCGGACACGGTCGGGCTCGTCGCGGAGGATGCGCGGGTCGATCATGCGCTCAGGCTATCGGCCTCACCGAGACCCGGGACCTGGCGGCCCGAGCCCCGCCTTCTGGCGGCCCGAGACCCGGGTCCTGGTCGGCCGTTCCGCCAGATTCCGGGCCTCGAAGCGCCAGTGGACGGGTCTCGGAGGACCAGGAGGCGGGTCTCGGGTTCAGAAGGGGGCGACCTTCTCCGGAGCGGGGAAGAGCTCGTCGAGCTCGGCGAGGTCCTCCGCGGTGGGGACCCACGAGGCGGCCGCGGCGTTCGCGGCGATCTGCTCGGGGCGGGTGGCGCCGGCGATCACCGAGGTCACCGGGTCCTGCGCGAGCAGCCAGCCGATGGCGACCGTGACCTCGGACAGCCCGCGGGCGGCGGCGAACTCGCCGTAGGCGACCAGCTGCGGCGAGGCGGCCTGCTCGACCAGGTGCGTGCGGGTGCGGGTGAGCCGGCTGCCCTCGGGCGCCACGCCGCCGGCGTACTTGCCGGTGAGCAGGCCGTTGGCGAGGGGGAAGTACGGGAGCACGCCGAGGCCGAGCGCACGAGCGGCGGGGAGCACCTCGAGCTCGGCGCGGCGGTCGAGCAGGTTGTAGTGGCTCTGGCTGGAGATGAACCGGGTGGTCCCGAGCGCGCGGGCGACGTACTCGGCCTCGGCGATCTGCCAGCCGGCCCGGTTGGAGTGGCCCACGTACCGGACCTTGCCCTCGCGGACCAGGTCGTCGAGCGCGCTGAGCGTCTCGTCGATCGGGGTGAGTGGGTCCGGGGTGTGGAACTGGTAGAGGTCGATCCAGTCCGTGCCGAGCCGGCGCAGGGACGCCTCGACCGCCGTGCGGATGTAGCGGCGGGAGCCGCGGGCACCGCCGTCCGGGCCGTTCACACCGCCCATGTCCATGCCGAACTTCGTCGCGACGACCACGTCGCGCCGGCGGCGGCCGAGGGCGGCGCCGAGGCGCTCCTCGGACAGGCCGGGCGTCGCCCCGTAGGTGTCGGCCACGTCGAAGAAGGTGATGCCGGCGTCGAGCGCCGCGCCGACGACGCGATCAGTGCCCTCCTGCGACTCGGTGGCCGTGCCGGGCCGGCCGAGGTTGTTGCAGCCCAGCCCCACGGCCGAGACGGAGAGGCCGGAGCGGCCCAGGCGACGGAGCGGTACGGCGGGGGCGTCGGTCATGCTCCGACGCTATCCCCGCTCCGTGTCGCAGATATCCTCAGGCCCGTGCTCGACCGTCCCCGCTGGGCTCCCCTGCTGTGGTCCGTGCTGCTGCTCGGCCTGTTCGCCGGGCTGACCGGGCTCGTGCTGGGTCACTGGTCGCCGTTGGTCTCGCTCGACGACCAGACCCGCGGCTGGGCCGTCACCGCGAACACCCCGGCCTGGTTCGTGCACGTGCTGCGCGGGATCGAGATCGCGTTCGACGACATCGGCATGACGGCGTACACGCTGCTGATCGCCGGCTGGCTCGCGTTCGCGCAGAAGCTGCACCGGGCGGCGATCCTCGTGGTCGCCACGATGCTCGCCTGCCTGCTCGTGACCACGGGGGTCAAGGCGCTGGTCGCCCGCGACCGCCCCGCGTGGCAGTGGACCTCCGCGGTCCTGCACGGCCACTCCTTCCCGTCGGGGCACTCCTCCCACATCGCCTCGCTCGCGGGGCTGGTGATGGTGATCGCGCTGATGCTGATCCGCCGCTCCGCCTTCCGCCGCCTCGTGTACGCCGCCGCGACGCTGGTCGTGCTCGTGGTGGCCGCCGACCGGATCCTGCTCGGACGCCACCACCTGAGCGACGTGGTGGGCGGGGTGCTCCTCGGCGCCGGCCTGGTCCTCCTTGGCCTGGCGCTCTACAGCCCGCTACCGAAGAGCCACGCGCTCGGCGCTCTGCCGCTGCCCGAGGCCTATCCGGGCAACCGCGAGCTGGCCGTGATCCTCAACCCGATCAAGGTCGAGTCGGTCCCCCAGTTCCAGGCGCTGGTGACCCAGATGGCGCTGGCCTCCGGGTGGTCCGAGCCGCGCTGGCTGTTCACGACGGTCGAGGACTCCGGCACCGGCCAGGCGCACCAGGCGGCCGTCGACGGCGCTGAGCTGGTGCTGGTCTGCGGCGGCGATGGCACGGTCCGCGAGGTCTGCGCCGAGCTGGCCGGCACCGGCATCCCGGTCGGCATCGTGCCTGCCGGCACCGGCAACCTGCTCGCCCGCAACCTCAGCCTGCCCTTGTTCATCCGGGCCGCCATCGACATCGCCCTCACCGGGCAGGACCGGGCCATCGACATGGTCGCCGTCTCCGGCGACGGCATCGAGGACACCCACTTCATGGTGATGGCCGGCCTCGGCTTCGACGCCGCGATCATGGAGGGCGTCAACGAGGACATCAAGGCCAAGGTCGGCTGGCTGGCCTACGTGCTGTCGGGCCTGAAGGCGCTGATGTTCCCGACGATGCGGCTCGAGATCTCCGTCGACGACGGCCCGTGGACCAAGCACCGCGCCCGCACCTGCGTCATCGGCAACGTCGGCTCGCTGCAGGGCGGGATGAACCTGATCCCCGACGCCGCGATCGACGACGGCCAGCTCGACGTGGTGCTGCTCTACCCGCGCAAGTTCCTCAGCTGGATCCCGATCGTGGTGCGCATCCTGTCGCGGCGCGAGGAACGCGCTGGGGAGTCCGTCGCGCGGATGACCGGACGCAAGGTGGCGGTCCGGGCCACGACGGAGGTGCCGCGCCAGCTGGACGGCGACATCATCGGGCTCGGCAAGGAGCTGACCATGGAGTGCATCCACGGCCGGGTGCTGGTGCGGGTGGCGCGGTAGCGCCTCTGCCCGTCAGAGGCGGGCCATGCGGGCGTGCGCGACCGCCTCGGTCTCCTCCGGGGACAGCTCGGACTCGCCCGCCCAGGCGGCGATCGGCTTGGCGTAGGTGCGGGCCTCGTCGCGGCCGCGGATCGAGGTGAGCACGACCCCGTCGCCGGCGTCGTCGAGGAGCGCGAGCGACCACGACAGCCGGCCACCCATCTCGTCGAAGGCGTCGTAGCGGACCACCGCCAGGTGACGCAGCGCCCCCTTGGCCTCCTCCCGGAGGGCGGCCACCTCGGCCCGCAGGGACGGTACGTCGGCGGGAAGGTCGGCCGCGGCGTCGGGACGTGCGGCGGACCGGCGTACCTCCAGGCGGGTGAGCACCGCCAGGGCCAGCGCGGCGATCGCGACGAGCAGGGCGAGGATGCCGAGGACCATGGGGGCAACGGTAGTGAAGGACGACGCCCTACCCTTGGCGCCATGCCCCGCATCGCGTACCAGGGGGAACCCGGCGCCAACTCCCACATCGTGTGCAAGGAGCACTACCCCGACTGGGAGGCCGTGCCGTGCGCCTCGTTCGAGGACGTCTTCGCCGCGGTGAAGAACGGCGAGGCCGACCGGGCGATGATCCCGATCGACAACTCGATCGCCGGGCGGGTCGCCGACATCCACCACTTCCTGCCCGACTCGGGGCTGCACATCGTGGCCGAGCACTTCCTGCGCATCCAGTTCGCGCTGATGGTGCTGCCGGGCGTGGGCGTGGACGAGATCGAGACGGTGCACAGCCACGTGCACGCGCTGGGTCAGTGCCGCCGGGTGATCCGCGAGCTCGGCCTCAAGCCGGTCATCTCCGGCGACACCGCCGGCGCGGCCCGCGAGGTCGTCGAGGCCGGTGACCGGCGGATGGCCGCGATCGCGCCGCCCCTGGCCGCGGAGGTCTACGGGCTGGAGATCGTGCGCGCCGACGTCGAGGACGAGGACCACAACACGACCCGCTTCGTCGTGCTCTCGCCCGAGTTCGAGCCGGCGCCGGCCGGCGACGGACCGTTCGTGACGAGCTTCGTGTTCAACGTCCGCAACCTCCCCTCCGCGCTGTACAAGGCGCTCGGCGGGTTCGCCACCAACGGCATCAACATGACCAAGCTGGAGAGCTACATGGTCGGCGGCGAGTTCGCCGCCACCCAGTTCCTCGCCGAGGTCGACGGGCACCCCGACGAGCCCGGCCTGAAGCGGGCGCTGGAGGAGCTGACCTTCTTCACGACCGACATCAAGGTGCTCGGCGTCTACCCCGCGGACCCGTTCCGCTCTCGCTGACCTCGAGCCACCCTCGATCTGACCGTGACACCACGTCAGCGGTTCCGAGGTTTGTCCTCCCGCCCGGCCGCGTTCCGCACTAAGGTGCCAGCATGGCAACGTTCTTCGAGCACTTCACGCCGACCGAGATCGCACGGATCAGCGGCGCCGGCCGACGTGTGAAGCTCCCTGCGGGCTGGTCCCCCATCTGGGCCGACACCCCCGCCGACAAGGCGTACATCATCCTGAGCGGCACCGTCTCCATCCGTCGCGACGGCACGGAGATCGCGCAGCTGGGCCCGGGCGACATCGTCGGCGAGGCCGGCATCACCGGCGGCAAGCTGCGCTCCGCCACGGTGGTGGCGCTCACCCCGCTCGAGACGATCCACCTCACCGACGAGACGCTGCGCGAGCTCGACCACGACTGGCCGGCCTTCCACGAGGCCCTCGCCGACGTCGCGCAGTCCCGCCTCTCCTGACGTGACCGAAACCCCCGACGACGGGGTCGACCCGGAGGTCGACTCCGTCGTCGTTGCGCGTCCGGCCGAGGAGCACGACCTGCTCGACCTGCTCGAGGAGCGTCTGCTCGGCGCGGCGCCGACGCTGACCCAGGAGCAGGTGGCCGAGCGCTCCGGCGTACCGCTGGAGCTGGCGCGCGAGCTGTGGCGCCAGCTCGGCTTCGCGGCGACGGCCCCGGGCGAGGTCGCGTTCACCGAGGCCGACGTCGAGGCGGTGCGGCTGACCCACGACCTGATCGAGCTCGGCGTGCTCAGCGCCGACCGCCAGGAGGGCCTGGTCCGGACCTGGGGCCGCAGCTTCGCCCGCCTCGCCGAGTGGCAGGCGGCGCTGCTCGCCGACGTCGCCCTCGAGAGCGGCATGGACGTCCGCGTCGCCCTCGACGTGCTCGGCCAGGAGGCCCTGCCGCGGGTGGAGAAGCTGCAGGGCTACACCTGGCGGCGGCACCTGCTCAGCGCCGCGGGCCGACTGCTGGTCGACCGCTCCGACGCCCACGCGGCCGGCGTCTGCTTCGTCGACATCGTCGGCTACACCTCACGCTCGCGCACCCTCGACGAGACCGAGCTGGTCGAGTGGCTCGAGGCCTTCGAGACCCGCGCGCTCGTCACCGTGGTCGAGCACCGCGGCCGGATCATCAAGAACATCGGCGATGAGCTCCTCATCGTCGCCGACAGCCCGCAGGACATCGCCGAGATCGCCCTGGAGCTGGTCTCCCGCGGCCAGGACCCCGAGGACGACTTCCCCGCGGTCCGCGCCGGGGTCACGTACGGCGACGTGGTCAGCCGGCTGGGCGACGTCTACGGCCCCGTCGTGAACATCGCGGCCCGGCTCACCTCGGTCGCGCGGCCCGGCACGGTCCTCATCGACCGGGGGCTGCACGCCGCGCTGGGCGGGCGTCCGGAGCCGGCCGAGGGCGAACCGACGGACGACGACCACGCCGAGGAGTCGGCGTACCGCTTCCGGCGGCTGCGCCGGGTCTCGGTCAAGGGCTACTCCCGGCTGCACGTGTGGGTGCTCAGCCGGCGCTGATCAGCGGATGGTGACCTGCCGGTTCGCGAGGCCGTTGCGCGCGGACCGCTCCTCGGCGGTGAGCTCGCCGTCGGCCAGCTCCGCGAGCGCAGCGTCGAGCTTCTTCCTGAACGCCGCCGCCGGCGCCTCGACGGCCTCGGCACCCGTGCCGACGGGGAGGTCCCAGACCGGCGCGAGCAGGCCGTGGGCACGGAACATGCCGACGAAGCGGGCGTCCGGCACGATCACGTCGTCGCCGCGCACGTGCAGCCGCGCGAGCGCGTCGAGCAGCGCGTCCTCGGGCTCGGGCATCACCCAGCGCAGGTGCTCCTTGGCACCCATCCGGGTCCAGTACGCCGCCTCGACCTCGGTCAGCCGCGCGGTCGGTGCGGCGGCGCCGTCGGCGGCCTCGAGGGCCTGCGCGACCTCGTCGGTCGCGTCCATGTCGGCCACCCAGAAGTCGAATCCGTCGTGGACGGTGATGCTCAGCGGCGCGTCGACGAGGAGGTCCTGCAGCCGCGGACCCTGGCCGGGGTCGGAGGTCAGACCGACCACGCCGGGCTCGGCGGTCAACGCCGCCTCGAGCACGGCCCCGAGGTCACGGGCCGGGTCGCCGTACGCGTGCTGGACCTGGAGGCCGAGCCAGATCGCGCCGCTCTCGCGGACCAGCGCGGGGGCGGCCATGGGCAGCAGCGTGCAGAGCTGGACGGTGCGGTCCTCGTGGCCCTTGACCGTGATCGGGGCGCTCGCGGCGGGGACGAGCTCGCGCAGCGCGACCACGTCGCACTCCGAGGCGAGGCCCTCGAACGGGCGCTTGACGAACACCTGGCCGCCGCCGGGCGCGCCGTGGCACGCCTTGTACCGCTTGCCGGAGCCGCACGGGCAGGGCTGCCGCGGACCGACCTCACCGGGAGCGAGGGGCTTGGCGGTCTGGGT
>DATFHM010000122.1:0-2097 GCA_035248385.1 Nocardioides sp. | reverse complement strand
AAGACCTCGTTCCCGGACGGCTCGCACACCACGACCGACCTGATCATGGTCTACGTCGTCGACGACGACGGCCGGGTGAAGTCGATGAAGGCGTTCTGGGAGCCCGATCGGACGATGGCGAGCTTCACCAAGGCCTGAGGCCCGTCAGGCCGGCAGCCAGAGGGTCATCCGGAGCCGCTCGTCGGGGAGGTGGAGGACCTCGTACCGGCGCGCGACCTCGGTGCCGTCCACGGCGATCATCCGCTTGACCGAGGACCGCCGGCGCTCCACGACGTGGCCCCTCCACCAGTCCGCGAACAGCGGGCTCAGCGCCGAGAGCTCGGCGACGAACGCCTGCAGGTGCGGCTCGTTGAGGTCGGCGGCGTTGGCGGCGCGCAGGTGCGCGACGGCACCGCGGGCGAGGTCCTCCCAGTCCGGGAAGACCTCACGGGCGCGCGGATCGGTCACCAGGTAGCGGCAGGTGTTCCGCTCGGCGGGCGGCAGCTCGGCGAGGCCGGGGAAGACCGCCAGGCCCTCGGGGTTGGCGGCCACGACATTGCTCAGCCGGTCCAGGACGTACGCCGGGTTCGGGCGCACCGCGTCCACCAGCGACCGCATCCGTACGCCGGTGTCGGGCGCGACCTCCGGCGGCGGCTCGCCCGAGCCGGCCCGCAGCCGGTGCAGGTGCTCGACCGCGTCCGGCTCGAGGCGCAGCACCGCGGCGAGGGCGTGGACGACCGCGTCGCTCGGGTTCGTCTCGCGGCCCTGCTCCAGGCGGGTGTAGTAGTCGACGCTGATCCCGGCCGCGGCGGCGACCTCCTCACGGCGCAGCCCGCTGACCCGGCGGGCGCCCAGTGAAGGCTGCAGCGGCTCGAGCGCGGCGTCGGTCCGTCGCGCCCGCAGGAACGCGCCGAGCTCGCTCACGATCGTCGTCCTCCTCGTCCCGCGCAGGGTGGGTGCGCGACTCCTAGGAAGCACGCGGTCTTCCAGCACGCACGCGATGCACCGAGGCTAGCGCCATGGCCACCTACACCCACGGACACCACGAATCGGTACTGCGCTCGCACCGCTGGCGCACCGCCGAGAACTCGGCGGCGTACCTGCTGCCCCACCTGCGACCGACCGACAGCCTGCTGGACGTCGGCGCCGGACCCGGCACGATCACCGCCGACCTGGCGCGGCACGTCGCGTCGGTCACCGCGACGGAGGTCGGCCCGAAGGAGGTCACGCTGGCCCGGGCCACGGCGACCGAGCGGGGCGTCACGAACATCGAATTCGCCGAGGCCGACGTCCACGCCCTGCCGTACGCCGACGACACCTTCGACGTGGTGCACGCGCACCAGGTCCTGCAGCACGTCGGCGATCCCGTGCAGGCGCTGCGCGAGATGGCGCGCGTGACGAAGCCGGGCGGCATCGTGGCCGCACGGGACAGCGACTACGCCGCGTTCTGCTGGTTCCCGCGGCTGCCCGAGCTGGACGAGTGGATGGACCTCTACCAGGCCGCGGCGCGGGCGAACGGGGGCGAGCCCGACGCGGGCCGGCGCCTGCTGTCGTGGGCGCAGGCGGCCGGGCTGGAGGACGTCACCGCCACCTCGAGCACGTGGTGCTTCGCCACGCCCGCCGACCGGGAGTGGTGGGGCGGCATGTGGGAGGCGCGGATCCTGGAGTCGGCGATGGCCACGCAGGTCCTGGACACGGGTCTCGCGACGCGCGCCGACCTCGAGCGGATCAGCGCGGGCTGGCGCCGCTGGGTCGAGGCCCCCGACGGCTGGCTGTCGATCCTGCACGGCGAGGTCCTCGCCCGGGTCTGAGTCGCACGCAGCGCGTCGTACCCACCATTGCTGCGGTGAATGAAGCGAATTCGCAGCAGCAATGGTGGGTACGACGGCGCCTCAGACCTGGCTGTGCGTGGCGACCCACTCGACGAGCGGGCGGAGGCGGCGCCAGTCGTCGCGCACCCGGTCGAGCAGCTCGGCGGTGTGGACGAACGGCTCGAAGCCGTAGGACCGCATGCCGAGCACGGTCTTCATCTTGAGCAGCTCGATGCGCGGGTGGTCCTTGTCGTAGCCGCGCGGCGCGGACTTGAGCCGCTCGCCGGTCACCTCGTAGCCGCCGCGC
>DATFHM010000121.1:0-3362 GCA_035248385.1 Nocardioides sp. | reverse complement strand
CGTACCCTCGACCCACGTGAGCTTCCTGTCCCGCCCGGTCACCGTCTTCCGTCGCGTCGCGATCGCCGAGGCGATCACCTGGGCGCTGCTGCTGTTCGGCATGTTCCTCAAGTACGTCACGCACACGACCGAGGTCGGGGTCCGTGTGTTCGGGATGATCCACGGCGTCGTCTTCATCTCCTACGTCGTCGCGACCGTCACCGTCTGGGTCGACCAGAAGTGGTCGGCCCGCCGCGGTCTGCTCGCGCTGGCGGCGGCGATCCCGCCGTTCGCGACGTACGCCGTCGAGGTCGTCGCCCTGCGCAACGGCTGGATCGGCGGGACCTGGCGGCTGCGCGGTGCCGCCGCCGAGGGCCTGTCGCTCCCCGAGCGCGTGGTGCGGTGGGTGCTGGACAAGCCGCTGCGCGGCCTCGCGGTCGCCGGTGCCGCGGTCGTGGTGCTGACCGGCGTGGCGCTGGTCGTCGGCCCGCCCGCGTCCTCCTGACGCCTCCGGGAACCGGATCCGGACCGGTCGCGTCGTACCGGACATGATGGGACGACGCGACCTGATCCGGGCAGGGGCCCTCGGCCTGCTGCTGACCTCGGCGGGCGGGCTCATGGAGGCGTGCGGGAGCAGCCCGAAGCAGCCCGCGATCGACACCTCGACGGAGGGCGGCATCCGGCTCGTGTCGGCCGACGTTCAGCGCGCCACCGCCGACCCAGCCCTCCTCGCACCCGTGGTCACGGGGCTCGAGCGCTTCGGCGCGCGCCTGTACGACGCCGTCGCCGGCCAGCCGGGCAACCTCGTCATCTCGCCGTACTCCGTGGCGATCGCCCTGTCGATGACGCTCGCCGGAGCGCGCGGCACGACCGCCTCCCAGCTCGCGTCGGTGCTCGGGGCCGACGCGCTCGGCGACCGGTGGCACGACGGCATGAACACCCTCACGTCGTACGTCGACGGGCTGGCCGGGCCCGTCCAGCGCCAGGACCGGAGCAAGGCGACGATCGGGCTCGCCACCGCCGACGCGCTGTTCGGGCAGCAGGGCGAGGCGTGGCAGAAGGCGTTCCTCGAGGTCCTCGCGCGCGACTACGGCGCCGGCATGCGCACCGTCGACTACCGCTCGGACCCCGACAAGGTCGCGGACCTGATCAGCGGCTGGGTCGCCGACCGTACCGACCAGCGGATCACGAATCTCATCCCGCACGGCGTGCTGACCCGCGACGACCGGCTGACCCTCGTCAACGCCGTGTCGCTGACCGCTCCGTGGGAGAAGCCGTTCGAGAAGAGCCTGACCCGCCCCGGCGACTTCCACCGCGCCGACGGCAGCACGGTGCAGGCGCCGATGATGACCCAGTCCGACGTCGAGGTGCGCCTGACCAGCGGCCCGGGGTGGCAGGCCGCGCGCATCCCGTACGCCGGCAGCACCCTCGCGATGACCGTCGTGCTCCCGGCCGACGGTCGCTTCGGCGAGGTCGAGGCGGCGCTGGCGTCCGGCGGTCTCACGGCCGCCCTGGCCGGCGGGCGGGACACGACCCTCGACCTGACCCTCCCGCGCTGGTCCTCGCGCACCACGGTGTCGCTCGAGGACGCGCTGCAGGGGCTCGGCGTGACGCAGGCGTTCACCGACGCGGCCGACTTCACCGGGATGACGACGCAGGAGCGACTCCGCATCGACTCGGTGCTGCACCAGGGCTACATCAAGGTCGACGAGGACGGCACCGAGGCGGCCGCCGCGACCGCCGTGGTGATGGGGACGACCGCCGGGCGGGTCGACCCCGAGACCTTCGTCGCCGACCGGCCGTTCCTCTTCGTCCTCCACGACACCGCGCACGGCACCCCGCTGTTCCTCGGGCGGGTGACCGACCCGACCGGCTGAGGGTGGTCCCACCTAGACTGACTCAACGTGTCGCTCGCCGGTCTCGCTGATCTCGTCCTCGCCGATCCGGCCCTCGCGGCGGCACTCGCCGAGACCTCCGTACGCACCGAGGACCTGACGGGTCCCACGCCGCTGCGGCCGTTCCTCGTCGCGGGTCTCGCGCGGACCGGGCGGACCGTCCTCGCCGTCACCGCGACCACCCGCGAGGCCGAGCAGCTGACCGCCGAGCTGGGCGACCTCCTCGACCCGGCCACGGTCGCCTACTACCCGAGCTGGGAGACGCTCCCGCACGAGCGGCTGTCCCCGCGGTCGGACACCGTGGGCCGCCGGCTCGCCGTGCTGCGGCGGCTCCGGCACCCCGGCACCGACGCCACCACCGGCCCGCTCAGCGTCGTCGTGGCCCCGGTCCGCTCGCTGCTCCAGCCGCAGGTCAAGGGCCTCGGCGACCTCGACCCCGTTGAGCTCACCACCGGCGCGACCGCCGAGATCGAGCGGGTCGTCGAGGGGCTGGTGGGCGCCGCCTACTCCCGGGTGGACCTGGTCGAGAAGCGCGGCGAGTTCGCGGTGCGCGGCGGCATCGTCGACGTCTTCCCGCCGACCGAGGACCACCCGGTGCGCGTGGAGTTCTGGGGCGACGAGGTCGAGGAGATCCGCTCCTTCGCGGTCGCCGACCAGCGCACCATCGACAAGCTCGACCGGCTGTGGGCGCCGCCCTGCCGCGAGCTGCTGCTCACCCCTCAGGTGCGTGAGCGCGCCGCCGCGCTGGGCCGGGCCCATCCCGAGCTGCTCGAGATCACCGACAAGCTCGCCCAGGGCATCGCGGTCGAGGGCATGGAGGCCCTCATCCCGGTGCTCGTCGACGAGCTCGAGCTGCTCGTCGACCTGCTGCCGTCCGACGCCCAGGTGCTGGTGCTCGACCCCGAGCGCGCCCGGGCCCGCGCCCACGACCTGGTCGCCACCTCCGAGGAGTTCCTCGGCGCGTCTTGGGCGGCCGCCGCGAGCGGTGGCCAGGCCCCGATCGACCTGCAGGCCGCGTCGTACCGCGAGCTCGGCGACGTCCGCACCCACGCTCTCGACCTCGGGGAGTCCTGGTGGACGCTGAGCCCCTTCGGGCTGGACGACGGCGCCGTAGTACCTGATGGTTTGGCCCTGAATCCGCCCGAAATGGGGCCAAATGATCAGGTACGACGCATCCAGGCGGCCCCCACCTACCACGGCGACGTGGACCGGGCCCTCGCCGACATCGCCCAGTGGCACGGGGACGGCTGGACCGTGGTGGTCATGCACCAGGGCCACGGCCCGGCGCAGCGCATGGTCGAGGCGCTGGGGGAGCGGGACCTCCCGGCCCGCCTGGTCGAGGACCTCCCGACCGGCGCCGACGTCAACCCGAAGCTCGTCACGGTCACCTGCGGCGGTCTCGCGCACGGCCTGGTCGACGAGGGGCAGCGCCTCGTCATCGTCACCGGCGAGGACATCGTCGGCGCGAAGGCGTCGACGCGCGACAAG
>DATFHM010000120.1:0-6771 GCA_035248385.1 Nocardioides sp. | reverse complement strand
CGCCGCGCTCTCGTCCCACAGGTAGTTGGACCGGATGATCGTGGTGTTGCGGGCCATGTTCCCGCCGGCCAGCCAGCCCTTCTCCAGGACCGCGATGTTGGTCAGGCCGTGGTTCTTGGCCAGGTAGTACGCCGTGGCCAGGCCGTGCCCGCCGCCGCCGACCACGATCGCGTCGTACGACGACTTCGGGTCGGGGTCGCGCCACAGCCACTCCGGGTGCTCGCCGGGGAACGGGTTGCCCATCACGCCTCCAGGTCGGGGTAGAGCGGGAACCGCTCGGCGAGCGCCTCGACGCGAGCCCGCAGCTTGGCCAGCTCGCCCTCCTCGCCGGAGCCCGCGAGGGTCTCGGCGATGACGTCGGCGACCTCGGCGAAGGCCTCGGCGTCGAAGCCACGGGTGGCCAGCGCCGGCGTACCGATCCGTACGCCGGAGGACACCATCGGCGGGCGGGGGTCGAACGGGACCGCGTTGCGGTTGACCGTGATGCCGACCTCGTGCAGACGGTCCTCGGCCTGCTGGCCGTCGACCTCGGAGTCGCGCAGGTCGACGAGCACCAGGTGCACGTCAGTGCCACCGGACAGCACGGTGATGCCGGCCGCGGCGACGTCGGCCTGCATCAGCCGCTCGGCCAGGATCCGCGCGCCGTCGAGGGTGCGCTGCTGGCGCTCCTTGAAGGCCGGCTCCAGCGCCATCTTGAACGCGACCGCCTTGGCGGCGATCACGTGCTCGAGCGGGCCGCCCTGCTGGCCGGGGAACACCGCGGAGTTGATCTTCTTGGCCAGCTCGGCCTTGGAGAGGATCACGCCACCGCGCGGGCCGCCGAGGGTCTTGTGGGTCGTGGTGGTCACCACGTCGGCGTACGGGACCGGGCTGGGGTGCAGACCGGTGGCCACGAGGCCGGCGAAGTGCGCCATGTCGACCATCAGGTAGGCGCCGACGAGGTCGGCGATCCGGCGGAACTCCGCGAAGTCGAGCTGGCGCGGGTACGCCGACCAGCCGGCCACGATCAGCTTCGGCTTGTGCTCGACGGCGAGCCGCTCGACCTCGGCCATGTCGATCCGGAAGTCGTCCGGAGACACCTGGTAGGCCACGACGTTGTAGAGCTTGCCGGAGAAGTTGATCCGCATGCCGTGCGTCAGGTGGCCGCCGTGGGCCAGGTCCAGGCCGAGGATCGTGTCGCCCGGCTCCAGCAGCGCGAACATCGCCGCCGCGTTGGCCTGCGCGCCGGAGTGCGGCTGCACGTTGGCGGCCTCGGCGCCGAAGAGCTCCTTGATCCGGTCGATCGCGAGCTGCTCGATGACGTCGACGTTCTCGCAGCCGCCGTAGTAGCGGCGGCCCGGGTAGCCCTCGGCGTACTTGTTGGTGAGGACGGAGCCCTGGGCCTGCATGACCGCCTGCGGCGCGAAGTTCTCCGAGGCGATCATCTCGAGCGTGCTCTGCTGGCGGACCAGCTCGCGCCGGATCTGCTCGGCGACCTCCGGGTCGAAGTCGGCCAGGGTGCGGTCGAGGACGGAGCCCGAGGACGGGTTCGAGGACATGAGGTCTCCCATGGGTCAGGCCCGGACCATGCCGTGCGGGTCGATGACGAACTTCTGGGCGGCGCCCTTGTCGAACGCGGCGTAGCCCTGCGCGGCCTCGTCGAGGGTGATCGTGGTGGCGTTGACGGCCTTCGCGATCTGCGCCTTGTCGGCCAGGATCAGGTTCATCAGCTGGCGGTTGTACTGCTTGACCGGGCACTGGCCGGTGACGAAGGTGTGCGACTTCGCCCACCCCAGACCCAGGCGTACGCCGATCTGCCCGATCTTCGCCGCCTCGTCCACCGCGCCCGGGTCGCCCGTGACGTAGAGGCCGGGGATGCCCAGCGAGGCACCCGCACGGGCGATGTCCATGATGTCGTTGAGCACCGTGGCCGGCGCCTCGGCGGCGCCGTGGCCGTGGCCGCGGGCCTCGAAGCCGACCGCGTCGATCGCCGCGTCGACCTCGGGCTCGCCGAGGATGTCGGCGACGATGTCGGCCAGCGCGTCACCCTTGGAGAGGTCCGCGGTCGCGCAGCCGAAGCTCGCGGCCTGCGCGAGGCGGTCGGCGTTCATGTCGCCGACGATGACGGTGGAGGCACCGAGCAGCTGCGCGGAGTGCGCGGCGGCCAGGCCCACCGGGCCGGCGCCGGCGACGTACACGGTCGAGCCGGTGGTGACGCCCGCGGTGTAGGCACCGTGGTAGCCGGTCGGGAAGATGTCCGAGAGCATCGTCAGGTCGAGGATCTTCTCCAGCGCCTGGTCGCGGTCCGGGAAGCGGAGCAGGTTGAAGTCGGCGTACGGGATCATCACGTACTCCGCCTGGCCGCCGACCCAGCCGCCCATGTCGACGTAGCCGTACGCCGCGCCGGCGCGGGCCGGGTTCACGTTCAGGCAGATGCCGGTCTTGCCCTCGTTGCACATCCGGCAACGGCCGCAGGCGATGTTGAACGGGACCGAGCAGATGTCCCCGACGTTGTGGAACAGGACGTCGTCGCCGATCTCGACGATCTCGCCGGTGATCTCGTGACCGAGCGACTGGCCGATCGGCGCGGTCGTGCGACCACGGACCATGTGCTGGTCGCTGCCGCAGATGTTCGTCGTGACCAGCTTGAGGATGACGGCGTGCGGGGCGGCCTGCTTGATGCCCAGGCCCTGCGCGACCTCACGCGGGATCTCCAGCTTGGGGAACTCGATGTTCTCGATCGCGACCTGGCCAGGTCCCGCGTACACGACGACTCTGTTGTCAGCCATGGGGTGACTCCGTTCTAGCTAGTGGTGAGGGGTGGGTGCTGGCGCGATCAGGCGTCGAGGGAGAGGTCGCTGAGCGGCTTGGAGCAGCACGGGAGGAACTTGCCGGCGGCGACCTCGCGGGGGCGGATGCCTCCGTTGTGGTTCATCTCCACCTCGCCGGACAGCTTGGGGATCTTGCAGGTGCCGCACATGCCCTGGCTGCACGACGACGCGAGCCGTACGCCGGCCGCGAGCGCCGCGTCGAGCACGAACTCGTCGGCGCGGCAGGTGACGGTCTTGCCGCTCTTGGTGAACTCGACGGTGTAGGTGGCCACGCCGTCGTCGCTGACGGGCGGCGCGGCGACGGCGATGTCCTCGTAGGCCACGCCGTCGGGCGGCGGCATCGCGCCCGGCTTGGCCGGGTCGTCGAAGCTGAAGCTCTCCTCGTGGTAGCCGCTGAGGTCGGAGCCGAGCTCGCCGAGGATGCGGCGTACCGCCTCCATGTAGGGGGCCGGGCCGCAGTTGAAGGTGGTCCGCTCGAGGAAGTCCGGCACGATCGTCTGGAGCATCGTCGGCGAGATCCGCCCCCGCATGCCGCCCCAGCGCTCCGAGGGGTAGTCCGCCTCGCAGATGTGCACGACCCGCAGGTTCGGCATGAGCATCTCGATCGCGGCGAGCTCGCTGCGGAAGACGATGTCGCTCGGCGTGCGCGCGCTGTGCAGGAAGACCACGTCGGCGTCCGACCCGAGGTCGTAGAGCGTCCGCAGCATCGACATCAGCGGGGTGATCCCGCTGCCGGCGGAGAGGAAGAGCAGCTTCTCCGCCGGCTTCCGGGTGAGCGTGAAGGAGCCCAGCGGCGCCAGGGTCGGCAGCTTGGTGCCGGGCACGACGTTGTCGTGGATCCAGTTCGAGACCTTGCCGCCCACGACCCGCTTGACCGTGATGGCGATGCGGTTCGGGCGGGTCGGCGGCGACGAGATCGTGTAGCACCGGTTCACCGGGGTGCCGTCGATGTCAAGCTTCAGGGTCAGGAACTGACCCGCGTCGAACTCGAAGAGCTGGTCGCCCTCGGGCTCGAACACGAAGTTCTTGACGTCGTGGGTGACATCGCTGACCGCGGTGCACACCAGGACGGTCTCGTCCTCCTCCGCCCAGCAGACCGGGGACTGCAGGGACGGCACGAGGCTCTCGAGCTCCGGTGACGACATCTCTTACTCCTGCCGATGGATCAGGTGGTGGCTACTGGCCGGCGACGGCGTTGAGGTGGCCGAGCCGCTCGACGCTCTCGCGGTGGGGGGCGAGGTAGTCGTGGAGGCGGCCGACGTACCAGTTGATGAAGGCCTCGACGTCGTCCTCGATCAGGGCGTAGGGGCCGGGGGCGTAGCCCGGGTCGGTGACGCCGCGCTGGGCCTTCTCGACGAGCACGCGGTCCTGGTCGTTGGTGGCCTTCCAGACGCTGGTCAGCCCCTCGATCGTGTAGTCCTCGCCCTCGACGGCGTCGGGGTGGACCAGCCACGTGGTGCGGACCAGGGACTTGTCGGGGCCGAGCGGCAGGACGCTGAAGACGATGACGTGGTCGCTGAGGAAGTGGAACCACGAGTTCGGCTGCATGTGCAGCGACAGGTCGCCGAACTTCTCCGTGGGCGCGTCGCCGATCAGCTTCTTGCAGACCTGGGCGCCGTCGATGCCGAACGAGGCACCGTCGCCGTCCAGCGGGAGGCGCATGATCATGAACCCGGTCTCGCGGGTGTCGAGCTCGTGGACGAGCTCGCGCGGGACGCTGTTGAGCTTGCAGACGTTGTCGAGGTCCTCGGTCGCCTTCAGGTAGCGCTCGTAGAGCGGCTGCAGGCGCGGCGTGACGTCGGCCTCCTCGTACTGCAGGAACGGGAAGTACGACGTGATCAGCTCGGGGTGGGACGCGTCGCAGTGGTGGCACTCGCGGTTGTTCTCCATCACGAGCTTCCAGTTGCCGTTCTCGATGAGATCGGTCTGGTGGGCGACCTTCGCCTCCGCGATGCGGTACGTGCGCAGGTACGGCTCGATGACCGCGGCGACCTCGTCGAAGTCGGCCGGCGGCTCGTCCGCCAGGCAGATGAAGATCAGGCCGGCGACGGTCCGGACGTGGACCTGCTTGAGGTTGAACTTCGACTTGTCGAAGGTCGGCGGCTGGCTCTCGGCGTACATCAGCTCGCCGTCGGGCCGGTAGGTCCACTGGTGGTAGGGGCACACGATGTTGCCGATCGAGCCGCACGGGTCCTCGAGGAGGCGCGAGCCGCGGTGACGGCAGATGTTGCGCAGCGCGCGGATCTCCTCGTCGTCGTCGCGGGTGATGATCAGCGACTGGGTGCCGATCTCGACGGTGACGAAGTCGCCCGGCTCGGGGAGCTCGGCCTCGCTGGCGACGAAGATCCAGTGCTCGCCGAAGATCGCCTTGATGTCGAGGTCGTAGACCTCCTGGCTGGCGTAGAAGGCGGACTCGAGGCTGTAGCCCACCTCGCGACGCTCGACCATGGCGGCGATCTCGGTCGTGTTCGCCGCGGGGGCGGTCTTGAAACTCACAGGGAACCTCCGGAAGAGAAGAGTGGGGAGAGAGGGGTGATCAGCCGCGGAGGCGGGTCATCGTCGGGTCGAACAGGGGCTCGGCGGTCACGACGGCGGGCACCCGCTTGTCGAAGTAGCCGATCTCGACATCGGTGCCGACGGCCGCGACCTCGAGCGGCAGCCAGGCGTAGGCGATGCCCTTCTCGATCGTGTAGCCGTACGCCGCCGAGGTGACGTAGCCGACCGGCTCGCCGCCGGCGTACACCGGCTCCTTGCCCATCACGAGGTCGACCGAGCTGTCGATCGTGAGGCAGGCCAGGGTCCTCGTCTGGTTCTCCTTGCGCTTGACCAGCGCGTCACGGCCGACGAAGTCGCCCTTGTCGAGCTTGACCGCGAAGCCGAGGCCGGCCTCGTAGGGGTCGTGCTCGTTGGTCATGTCGCCACCGAAGGACCGGTAGCCCTTCTCCAGACGCAGGCTGTTGAAGGCACCGCGGCCGGCGGCGATGATGCCGTGTTCCTGTCCGGCCTCGAACAGCAGGTCCCAGAGCTTGAGGCCGTATTCGGCGGTGGTGTACAGCTCCCAGCCGAGTTCGCCCACGTAGGACAGGCGCATTGCCGTGACGGGGATCCCGCCCACCGAAATTTCCTTGGTGCGGAAGTACTTCAGGCCGTCGTTGCTGAGGTCATCGGTGCTGACCTTGCCGATGACCTCGCGGGCCAGCGGACCCCACAGGCCGATGCAGCAGGTGCTGCCGGTGATGTCGGTGACGTGGACCCACTTGGCGGGATCGGCGGCGGACTGCTTGCGGGCCTCGACGCGCAGGTAGTCGAAGTCCACGTTGCTGTTCACGCCGAGCTGGAAGTCTTCCTCGCCGAGACGGGCGACGGTCACGTCACTGCGGATGCCGCCGTCGTGCTCCAGCAGCAGGCAGTAGGTGACTGCGCCGGGCTTCTTGGCGATGTTTCCGGTGCTCAGGCGGTGCAGCAGCGCCTGGGCGCCCGGGCCGTTGACGGCCAGCCGCTTCAGCGGCGTCATGTCGTACAGGGCGACGGCGGTACGCGTCTTCCACGCTTCGGCCGCCGAAATGGGGGAGGAGAACATGGCAGCCCAGGATTCGCGTTCCGGTGCCTGCCACTCCTCCGGCAGTTCGTCCAGCAGGGCGCGGTTGGCCTCGAACCAGTGCGGGCGCTCCCACGCGGCCGACTCCAGGAAGAAGGCGCCGAGTTCCTTCTGCCGGACGTTGAACGGGCTGACGCGCAGGTCCCGCGGGGATTCCTTGGGCTGCAGCGGGTGCAGGATGTCGTAGATCTCCACGAAGTTCTGCTGCGAGGTCTCGCTGACGTAGTCGTCGCTGGTCTGCACCTTCTCGAAGCGGGTGAGCTCGGTGCCGTGCAGGTCGGTGCGGGAACGGCCCTCCACGAGCAGTTCGGCGACGGCCTTGGCCACACCTGCGGAGTGGGTCACCCAGACGGCCTCGGCAAC
>DATFHM010000119.1:0-13460 GCA_035248385.1 Nocardioides sp. | reverse complement strand
CACTGTCATCTCAGCGTCCGAGGCCCGCCGGCTCGCGTGCACCGCGAAGATCATCCCCGCCGTCCTCGGCGGGAAGTCCGAGCCCCTCGACCTCGGCAGAGCACGACGACTGCACTCACCGGCACAGCGCAAGGCCATGCGGCTGCGCGACAAGAAGTGCCGGGCCGAGGGCTGCACGATCCCGGTGCCATGGACCGAGGCGCATCATCTGAAGCCCTGGTCCGCCGGAGGTACGACCAACGTCGAGGACGGGATTCTGCTCTGCGGCCACCACCACCGGAGAGCGCACGACACCCGCTACGACATGACCAAGCTCCCGTCCGGTGACTACCGGTTCCACCGGCGAACCTGAGTCACCCCGAACGACCAGCCCCGAGCGGGGTGGGGGTGGCGTCGGGCGTGGACGAGGTCTGCCTGGCGGGGCGATTGGGGTGCCCGGCAAACGTGCAGGAGTCAGCGACTCAGAACAAATGCCTTGCCGGGCGGGGACCCCACTCTCGCCCCGGCAGGCAGAGCCTCGGGAGCGCACGGTGCCACCCCCACCACGATCACCAACCCCGCCACGCCTTCACCGACCGCGCGGAAGGCCGCAGCCGCGGCACGGGTATCAGGTCGCGACGTCGATGTAGACCGGGACAGCCGGCCGCACGGTCGCGTCGGCGATCCGGCCCACCACGCGTCGCTGGTCGCCGGTGCTCGACATCATGCCGGGGATGGCGTCGATGACGGCCTGCTGGCGGCGCAGGAGCTGGCGGGCGCGGAAGAGGAACTCGTCGGGGACCGGTCCGAGGTCACCGGGTGCGGACCACGAGCTGGGGGCGCCCCCCAGGCGTCCCCGGACGAGGCGTTCGGCCTCGCTCACGTGGTCCTCGAGGGAGTCCAGGGCGGACTCCCAGCCGGCTACGGCGGGGTCGGCGCTCATGACGCAGCCCCGGCCGCGAGCATCGCCGCCTGCTTCCAGGTCTCGCACAGGTCGCGCGCGACGACGAGGGCGTCCTTCGCCGCGACGGGCTGGTGCGAGACGTTCGCCTGGATCAGGCGCCGCTGCAGGAACCCGTAGAGCGCGAGCAGCTCGCGCCCGGCGGGCATCCCCTCGACGACGAGCGAGGTCTGCAGCTCGGTGACGATGGCCTGCGCGTGGACGAGCTGTACGTGGGCGGCCTCGATGTCCTGGGCGATCAGGGCCCGCAGGCCCCGCTCGCAGTCGAGGACCAACCGCTCGAACAGCATCACGAGGAGCTGGCCGGGGGTCGCGGTCGCGACCGAGTTGCGTTGGTACGCCGTACGCGCAGCGAAGGGTCTCGTGCTCATCTGTGTCTCCCGTGCCTCAGTGGCTGTTGCTCGAGGTGCCATCGAGCGCGGCGAGTGCCGAGCTGAGCCATGACTGCTGGGCCTTCAGCTTGCTCAGCTGCGTCTCGAGGTTGGTGTAGGTGTGCTCCAGTGCGGACTGCTTCAGCGCGAGCCGGTCGTCCCAGGAGGCGATGTCGTCGTTCTCCGACCTGATCCGGTCGTTCATCGACTTGATCGACTGGCTCAGCGTGCCCGAGGAGGGGAGGCTGGCGTCGTCAGCCACGGTCTGCACCCGTGCCACCCAGTCGGTGAGCGCCTTCTGCACGCCGACGGGGTCCGCCTGGTAGGCAGCCTCGAACTTGGTGTGGTCGAAGGTGAGCGTGCCGGTGCGGTCGACGTCCAGGCCGTACGCCGCGAGGCTGGTCCCGTTCGGCGGGAAGACGGTGTTGACCAGCCGGCTGGTCAGGTCGCGCATGTCGAGGTTGCCCGCGAGCACACCGCCCCCGCTGACCGAGCCGCCGGCGCCGACGGTGCCGTAGGAGGTCGCGGTCGCGATCTGGCTGAACAGCGAGTTGATCGAGCCGAGGAAGGTGTTCACGCCGTTGGCGCGCGAGCTGCCGTCGTCGGCGACGGTGATGGTGATCGGCTGGCCCGTCGGCGTCCCGGCGCCGAGGGTGACGTCGACTCCGGGGAGCAGCGACGTGAACGTGTTGGTCGAGGAGGTCGCCGTGATGCCGGCGCCGAGCGTGATCGACGCGTCCGAGCCGGCCGTCGCCGTCACTGCGGAGAAGAACGGGGCGCCGCTCGGGTCGCTGATCGAGATCGATCCGGCGCCGGTGCCCGCCGCGCTCACGAGGAGCTGGACGTTGCCGCCGCCGACGTTGACCGCGCTGGCCACGAGCTGCTGCTTGCCGTTGGCGTCCTTGATCCCGTTGAGGGCGGCGATCACCGTGGACAGCTTGCCGTCGCCCGTCGCGACCGAGACGTTCGACCCGTCCCGCATCGTCACCTGCAGCACCGAGCCGGGAGTCGCGACGACATCGGACAGGGCGTGTTGGGCGGAGTAGGTGAGCTGAGCCGCCGAGGCGGGCGAGTTCACCGTCAGGGTCAGCGCCCCCTGCGACGCTGCGCTCGACGCACTGACCGACACGGTCGAGCTGGACGAGGTCGCCGTGAGCTTGGTCCAGGTGCTGCCGGTCTTGAAGCTGTCGGCCTGGGTGCTCACGGCGGCAAGGGCGGAGTTGACCGACTGGAGGGCGGAGACCTGTGCCTGCTGTGCCGCGACGGCGTTCTTCAGGTTCGTCTGCGGCAGTGCCTCCACGGTCATCAGCTGGTTGATGATGCCGGCCGTGTCGAGGCCGCTCGCCACCCCGCTGAACTGGAAGGCCGAGCCGTTCCCGCTGACCGAGGTCGTCGTCATCCCATCCTCCTCAATGCTGGCTCACGATCGCTGGTCCAGAAGCACAGCGCCGGTGGGGCCGGAGGCCCCACCGGCACTTGTGTCGTGCTGAGTCGCCCTGGGGGCGACGGGTCACTGCAGCAGCGACAGGACGCTCTGCGCGGCCTGGTTAGCCTGCTTGAGCATCGAGGTGCCCGCCTGCGAGAGGATCTGCGTGCGGGTGTAGTTGCTCATCTCGGCAGCCATGTCGGTGTCCTGGATCGAGCTGTTCGACGCCTGGAGGTTCTCCTGGGTGACGGACAGGTTGTTGATCGTGTGCTGGAACCGGTTCTGGTAGGCACCGAGCGTCGCGCGAGCGGTCGAGACGGTCTGGATGGCCGTGTCGATGGTGCCGATCGCGGTCTGCGCGTTGGCCTGGGTGCTGAGGTCGACCGCGTTGACGCCCAGGGTGGTGGAGTCGGACTTGGCCGTGGTCAGGTCGACGGCGATCTCGTTGGCGCCGCCGCCGTTGGCACCCACCTGGAACTGCATGACGCCGGCGGTGCCGGCGGTGCCGTCGAGCAGGTTGACCCCGTTGAACGACGTCGTCGAGGAGATCCGGTCGAGCTCAGCGTTCAGCTGCGTGACCTCGGTCTGGATGTCCGTGCGCGAGTTGGCGTCGTTCGAGTCGTTCGACGACTGCACCGCGAGGGTGCGCATGCGCTGCAGGATCGCCTGGGTCTCGTTCAGGGCGCCGTCGGCGGTCTGGACGACGTTGATGCCGTCCTGGGCGTTCCGCTGGGCCTGGCCGAGGCCGTTGATCTGCGAGGTGAGGCCCTGCGAGATCGCGAGGCCCGCTGCGTCGTCCGCCGCCTTGTTGATGCGCAGGCCCGAGGACAGGCGCTCCACCGACTGCGACATCGAGGCCTGCGTGGTGGTGAGGTTGCGGTACGCGGTGAGGGCGTCGATGTTGGTGTTGATACGAACGCTCATGATGTGGTTCCTTCCTGGAGTTTCTGCTGTCCGAGCCCGTCCGTGGGCTCTTCGCCGGTCTCATTCGGCGGTGCTTCCGGGCACCTGAGAGGTACGCCGGAAAACTGTGCGGCGGGTCAGCCGGCCACCTGGTCGACCGCACGCAGCGGCCGCGCCGTGCCCTGCGCGTGGCGGGCCGCGACGGCCGCGAAGTAGGCCTCGCGGCGACGGTGCGCGACACCGCCGGCCTTGCCGGGCACGGGCTTGACCAGGCCCGGCTCGAGCGCGTGGTTGAGCGCGTCGCGCAGCAGCACCAGCGCCTCGGCGCGCATCTGCGAGATGCGGGAGTCGGTGACGCCCAGCTCGGCCGCGATGTCGGCCATCGGACGCTCGGCGAAGAAGTAGTCCTGGACCACGATCCGCAGCCGGTCGGGCAGCTCCTCGATCGCCTCGCGGAGGTACTCCAGCTTCTCGGTCTGCTCCAGCAGGTCCTCCGGCGACGGAGCGCGGTGCGGGACCAGCTCGTCGATCGGGGTGGTGGTCGAGCCCTGCAGCGAGAGCACCTGGGCGCGGGCGACGTCGTCGTCGTTGGCGGCGACCTCGTCCTCGGTCAGGCCGGCCGCGCGGGCCACCTCGGCCGCCGAGGGAGTGCGCCCCAGTGCGTTCGCCAGCGCGGACCGGGTCTCCGACAGGTCGCGCGCTCGCCGGCGTACCGACCGGGAGGCCCAGTCGATGGACCGCAGCTCGTCGAGCAGCGCGCCGCGGATGCGGGTGGCGGCGTACCGGTCGAAGGGCACGCCCCGCTCGGCGTCGTACGCACGGGCCGCGAGGACCAGCGCCGTGAGCCCCGCGGACGTGAGGTCGTCGCGGTTGACGTGGCTCGGGACCCGACCCATCGTCTCGCGGACGATGTGCCCCACCAGCTGCATGTGGCTGGTGATCAGCTGCTCCTCGTCGGGGGTCTCGACGGACGTACCGAGCGTGGATGCGGGGGTCTCGATTGGCTGGCTCACGCGTAGCACAGTGGTGCCGAAGAACGCGGTAGCGGAACGATTTCGGGACCCAACGGGTCCTCGTTCGGGCGAAATCAGGACATGGGTCCCTGTCGGTCCTAGTCCGAAGTAGTCGGGGTGACTAGTCCCGCCCGATCCGCCCACGTCAGGCCCGCTGACCGATCGTCGGTATCTGCACGATCATGCGAACCGCTCAGGTGGGCGCGATTCCGGGCCGATGAATCCGGCGAAGACGAACCGGAAAGGTTGACGACGTGGACAAGCTGTCCCAGATCCTCTGGCGCGAACGCGAGCTGCTCGAGCACCTCGCGTACGAGCTCGAGGTCGAGCGCCTGGTGCTCGCCAGCGGCCGCGCCAAGTGGCTGGCCCGGGCGACCCGCGACATCGACGAGACGCTCGCCGCCATCCGGTCGACCGAGGTGCTCCGCGCCGTCGCGGCCGACGAGGCCGCCGAGCAGCTCGGCATGACGCCGAACCCGTCCCTGGCCGGTCTCGCCGAGGCCGCGGGCGACCCGTGGCGCGGCATCCTGCTCGAGCACCGCGACGCCTTCCTGTCCGCCGCCCGCGAGATCGCTGAGCTGTCCGAGGAGAACAAGGGGCTGCTCAGCGCCGGCTTCCGGTCGGCCCAGGAGACCCTCCTCTCCATCGGCGGTACGTCGACCGAGAGCTACACCCACGACGGCCGCTCGGTGGCTGAGGCCCCGCGCCGCCGGCTCGTCGACAGGAGCCTCTAGTGACCGGCACCTTCTCGTCCCTGTCCTCCGCGCTGTCCGGCCTGCGCTACAACCAGGTCCTCCAGGACACCGCCAGCAACAACATCTCGAACGCGTCGACCGACGGCTACGTGCGCCGTACCGTCCGGGGCGGCTCGGTGAGCGCCGGCGCGGTCGCGCTCTGGTCGACGTACGACGGTCACGGCGACGGTGTCGCGGTCCAGGGCGTCGACCGCACGACGGACGCGCTGCTCACCTCGCGCGTACGCCGCGAGCACGCGAGCCTGACCTACCTGAGCACCCAGCAGACCGTGATGGGCCGGGTCGAGGACGGCATCGGGGAGCCCGGCGACAGCGGTGTGGCCGCCGCGCTGCAGACCTTCAACGCGTCCTGGCAGGACCTCGCCAACAACCCCGGCGGTGCCGCTGCGCGCCAGCAGGTCCTGGGCGACGGCCAGTCCCTGGCGCGGGCGATCAACGCGCAGGCCACGAACATCACCGGCGAGGAGGCCGACCAACGGCTGCGCCTGATGTCGAACGTCTCCGACATCAACACCGCCGCCGCCGGCCTGGCCGCGCTCAACCTGAACATCATGCAGGGCGAGCAGTCCGGGCTCGACGTCAACACCCTCAAGGACCAGCGCGACCAGCTCGCTCTCAAGCTGGCCAACCTCGCGGGCGGCACGGTCACGACCCAGGGGAACGGCATGTACGACGTGACCGTCGGCGGCACCGCCCTGGTCATGGGCCAGAGCGCGGGCACCCTCGTCATCGACACCGGCATCACGGCGAGCGGGGCGTCCGACGGCAACCCGATCACGTTCCGCATCGACGCGGCCTCCGGCTCGACGCCGGTCGGTGGCGCGCTCGGCGGCGAGGCCGGTGCTGTGACGGACCTGCTGACCACGACGCTCCCGGACTACAAGGCCGGCCTCGACGCGATCGCCCAGCAGCTCACCACGGCGATCAACAGCGTCCACCAGGCCGGCTACGACCTGGCGGGGAACCCGGGGGGTGCGTTCTTCACCTACAACGCCTCCGACCCGGCGGGCACGCTTGCGGTCGCCATCACCGACCCCAGCCTGCTGGCGGCCTCCGGGCTGCCGGGCGGCAACCTCGACGGCGGCAACGCTGATGCGCTCAGCGCCTCGACGACGGGTGTCAAGGACGCCTACCAGCAGCTCGTCAACGGCTTCGGGACCAAGGTCGCCGCGATCAACCAGCAGGCGGGCAACCAGGCCACGCTCACCGGTTCCCTCGACGACTCCTGGGAGCAGCAGGCCGGCGTCAGCATCGACGAGGAGACGGTGAACCTGATGACCGCCCAGCGGGGCTACCAGGCTGCCGCGCGGGTCATGACGACCATCGACGACATGCTCGACACGCTCATCAACCACACCGGTCTGGTGGGGAGGTAGTCATGGTGATCGGACGCGTGACCCAGCGGATGACGGCGACCAGCTCGATCGACGCCGTGCAGCGCACCCTCGGCCGGATGGCGAAGACCCAGGAGCAGATGTCGACCGGGCGGCTCCTCAACCGCCCGTCGGACAACCCGACCGACACCACCGCCGCGATGCGGCTGCGGGACTCGATGGCCTCCACCTCCCAGTACGCCCGCAACGCCTCCGACGGGATCGGCTGGCTCACCCAGGTCGACTCCACGCTCGGCTCGGTCACGACGCAGGTGCAGCGGGCGTACACGCTCGCGCTGCAGGGCGGCAACAGCGGGACGATGGGCCCTGCCGCCCTCGGCTCGCTGGCCGACGAGATCGACGGCATCAAGGCGAGCGTCCTGGCCGCGGCGAACGCGACCTACCTGGGGCGGCCGGTCTTCGGCGGCGTCACGAGTGGTGCGTCGGCGTACGACCCCACCGGGGCGTACGTCGGGACCACGGGCAACGTGACCCGGCGGATCGCCGACGGGGTGGTCGTCAACGTCAACGTCGACGGCACCGCCGTCTTCGGCAACGGGGCGAGCTCCGTCTTCCAGGAGCTCTCCGACCTCTCGACGGCGCTGCGAGCCGGCAACACCACGGGGATCTCCGCGGGGATCGACGCGATGCGGGCCCGCCTGGACACCATCACCTCGGCGCGTACGTCGGCCGGCGTGGTCTACCAGCAGGTGCAGAACGCCAGCGACGCCGCTGCCGGTGCCCAGCTGCAGATGAAGTCGAGCCTCTCGACGCTCGAGGACGTTGACCTCGCGTCGGCGACGGTCGACCTGCAGAGCCAGCAGGTGGCCTACCAGGCGGCGCTCGCCGCGACCTCGAAGACCATCCAGCACAGCCTGCTGGACTTCCTGAGCTGAACCGGGTGACTGAGATGATGACGACCATGCAGACCGGGGACACCGCCGCGCAGACCGACCTCGTGGAGGTGCCGGTCATCGACCTGGTGCGACCGCTTCCGGGGTTCCCCGACGACGACCGGTTCGCCCTGGTGCGGATGGACGAGGAGGGCGTTCTCTTCGGGTTCCGCTCGCTGGGCGGTTCGGGGCTGGAGTTCGTCGTGGTGCCTCCCGCGCCGTTCTACCCCGACTACGCGCCCGAGATCGGGGACGACGTCGTCGACGAGCTCGCGATCACCGATGTCGACGACGTCCTGGTGTTCGTCGTGGTGCGCGCCGGCGCGACGCTGAGCGAGACCACCCTCAACCTGCGGGCCCCGATCGTGCTCAACACGGTCAACCAGCACGCGTGCCAGGTGATCCTGGACGACCCCGAGCTTCCCATCGCGGCGCCGATCTTCCGGTAACGTCGACCCTGTGCTTGTTCTTTCGCGTCGGGTGGGGGAGAGCGTCGTCATCGGCGACGATGTCACCGTCACCGTCCTCGAGGTGCGTGGCGACGTCGTCCGCATCGGCATCGACGCGCCGCGCTCGGTGACGGTCCACCGCGCCGAGCTGCTCGCCGAGCTCGCGGACGCCAACACCGAGGCCGCCTCGCCGTCGGCCGATGCCGTCGCCTCGCTGTCCGAGGCGCTCAAGTCCCGCAAGTAGCGGGGGCTATCCCCACGCCGCGGGGGCGATGATCCACATCAGCTCCGCGGGCCGCTTCTCGTCGAGGTTGCGCCAGGTGTGCGGCTCGCGGCCCTTGAACGTGAGCGTGTCGCCGGCGCCGAGGTGGACCGTCGTGTCCACCATGACGACCTCGATCCGGCCCTTGAGCACGTGGACGACCTCCACGTCGCAGTCGAGCGTGTAGAGGTGGTCGCCGCCGGAGCCGCCGGCCTCGACCGTGGAGCGCACGACCTGCAGCTGCGGTTGCCCGCGCGGGGTGAGCAGACGCTCGTCGACGCCGTCGCCGACGAGCAGGATCCCGGGCGCCTCCTCGGCCCGCACCACGTCGTGCTCGGGCGCCTCGAACAGCGACCCGATCGGCAGCGACAGCACCTCGCAGATGACCTGGAGGGTCGCGACGCTGGGGGAGGTCTCGTCCCGCTCGAGGCGGCTGAGGAAGCCCTTGGTCACCCCGGCCGCGCCGGCCACGTTGTCGAGGGTCAGGCCCTGGCGGACCCGTGCGGCGCGCAGGCGTGCCCCGATGCGGGCGCGCTGGCCGGGTTCGGCGGAGACGGGCTTGACCATGCGCTGACCCTAACGGTGGTGGGGATGCTCGCGGCCCAACAGGGGGTTGACTAATACGAAACTTCTGTCCACCATAGAACAACACGGAGTTGTGGTCCACCTCACTCCGCACCGGCCCTCCGAGCGAAGGACAGCCCGATGGAGACAGCACCCGCCGACACCGGCTTCGCCCCGGCGCCCCTGATCGAGGTCCGCTCGATCGACTGGGTTCCCCACGCCGAGCGCCGCGGCAAGCTGTGGCACCAGCTGCCGCTGTGGTTCACCGGCAACTTCCAGTACTTCTCGATCCCGATCGGGTTCATCGGCCCGAGCCTGGGCCTCTCCTTCGGGTGGACCGCACTCGCCGGCGCCCTCGGCATCCTCATCGGCACCCTGTTCATGGCCTTCCACGCCTCGCAGGGTCCGCAGCTCGGCCTGCCCCAGCTGATCCAGTCCCGCGGCCAGTTCGGCTACCGCGGCGTGATCATCCCGCTCGGCGCGACGCTGTTCACCTACCTGGCCTTCAACGTGGCCGACCAGGTGCTGGTCGGCCTCGGCCTGCAGGACACCTTCGGCTGGAACGCGCAGGCCGTCGCCATCGGCGCCGCGCTCATCGCGGCCGCCCTGGCGATCCTCGGCCACGACTGGCTGCACCGGGCCTTCCGCTCGATCCTGCTCCTGCTGCTCCCGCTGACCACCGTGCTCACCATCGGCGTGCTGCTGGGCCACGGCGGCGGCAGCGCCCCCGCCGACCCCGGCGGCTTCACCTGGGTCGCGTTCATGGCACAGCTGTCGGCCGCCGCGGCGTACAACATCACCTACGCGCCGTACGTCTCCGACTACTCGCGCTACCTGCCCGCGAACACCAAGCCGTCGTCGGTCATCGCCTCCGTCTTCGTGGGTGCGAGCGGTGCCGCGATCTGGCTGATCACGCTCGGCGCCTGGATGGCGACCCGGCTCGGCGCCACCGACGGGCTCGCGGGCCTCCAGCTCGCCGGCAACAACGTCATCCCGCACCTCGGCAGCATCGTCGCCGCCCTGTCCGCGCTCGCGCTCGTCGCGACGATGGGCATGAACGCGTACGGCGGAGCGCTCACCGTGCTCACGACCATCGACTGCTTCCGCCCGTTCACCCCCTCGCGTCGGGCACGGATCCTGGCGATCCTCGGCCTCACCGTGGTCTGGTACGTCATCGGCCGCTCCATCAGCGCCGGTGCCGTCACCACCGTCTTCGTGGCGCTCACGCTGATGCTCTACCTGCTCGTCCCGTGGACGGCCACCAACCTGGTCGACTTCTTCGTCGTCCGCCGGGGCCACTACTCGATCGGCGAGCTGTTCCGGGTCGAGGGCATCTACGGCGTGTGGTCGTGGCGCGGCCTGACGGCGTACGCCGCCGGCCTGCTCGCCGAGGTCCCGTTCATGGTCATCCACATGACCCGTGCCGACGGCTCGAAGCTGTTCGACTTCGTCGGTCCGGTCGCGGACCGGATGAACGAGGTCGACCTCGCGTGGCTCGTCGGGCTCGTCGTCACCGCCGTCGTCTACCTCGTGCTCGCCCGGACCATCGACCTGGCCGCCGAGGCCACCCTGACCCAGGAACCCGTCACTCTCGGAGAGGTGCCCGCATGACCAGCCAGAACCCGCCCGTCGGCCCCGTCGACGCCTCGCTCGACCCGCGCTACAGCGGCTTCGCGACCTTCGCGCGGCTGCCCCGGCTCGACGACCTCGGCGACGCCGACACCGTCATCTGGGGCATCCCGTTCGACACCGGCGTGAGCTTCCGCCCCGGCGCCCGGTTCGGCCCGGCCCACATCCGGCAGAGCTCGCGGCTGCTGCGGCCCTACAACCCGGCCCAGGACAGCGAGCCCTTCGCCCGCGCCCAGGTCGCCGACGGCGGCGACCTCGGGGTGAACCCGTTCGACATCGGCCAGGCGATCTCGCAGATCGAGGGCGCTGCCCGTGAGCTCTCCGGCACCAGCCGCAGCCTGGTCACCATCGGTGGCGACCACACCATCGCGCTGCCGCTGCTCCGGGTGCAGGCCGAGCGGCACGGCCCGATCGCGGTGCTGCACTTCGACGCCCACCTCGACACCTGGGACACCTACTTCGGCGCGCCCTACACCCACGGCACGCCGTTCCGCCGGGCCGCCGAGGAGGGGCTGATCGACTTCGAGCACTCCATGCACGTCGGCCTGCGCGGTCCGCTCTACAGCCGGCTCGACCTCGACGAGAGCGAGAAGCTCGGCTTCGCCGCCGTCAACTGCCGCGACTTCGCCCGGCAGCCGCTCGACGACATCATCAACCGGGTCCGTGCGCGGCTCGGCGACCGGCCGGTCTACGTGTCGCTCGACATCGACGTGCTCGACCCGGCGTTCGCCCCCGGCACCGGTACGCCGGAGGCCGGCGGGTTGAGCAGCATGCAACTCCTGGAGGTCCTGCGGGGACTCGAGGGTCTCAACGTGATCGGCGCCGACATCGTCGAGGTGTCGCCGGCCTACGACCACGCCGAGATCACCGGCATCGCCGCCGCCCACACCATCTACGAGCTGCTCAGCATCCTCCCAGGGCGGGCATGAGGACGGCGGTCTGGCAGACCGGCTCGACCGACCTCGGCCGGCTGCGCGAGCGCGCCCGCGAGGCCGCCGCCGCGGGAGCGCGGCTGCTCGTGACGCCCGAGGCGTTCACCAGCGGCTACGCGGTCCCGGACATCGCCACCGCTGCCCAGCCCCTTGGTGGTCCGTGGCACGAGGCGATCGCCGCGATCGCGGCTGAGGCGGGGCTGGCGATCCTGTACGGCCACCCCGAGCGTGACGGCGAGCAGGTGTTCAACGCCGCGACCCTCGTCGATCGCGACCGCAGCGTGCTGGCCCACCACCGCAAGGCCCACCTGTACGGCGACATCGACCGCTCGACGTACACGGCGGGGGAGGGGCTCGACGCGATCGCGGAGATCGACGGCCTCCGCATCGGCATCCTGATCTGCTACGACGTGGAGTTCCCCGAGGCCGTGCGGTCCCTCGCCCTCGCGGGCGTGGACCTGGTCGCGGTGCCGACCGCGCTCATGCGGCCCTACGAGGTCGTCGCCCGCACCCTGGTCCCCACCCGCGCGTGCGAGAACCAGGTGCACCTGCTCTACGCGAACCGGTGCGGCGAGGAGGGTGGCCTGACCTACTGCGGCGAGAGCTGCGTGGTCGGACCCGACGGCACGGACCTCGCCCGCGCGGGCTCCTCCGACGAGCTGCTGCTGGCCGACGTCGTGCCCGCCCGGCTGGCCGGCGCCGCCGACGCGACCACCTACCTCGAGGACCGTCGCCCCGAGCTGTACGGCGCTCTCGTCGGCCGGCCGGTCGCGGCCGCCCTCACCGAGCGCGAGGTGCTCGCGGCCGCCGACCGGCTGGTCGAGGCGTTCGCGGCGACCGACACGGCGGCGTACTTCGCCTGCTTCACCCCGGACGCCACCTTCGTGTTCCACCCCGAGCAGCACCGGTTCGACGACCGGGCGACCTACGAGGGCGTCTGGAAGGGCTGGCTCGACGAGGGCTGGCGCGTGGTGTCGTGCACCAGCACCGAGCGCCTGGTCCAGGTGCTCGGCGAGACGGCGATCTTCAGCCACCGCGTGCACACGGTCGTCGACGTCGCCGGCGAGCAGGCCGCCTCCGAGGAGCGGGAGACCATCGTCTTCACGCGCACGCCCGACGGGCTGCTGGCGGTGCACGAGCACCTCTCGCCCGTTCCCGCCTAGTCCCCGGTAGCACTCAGACGTCCCTCCCCGCAGCCGATCAGAGGCTGCGAAGGGAGGGACGCTGTGGCCCAGAACGACGAAGACGCGGAGATCATCGCCGAGTTCCTCGTGGAGTCCCACGAGAACCTCGACCAGCTCGACCGGGACCTGGTCGAGCTCGAGCAGCAGCCCGACTCACGGGAGAGGCTCTCGAGCATCTTCCGCACGATCCACACGATCAAGGGGACGAGCGGGTTCCTCGCCTTCAACCGGCTCGAGCAGCTGACGCACGTGGGGGAGACCCTGCTGTCGCGGCTGCGCGACGGGGAGGTCGTGATGACGCCCCCGATCGCCGAGGGACTGCTCTCGATGGTCGACACGGTCCGCGCGCTGCTCGAGGGGATCGAGCGCACCGGACGCGACACCGACCCGGCCGTCGACGTCGCCCCCGTCGTCGCGGTCATCGAGGGCCTGCTGGCGGCCGACTCGGTCACGGAGGAGCCGGACGTGTCCCCGGCGGCTCCGTCCGCGACCGAGCCGGCGCCGCCGGTCGCCGACGAGCACTGGGACGGCGTGGAGCGCCGGGTGGCGGTGGACGCGACGGTCCGCGTGGACGTCGACCTCCTCGACGACCTGGTCGACCTGGTCGGCGAGCTGGTGCTCACCCGCAACCAGCTCGTGCAGCGCAGCCTCGGCTCCGCCGACGCCGAGCTGGTCCGCGCCAGCCAGCGGCTGGACCTGGTGGCCAGCGAGCTGCAGGAGTCGATCATGAAGACTCGCATGCAGCCGATCGGCCAGGTCTGGTCGA
>DATFHM010000118.1:0-5979 GCA_035248385.1 Nocardioides sp. | reverse complement strand
CTCGAGCACCGGCCGGTCGGTGCTGCGCAGGACGAGCCCGTGGACCGGGTCCTTGTCGAGCGTCAGCCGGCCGTAGCGCGCCATCGTCTCGGCCACGTCGACCAGCAGCGCGTGGGGGACCGGGTAGCGGCTGTAGCTGAGCAGCGTGTCGACGACCTGCTCGGCGTCGTGCCCGGCCGCCCGGGCGTTCCACAGCCCCAGCGGCGTGAGCCGGTAGGTGTGGATGTGCTCGGGGCTCCGCTCGAGCTCGGCGAACGGCGCGATCGCCTTGCGGCACTCCGCCGCCTGCGGGTGGTCCACCTCCAGCAGCAGTGACTTGTCGCTCTGCACGATGAGGGGGCCGTCGGTCACAACCCGCAAGCCTACGTGGCGGTCGTAGGCGCGACCTTCGTGATCCGGTGCATGGGGTAGCGCCGCTCGAGGTCCGGGTCGTCGCCGTCGTACGCCGTGAGCTGGCCGCCCTCGACGGAGACCGGCCGGACCTCGCGCTCGGTGATGACGCCGTGGTTGTCGGTGAAGCCGATGAGCACCGGCGCGCCCCGCTCGATGGCCTCGCGCAGGGCGGACAGCGCGGTCGCGGGGGAGGAGGCGGTGGCCGGCCGGGACCGCGTCTCGGCGTCGCCCTCGCGCAGGGAGCGCACGGCCACCGCGACCTGGGCGGCCTGGCGGGCGGCGCCGGCCCGGGCGGGGGTCTTCGGCGTACGCGCCCGGAGGGACTCGGCCGCACCCACCCGCACGACCCCGTCCACGCCCTCGATGACCGGGGCCATGCCCAGCTCGCGCAGCCGCGGCAGCAGGACGTCGACCGGGGTGGACGAGACGACGACGGTGGGCGCGATCCGCTGCAGGCCGAGCGGCCCCGACTTCGGGTGCCGCACCAGGTCGAGCAGCGCGGCCTCGTCGTCGGACCGGATGAACGCCTGCGCGAACCCCACCCGCAGCCGCCCGAACGTGCGCACGGTGTCGTCGACCAGGTAGCTCAGCGGCTGCGGTACGGCGGTCCGCGACGCCAGCACCAGGAACGCGTGGATCTCCGCACCGCTCCACCCGATGTCCAACGCCCGGCGGATCGAGTCGCGGGTGAACCGGTAGACCGTGGCCGAGCCGTGCGACTCGAGGTCCGCGAGCTGCTGCAGCTGGCGCTCCAGCGCCGACTCCAGCGGGCCGGGCGCCACGGCCGTCAGGTCGGCCTGGATGAGCACGTGGTCCACGGGCGGCGGCAGCAGCGCGGCGAGCACCGGCGTCGGGTCCTCGCCCGCCACCAGGCTGCGCCCGTACGACGCCAGCGCGCCGGCCCCGCTGATGCCGAGCGCCGCGGCCTCGTCGACCGCCCAGGCGACCAGGTCGGGGCGGGTCCGGGGGCGGCGGGGTCGCAGCCACGCCACCCGCGCGACGAGCGAGGGGAGCCCGGTCCCGGGCGCCAGGCTCGCGCCCTCCGGCAGGGAGGCGAGCTCGGCCAGGGCCATCGCCTTGGCCTCGGGCATCCCGCTCGCGCTGAGCTCGGGCGTGAGCGCGTTCCACGCCTTCTGGTCGGGTCCGCGCTCGCCGACGAGCGAGGGCAGCCGGGGGCTCGCGAGCCAGGCCCGGGCGAGCGCGGTCCACCGCTCCGCGACCGAGCCCGCCCGCCATGCGTCGTACGCATCGGTGGGGACCCAGACCGGTGCCCCCTCGGCGTCCGCCCGGCTCGCGACGAGGCCCGCGGCGGTGGCGACCTCGATCAGGAGCGCGGTGTGGCGCTCGTCGACGCCGAGGTGGCCCGCGGCCGACTTCAGCTCGCGCGCGGTGAGGCCGGTGGAGCGCAGCGCCGCCGCGGGCCGGTGACCCCACCAGTCCAGGAGGAGCTCGACCCGGCGTACCGCATCGGTGGCGGAGCCGAGCGCGGCGTTCTGCGCCAGGCGTGCGGACTGCGACGTGGTCGCGATCTCCGGCGCCGCGTCCACGGGCGTGAGCGTCGTCCGTCCGCCGCGCAGGGCCAGGCCGACCTCGCCGGGCACCACCAGCAGCCCGGGCTGGGACGACGCGGGCACCAGCAGCCGGTGGGCCACCAGCTCCTCGGCAGGCGTCTCGGCGGCCTCGACGTCGATCCCGATCCGGGTCGAGCCGGCGGTCGCCTGGCCGCCCTCGTCGACGACGTGGTCGAGCAGCCGGCGCGCGCCGGTGCCGATCGCGGCCAGCCGCTCCTCGATCTCGGTGGGGTCGGCCGGGCGGGCCGAGCACGGCCGCAGCCCGCTCACGCACGTGGCCGGACCGGCCGCCAGCACGTCGGCCACCCCGCTGAGCGCCCGCAGGCCCTCCGGGGAGTCCCACGCCAGCGCGAGTCCGCGCAGCCGGGCCAGCGCCGCGTCGACGTACGCCGGGTCGGCGTGCACGACCGAGCGGAGCTCCTCGTCGTCGGTCTGGCCCGCGACCACGAGGGCGTCCAGGACCAGCATCTCGCCCTGGGTCAGCGTGTCGAGGGCCCGGGCGATCGAGCTCTGCCCGGTGGCGCGCGCGGCGAGCTGGCCGAAGTCCGGGGGGACCGGCGTCGCGAGGTCCGGCCGGCCGGTCAGCAGGTCGCGCAGCGACTCCTCGGGCCACGACCGCAGCTGGTCGGCCAGCGATCGGTACGCCTCCGGCTCCTTCCCCACCTTCCCAACCTACCGATGTGCCGAGCGGGGCGACCTGCGGCCGGGTGGTGCTCCATGTGGTGGGATGGGGGCGCAACCGACGTGAGATCCGGGCGGGGAGCGCTCGGGTCGTGGAGGAGAAGGGGAAGCCCTCCCATGACTGAGCCCAGCGTGAACGACGCGCCCGCGCCGCTGTGGTCCTACCGACCGGGGTCCTGGTACGCCGTCTTCGGCCCGCAGGTCGCCGTGGCCCTGCCCGCGCAGCAGAAGGAGTACGTCGCGGCGCTCTGGTCGCTCGTCGACGGAGGGTCCGGCTTCGACGAGGTCCTCGACGCCCTGCTCGCCTCGGGGCTCAGCCGGCTACCCGGGTTCGCGCTCGTCAGCACCGGGGAGGGCCCGGCGCGCGTGCTGCTCCGCGGCGCCGGCACCTCCGCCACGGCGTCCTCCGCCGACGGTGACATCGCCATCGACGGCTCGGCCGGCGGCACCTGGGTCGAGCGCACGATCGACGGCCTGACCGCCCTGGCCCTGACCGTCGAGGAGGCCGCCGAGGTGGACGGGACCGAGCGGACCGACCTCGCGATCCCTGCCGGGCTGGTGCGCGTCTCCCGGATCGACCTCCCCGCGGTGACTCCCGTCACCGGCTCGCACGCCGCGGCGCCGACGCCGGTCGCGGTGGAGGCCCCGCCCTTCGACGTACCCGTGCAGGAGCCGGCGGTCCACCTCGAGCCGTCGCCGCTGGACAGCGAGCGCTGGACCGAGCCGACCTTCGCCGGCGACCGCCTGCCCGCGGCGCTGCTCGAGGAGCAGAAGTCGCAGGAGGAGCAGGCGGAGACCCCGGCCGCCGACGTCGACACCCCGGCCGAGACCCCCGAGGCCGCTCCCGACGGCGGGGTGACGCCGTGGGACCAGCCGGAGGTGGCGCCGGTCGTCGCACCGGTCCCCGGCTTCGCCCCGCCGCCCCCGCCGCCGAGCGGATCCGCACCGCTCACCCCGCCGCCGCCCCCGCTGCCGGTCGGTTCGTGGGAGGTGTCTCCGCCGTCCCCGCTCGCGGCCGACTCGGGTGCGGTCGCCAAGCTCGTGGTGTCCGACGGCCAGACCGTGGTCGTCGACGGCGTCGTCCTGATCGGGCGCGCGCCCGAGGCCCGGCGCTTCACCTCGACCGAGCAGCCCCAGCTCGTCACTGTCCCGAGCCGGCTGCACGAGATCTCCTCGACCCACGTGGAGGTCCGGCCCGGCACCGGAGCGGACCAGGGCAGCGCGGTCGTCACCGACATGGGGTCGACCAACGGCACCGTGCTGGTCCAGCCGGGTGCGGGCCCCGAGGACCTCAAGCCCGGCATCGCCGTGGCCCTCGTCCCGGGAGCGATCATCAACCTCGGCGACGGCGTCAGCATCCAGGTCACCACCCCCTGACAATCCAGTTCTTGAGCGCGATCGGCATGGCCTAGGCTTGCCCGTCGCGGTGGGACCCCACCGCGCTCCCAGACGAAGGAAGGCCGGATCCGTGCCGACTGGCAAGGTCAAGTGGTACGACGCCGAGAAGGGCTTCGGCTTCCTCTCGCAACCCGACGGCCCCGACGTCTACGTCCACTCCGACGCGCTCCCGGAGGGCATCGGGACGCTCAAGGCCGGCACCCGCGTCGAGTTCGGCATCGCCCAGGGCCGCCGCGGCGACCAGGCGCTCCAGGTCAAGGTCCTCGACGCCCCCAGCTCGGTCACCCGCAACCGCGCGGAGGCCAAGCGCCGCAAGCCCGAGGAGATGGTCCCGATCGTCGAGGACCTGATCCGCGTGCTCGACGGCCTCGGTGAGGGCTACCGGCACGGGCGCCACCCCGACCGCAAGGTCGCAGGTCCGATCGCCAAGCTCCTGCGCGCGCTCGCCGACGAGCTGGACGGCTAGGCGACAGCCTCGTCGTTCCTCGCCACCCGGGGCAGCACGATCATCGTGACCGCCCAGGCGAGCAGGGCCGCGCTCGCGACCCCGAGCCCGAGGTTCGGCTGCATGGGCAGCGCGATCCCGACGAAGCCACCGATCACCCAGGCGAACTGCAGGGTGGTGTCGCCGCGCGCGAACGCGCTCGCGTGCGCCGTGGCGGGCACGCCGGTCTGGATGGTGGAGTCGAGCGAGACCTTCGCGAGGTACTGCGCGAGCCCCGCGGTCACACCGAGCAGCACCAGCGTCGGCAGGTTGTAGAACACCGCGGCGAGCACGATCGCGACGATGTCGGCGGCCAGTGCGGCCACCACGGTCACGGCGGGGCTGATCCGCTTCGCCAGTGACGCGGTCACGATGCCGAGCGTGTTCCCCAGGCCGGCGGAGCCGATGACGAGCGCGATCAGCAGCGCCGGTCCGTGCGTCCAGCCGTCGACCGGGTGCTCGCGCAGCACGAACGCGAAGTACATGGTGAGGAAGCCCGACAGGAACCGTGGCCCGCAGTTGACCCGGAGCGCGAACGCGACGGCGGGAGGTACGCCGCGGCGCCGGCGCGGTCGCCGCTTCGTCACCGGTTCGTCCTCGGTGGGCCGCAAGGGCACCTGGGCGATCCCGGTCTCGCCGGCGCTGGAGTCGACCCGGCTCGGCAGCCGGATCGCCAGGATCGTGCCGACGACGAACACCACGAACCCGTAGCGCAGGTCCCACTCGGGGCCCGCCAGCGACGCCAACCCGGCCAGCGGTGCGGACACCGCCGCTCCCACGAGACCGGCCAGGGCCACCCGGCCGTTCGCCTTGACCAGCGTGATCTCCGACGGCAGCAGGCGAGGAACGGCGGCGGCGCGCGCGATGCCGTACGCCTTCGACGACACGAGCACGCCCAGGGCGGCCGGGTAGAACCACGCGGTGTCGTTCGCGATCGCGTCGGCCAGCACCCAGCACAGGAACGCGCGTAGCGCGAAGGTCACGCCGATCGCCCAGCGGCGGCCGTGGCTGAACCGGTCGAGGAATGGGCCGATCAGCGGCGCCACGATCGCGAACGGAAGCATCGTCAGCCCGAGGAACAGCGCCACCTGACCCCGCGCGTCGGACGTGGCGCCCTTGAAGAACACCGTGCCGGCCAGCGCGATCGTGACGGCCGCGTCGCCGGCCGCGTTGGCCGCGTGCACCTCGATCAGCCGGTTGAGCCCGGACTTCTGGGCTCCTTGCGCGCCGGCAGCGCGTCGGGCCCGCAGGAACGTCGCCCGGCCGAAACGGCCCGTGCCGCGCGCGAAGCCGCCCAGGCCGCGCGCCGTCGCGCGCGCTCCCGTGCTGACGTTCTGGCCGACGGTGCGGGTCGGCGCGGGGTCGTCGGTCGGCGACTGTCCGCCAGGGCCCCTCGGGGGCAGCTGCTCCGGGGGCCGCGACGTCATGGGCCTATCTTGCCCTTTCGCCCCG
>DATFHM010000117.1:0-3141 GCA_035248385.1 Nocardioides sp. | reverse complement strand
CTCCAAGCGCGGCATCGAGCGGATCGAGAAGGTCAAGGCCAAGCTCTACGAGGGCATGGCGGAGAAGGGCATCACCGGCGACGCCGCCGACGCGATCTACGTCAAGATCCTCTCCTTCGCCGGCTTCGGCTTCGCCGAGTCCCACGCGCTCAGCTTCGCGCTGCTGGTCTACGCCTCGTCGTGGCTCAAGCTGCACTACCCGGCGGCGTTCCTGGCCGGCCTGCTCCGCAACCAGCCGATGGGCTTCTACTCGCCGCAGTCGCTGGTCGCCGACGCCCGCCGGCACGGGGTCACGGTGCTCCGTCCCGACATCGCGCTGTCGGGCGCTCAGGCGGGGCTGGAGCCCGTCGAGTCCGTCGTACCTGACCAATGCGTTGGTTCCGAGCCGGAAACCCAACGCGTTGGTCAGGTGCGATGGGACGGGGGGTTCGCGGTACGGCTCGGCCTGGACGCGGTGAAGGGGATCGGGCTGGAGCTGGCCCGGCGGATCGAGGCCGAGCGGCAGGAGGCGCCGTACGCCGACATCACCGACCTCGCGCGGCGTACCGGGCTGACCTCCCAGCAGCTCGAGGCGCTCGCGACGGCGGGGGCGTTCGAGGGGTTCGGGCTGGACCGGCGCCAGGCCCTCTGGATGAGCGGGTACGCCGAGAGCGAGGCCCACCTGCCCGGCTCGACCGCCGCCCCGGCCCCGCCCGCTCTTCCCACGATGGACGCGATCGACGAGACGCTGGCCGACCTCTGGGCGACCCGGATCTCCCCGGACAAGCACCCGATCGAGCACTGGCGCGAGCGGCTGCGCGAGCACGGGATCGTGGCCATCGGCGACCTCGCCTCGATCGAGGCCGGTCGCCGGGTCCACGTGGCCGGGCTGGTCACCCACCGGCAGCGACCCGGCACCGCCCAGGGCATCACCTTCCTCAACCTCGAGGACGAGACCGGGATGCTCAACGTGGTCTGCTCCGTGGGCGTGATGCGTGCCCATCGGCAGGCGGCACGCAACCGCGTGGCCGTGGTGATCCGCGGCCGCCTGGAACGCCAGGACGGCGTCACGAACCTGCTCGCCGACCGGGTCGAGGCGCTCGACGTGCTGCTGCCGGGTGCGGGCTCGGCGCTCCAGGCGCGTCAGTCCTCCCGCGACTTCCGGTGACGCTGCAGCTGCTGATCCAGCTTGTAGTCCGCGTAGGCCGACAGATGGATCGTGGTCAGTCCTCCCACCTCCGTCGACGGGATCAGGTAGAAGCACAGATCGCCGTCCACGACGAAGAAGCAGTCCACGTCATCGAGGTCGTACGGCGCTGCTCCGCGACCGCTCTGCGTGATCCGCGCGACCCAGGAGCCACCCGAGCGACGAGTGCTGCTCTTGACCTGGACCCGGGTCAACGGATCGAGCGCTGCGAGGCTCCGGACGTCGCTGACAGGCCGAGCTCGCGCAGCACGCCGCGCCACGACGTCGCGGCTGCCACAGCCGCAGCCAACCGGTCGTCCGAGTAGGTCCGAGCACCACCCATGCCGGCGACGCTAGAGCGCCCCTCCGACATCAGTGCCAACCGATTGCTGGCCCCGCGAGTCACTGCGGTAAGGTTCGATCCGCTCCGAGCGGCACTGTCGGGGCAGCGGGCTGTAGCGCAGCTTGGTAGCGCATCTGACTGGGGGTCAGAGGGTCGCAGGTTCAAATCCTGTCAGCCCGACCGTGTGATGTCGCAGGACATCGGAAACCGCCGGACCTACTGATGGAGGTCCGGCGGTCGACTTCTTGGGACCTGGGCGCGGGGACTCACGCAACGACGTGGGTCCGCTGCCTTTTTCCGCCGGTTCCGGCCCCCGGTAGTGTGCCGGGGTGCACGCGCCCGCTGCCCCTCTCGGGCTCCGATGAGCCACGAGCACGGTGGTCGGTCGCTGCGCACCGACATCCAAGGGCTGCGCGCGATCGCGGTCGCCATGGTCGTCGTCTACCACCTGGTGCCGTCGGCGCTGCCCGGCGGGTACGTCGGGGTGGACGTCTTCTTCGTCATCTCGGGCTTCCTGATCACCTGCCACCTGCTGAGTCGTGTGCCGCGGGGCGCAAGCGACGTCGTGGCCTTCTGGGGCCGGCGCATCCGCCGCCTGCTGCCCGCCTCGCTGACCGTCATCGTGGTGACCCTGATCGCCGTGCACGCCCTCCTGCCGAGCACGCAGTGGGACGAGAACGCCCACGACGCCCGCGCGGCCGCGCTCTACTTCGTCAACTGGGAGCTCGCGTCCCGATCGGTCTCCTACCTCGCCCAGGGCCAGGCCCCGAGTGCCTTCCAGCACTTCTGGTCGCTCTCGGTGGAGGAGCAGTTCTACTTCGTGTGGCCGATCCTCGTCGCCGTGCTCGTGCTGGTCGCCGTCGCGGTGCGGCTGCCGCGGCGCCTGGTGCTCACCGTGGGGCTCACCGCCGTGGTCGCAGTGTCGTTCGCCTACTCGGTCGCGCACACGGCCAGCGACCCGCAGGCGTCGTACTTCATCTCCACCACCCGCGCCTGGGAGCTCGGCGCCGGTGGCCTGCTCGCGCTGCTCGTCGAGCCCGCTCGCGCACAGCGACCACCCTTCACGCGCCCGGCCCGTGCCGTGATCACCTGGGCCGGGTTGGCCATGGTGGTCGCCGCCGGCGCCCTGTACTCCGACGCGACCGCCTTCCCGGGTCGTGCGGCCGTGCTTCCCGTCGCCGGTGCCGCGCTGTTGATCCTCGGCGCAGCGGGGGTCGAGGACCGTCGCACGCCCGGCCCGTTCCTGGCCCTGCGCCCGGTGCAGTGGCTCGGCGACATCTCGTACTCGGTCTACCTGTGGCACTGGCCGCTCCGGGTCCTGGTGCCGTTCGTCGTCGGCGGGTCCGCCGCCTCCCCGGGCCTGGGCGCCGGTGAGGTCCTCGGTGTCGTCGTCGCGACGCTGGTGCTGGCCACCCTGACCGAGCGGTACGTCGAGCAGCCCTTCCGCAACCCGGCGCTCGCGACCCGGCTGCGGGGCACCCTGGTCGTCGCGGCCGGTGCGATGGCGGTCGTCGTCGCCCTCGCGACCCTGCAGCTGGTCTCGATCGGGCGCACCGAGGCGCACGCGCGCCGCGACGTGGCGGCGGCGCTCAGCGCGGGCGGGCCGTGCCTGGGGGCCGCGGCGCTCGACCCC
>DATFHM010000116.1:0-2111 GCA_035248385.1 Nocardioides sp. | reverse complement strand
GATCGCCGCCTTGAGGGCCGTCTCGAAGTCGACGCTGCGCGCCCGGAAGCCGGGGGTGTCGACGTTCGCGATGTCGTCGGAGATGACGTTCTGGCGCTCGGCCAGGCCGTTGATGGCCGTGTGCAGCACGAAGCTGACGGCGTCGGACGTACCGAAGGACACGGGCTTGCCCTTTGTTCGACCTGCCGTGAGGCAGGTGGTGCGGTGCCGGTCCGTCGGCGATAGCGAGCTGTCCCTAGCTCGCGGGGATGTTCGGCCCCGCCCGTGCCCGGTTGACCTTCTCGGGACGATGGTCCTGCCGGTTGTGTCCGAGCGGCCAGACGCGCCCGGAGCGTCCGAAGCGTCAGACGAGGATGACCGAGAGCAGGCCCGACCCGTAGCCGGCCACGTCCACCGCGAGGTCCTCGCGCCGCCCCAGCGTCAGCGCGAGCAGGCGCACCTGCGGCGCCAGCGGCGGGCCGGCGGGATGCAGCTCGTGCAGCCGCAGGTGGTCGGCACCGGGCACGTTGAACACCGAGGCCGCGATGTTGAGGACCTCGTAGAGGTTGTCCCGCAGGTTGTCGTCGAGCTTGCCGTCCTCGACCGCGGCCTTCGCCCCGCCCGGAGGGACCAGGCCCAGCGCCGCACCGGCGTACGCCGAGAAGGGCAGGTCGCACACGATCGCGGCCGAGATGCGGAGGCTGTCGTCGACGTACACCGCGACGGAGGCGGGGGTGTCCGGACCGGGCGCGTAGGGGCCGGCCGGCGTCAGCGTGACCTCGCGGTCGAGCAGCTCGGTGAGCAGGTCGCGCAGCTGCTTGGGCTGCGGCAGGTGGATGGGCATGGCGTCAGATGACCGAGCGGAGGGCGTCGTCGAACGCCTCGGGTGTGAACGGCTTCGCGATCAGGAAGGCGGCGCCAGCCGACGCCGCACGGGTCCGCATCTCCTCGGAGCCCTCCGAGGTGACGAAGCCGAAGGGCACCTGGGAACCGCTCGCCCGCAGGGCGGAGAGGCAGTCGATGCCGTTCATCTCGGGCATGTTCCAGTCCGAGAGGACCAGGTCGGGCGCCTCGGTGGCCACCAGGGCCAGCGCCTCGCGGCCGTTCTCGGCCTCGACGATCTCGTGGCCGCCGTGGCCGGCCTGGCGCAGCGTGCGGATGACGATCTGGCGCATGACGCGGGAGTCGTCGGCGATGAGGATCTTCATGGTGGTTCCCATCCGTGGGTGTGTGGCGTTTCCTGTGGAGCTGGTGGATCAGTGGTTCGGCACGTGCACCGAGAACCGCAGCGGCTGGTCGCGCCAGCACGCGTCGAAGCGGACGACCTCGGCGAGCTCGGAGGAGTGGGCGGCCCGGCCGGCGGCCACCATCGGCAGCGACAGCACGCTCGGGCCCGGCATCAGGCTCTTCACGTTGCCGCCGATCATGTTGACGAGCTCGCCCACCGCGTCGGCGACGTCGGCGTCGGCGGCGTCCTCCCCGGCCGGCAGCGCGAGCATCTGCGCGGTGAGGGCGGCCGCGACGTCCGCGGAGAGCTCGACCGTCACCGTGCCCTGCCAGCCGCCGCTGACCGACACGGCGGCCGACCAGGTGCCGGGCGCGTCGAAGGGGGTGCCCGGCGGCACGGGCCGCGGGGCGAGGACCTCCTCCTCGCCGAGCAGCGCCTGCCAGACCTCGTCGGCGACCCAGAGCAGGTCGTCGAACGCGGGCGCGTCGTACGCGATCTCCTGGGCGGTCATGCCGCACCTCCGGACGTGAGGCCCAGGAGCTCCAGCTTCTCGGCGATGGCGTCGGGCGTGAACGGCTTGATGACGTACTCGTGGGCGCCGGCCGCGAGCGCGCGCACGATGTTGGACTGCTCGCTCTCGGTGGTCACCATCATCAGCGTGATGTTGCGCCAGTCCGGGTTCTCCCGGACCTTGGTGATGAAGGTGTAGCCGTCCATCACCGGCATGTTCCAGTCGATCAGGCACACGTCCGGCACGACTCCCGCCTCGAGCTGGTCGAGCGCCTCGCGGCCGTTGCCGGCCTCGGACGCCTCGAAGTCGAGGCCGGTCACGACGCGGCGCAGGATGCTGCGCATCGCCCGGGAGTCGTCGATGATCATCGCGCGCATGGTTCAGGCTCCTGTG
>DATFHM010000115.1:0-6010 GCA_035248385.1 Nocardioides sp. | reverse complement strand
CGTTCGAGGACGTCATACCGATCCCCGCTCTGGCGGCGAAGGACTGGTCGCCGGCGTTCGCCGAGGTCAGTGGCCGCGACTGCCGCGCGCTCCCCAACGCGTACTGGATGCGCACCTGCGTCTTCGGCCGCCCGCACGGCCGGGTCCACATCGCGATGCTCGGCAACTCCCACGCCGACCAGTGGCTGCCCGCGCTGCAGGCGATCGCGGGAGCCGACGAGCTGCGCGTCGTGACCCGGGTCGCCTCCCGCTGTGCGGCGGCGAACACCCGCCAGGTCCTGCCGACCGCCTTGGCGTCCGAGCGCTGCCAGCGCTGGGTCCAGGAGGCGGTCCACGAGACGGCGCGGTCCCACCCCGACCTGGTCGTCATGTCGGACCGGATCTCGAGCGTGAGCAGGGACCACCCCCTGTCGCCGGCCGAGTACCGCGCGTACGTCGCCGGCTACCGCTGGACGTTGCGGACGCTGGCCGACGCGGGGGTGCGGGTGCTCGTCGTCCGCGACACCCCGACGCCCGGCGACGTCGATGTCCCGGAGTGCGTCGCGGAGAACGAGGACGATCCCAGCCGGTGCGACGGCGTGCGGAGCAGCTGGGTGCTGCCCGACCCGACGATGGACGTGGTGCGTCAGATGCACGACGACCTGATCACGAGCGTCGACCTGAACGACCACATCTGCGGCCCCGAGCGCTGCACGGTCATCACCGGCGGCGTCATCACCTACGTCGACGCCAGCCACATCTCCGCGACGTACTCGCGCACCCTGGGCCCCTACCTGGGCGCGGCCATCAAGGCCGCGCTGGCCGGCTCGGGGAGCTGACGGGTCAGCCCAGCGTCAGCTCGGCCGGTACGACGGCGGCGAGCGCCGCCCGGCAGGCGACGATCTGCGGGGCGTTCGCGATGGCGGCGCGGGTCGAGGTGAAGACCTCGCGTCGTGGGCGGCCGGGGAGGTCGATCCAGCGGACGGCGGGGCGGCGGCGTACCGACATCAGGTCGGGGAGCACCACGACGGCGTTGCCGGTCTCGACCAGGGCGATCTGGGCCTCGAGGTCGTCGGTCTCGAAGCGCACCTCCGGCTCGAAGCCGGCCGCCCGGCAGATCGACTCGGTCCAGGTGCGGGAGGCGGCACCGCGCGGCTCCATCACCCACGGGACGTCGGCGGCGTCGGCCAGCCGGCGGATCCCCTTCCAGCGCTCGCCGTTCGGAGGCACGGCGAGCCGGAGGAGGTCGGTGGTGAGGGGTGCTCGGTCGAGCTCGGCGTGCAGGGGCGCGGGGTGGTGCGGGTACTGCTGGGCGATGACCAGGTCGAGCTCGTTGGAGCGCGCCTCGAGCAGCGCCTCCTCGGGCAGCCGCTGCGACATCGTGACCTTCAGCCGCGGGTGCTCGGCCGCGAGCCGGGTCAGCAGCTGCGGCATGAACGCCAGCGCGGCCGACTGGAAGGCCGCGATCTGCACGGTCCCCGACACGTCGTCGCCCAGCGCGGCCACCTCGGCCTGGGCGCGCTCGAGCAGCTCCAGCACCCGGCCGGTGTGCTCGACCAGCAGCTGCGCCGCTGGCGTGAGCTCGACGCGCCGGCCGGCCTTGCGCAGCAGCTCCACGCCCACCTCGTGCTCGAGCAGGCTGAGCTGCTGGGAGACCGAGGACGGGCTCTGGTGCAGGACGTCGGCCACGGCCGCCAGCGTCCCGTGCATCGACAGCTCGCGGAGCAGGCGGAGGCGGCGTACGTCGAGCACATCAACAGGTTAGCCAAGGTGATCGATATCCGACGGAAAAGGTCGCTGGACCTGATTGATGGACGGGCAGATGATCGAGGTATGGATCTCCCCCCGCCGGTCGAGCAGCTCCAGGCCACGCAGAAGGTCGAGGACCAGGTGCGCGAGTGGCTGGACGTCGCCGCCCGCAAGCCCGTCCACCCCTCCGCGAAGCGCCTGGCCGCGGTCCTCAAGGACCCCCACGGACTCGCCTTCACCATCGGGTTCGTCGACCGCGTGGTCCGCCCCGAGGACCTCGGTGTGGCGGCCGCCGCGCTGCGCGAGCTGGTCGCCATCACGCCCCGCTTCCTCCCGCTCCACCAGAAGCTCGCGCTCCGGCTCGGCGCGCTGGTGTCGCTCGTCGCGCCGTGGCTGGTCATCCCCGTCGCGCGCCGCGTCCTGCGCCGGATGGTCGGCCACCTGCTCATCGACGCCACCGACGCGCGGCTCGGCCGGCAGATCGAGCGCATCCGCAGCCGCGGCGTCCGGCTCAACATCAACCTCCTCGGTGAGGCGGTGCTCGGCGAGGCCGAGGCCAACCGCCGCTTCGAGGGCACCCTGCGCTTGCTGCAGCGGCCCGACGTCGACTACGTCTCGATCAAGGTCTCCTCGCCGGTCGCGCCGCACGCGCCGTGGGCCTACGGCCAGGCCGTCGAGCACGTCGTGGCGCGGCTCCTCCCGCTCTACCGGTACGCCGCCGAGCAGTCCGCGGCCGGGTCGCGCAAGTTCATCAACCTGGACATGGAGGAGTACCACGACCTCGACATCACGATCGAGGTCTTCCAGCGGCTGCTCGACCTCGAGGAGCTCAAGCACCTCGAGGCTGGCATCGTGCTGCAGGCCTACCTCCCGGACGCCATGGGCGCGATGATCCGGCTCCAGGAGTGGGCCGGCGCCCGCCGCGACCGCGGCGGCGCCCCGATCAAGGTGCGGCTGGTCAAGGGAGCGAACCTCCCCATGGAGCGCGTCCAGGCCGACCTGCACGGCTGGCCGCTGGTGACCTGGGGCTCCAAGCAGGAGTCGGACACGTCGTACAAGAACGTCCTGGACTACGCCCTCACCCCCGAGCACATCGCGAACGTCCGGGTCGGCGTGGCCGGGCACAACCTGTTCGACATCGCCCACGCGTGGATCCTGGCGGGCGAGCGCGGCGTCCGCGACGGCGTCGAGTTCGAGATGCTGCTCGGGATGGCCGAGGGGCAGGCGGAGGCCGTGCGAGAGACCGTCGGCGGCCTGCTGCTCTACGTCCCGGTCGTGCACCCCGACGACTTCGACGTCGCGATCGCCTACCTGGTCCGGCGGCTCGAGGAGGGCGCCAGCCAGGACAACTTCATGAGCGCCGTGTTCGACCTCGACCACGACAGCAGCCTCTACGCGCGCGAGCGTGACCGCTTCGTCCGGTCGCTGGCGGCCGTCGACGGCTCCGTGCCGCCGCCGAACCGCACCCAGGACCGCCGGCTCCCGGTCTCCACGCCGCCCGTCACCGGCTTCGCGAACACCCCCGACACCGATCCCTCGCTGCCGGGCAACCGCGCGTGGGGTGCGGAGATCATCGCCCGGATCGCCGACTCCAAGCTCGGCGTCGACCTCGTCCAGGAGTACGCCGTGGACACGGTCGCCGGCGTCGAGGAGGTCGTCGACGGGGCGGTCGCGGCGGCCCCGTCGTGGGCGGCGCGAACCGGCGCCGAGCGAGCCGCGATCCTACGCGCGGCCGCCGTGGTCTTCGAGGAGCGGCGTGCCGAGCTGCTCGAGGTCGCCGGCGCGGAGTGCGGCAAGACGCTCGACCAGGGCGACCCGGAGGTCTCCGAGGCGATCGACTTCCTCAACTACTACGCCGAGCTCGGGGAGGACCTCGAGCGGATCGAGGGCGCGCGACCGGAGCCGGTGCGCCTGACCCTCGTCGTCCCGCCGTGGAACTTCCCCGTCGCGATCCCGACCGGCGGCATCGCCGCGGCGCTCGCCGCCGGATCGGCCGTCGTCGTCAAGCCCGCGCCCCAGGCCGCTCGCTGCGGCTCGGTCCTGGTGGAGGCGCTCTGGGCGGCCGGTGTGCCCCGCGACGTGCTCCGCCTCGTGCACGTGCCCGAGAACGAGGTGGGCCGTGCGCTGGTCGCCTCACCGAAGGTGGACCGGGTCATCCTGACCGGTGCGTTCGAGACCGCCGAGCTGTTCCGCGGCTTCCGCCCCGACCTGCCGCTGCTGGCCGAGACGTCCGGCAAGAACTCGATCATCATCACCCCGCACGCCGACCTCGACCTGGCCGTCAAGGACCTCGTCGCCTCGGCGTTCGGTCACGCCGGCCAGAAGTGCTCGGCCGCCTCGCTCGGCATCCTGGTGGGCTCGGTGGCGCGCTCGCGGAGGTTCCGCGACCAGCTCGTCGACGCCGTCACCTCGCTCAAGGTGGGGTACCCGGAGGACCCGACGACCCAGGTCGGGCCGGTCATCGAGCCGGCGAGCGGCAAGCTGCTGCGGGCGCTGACCGAGCTGGCTCCGGGGGAGGAGTGGCTCGTCGAGCCGCGCCGTCTCGACGACTCCGGGCGGCTCTGGTCGCCGGGTGTGAAGACCGGGGTGCGTCGTGGCTCGGAATTCCACCTGACCGAGTACTTCGGTCCGGTGCTGGGCCTGATCGCCGTGGACACCTTCGAGGAGGCGATGGCGGTCCAGAACGAGACCGAGTTCGGGCTGACCGCCGGGCTGCACTCCCTGGAGCGCGCGGAGGTCGAGCGGTGGATCGACACCGTCGAGGCCGGCAACGCCTACGTCAACCGCACCACCGTCGGCGCGATCGTGCGGCGTCAGCCGTTCGGCGGCTGGAAGCGCTCGGCGGTCGGCGCCGGCGCCAAGGCGGGCGGCCCGAGCTACCTGATCGGCCTCAGCGACTGGGCGCCGACGGGCCCGATCGACCTCGAGCGCGCGGCCGCGTCCGACGAGGCGGCCTGGGCCGAGCTCGGCACGCCCCGGGACGTCAGCGGCCTGCACGCGGAGAGGAACGTGCTGCGGCACCTGCCGGTGCCGGCCACGGTGCGGCTCGAGGCCGACGAGCCGGTCGCGCTGCAGCGGGTGGTGGCCGCCGGGCTGCGGGTCGGTGCGCAGGTGACCGTGTCGCTCGGCGTACCCCTTGCCGAGGAGGTACGCCGGCAGCTGGTCGCCAGGGGCGCGACCGTCGTCGACCAGGACGCCGCGCAGTGGTCCGCCACGCTCCAGGGCCCGGATGCTCCGCACCGGGTCCGGCTGATCGGCGGCAGCCGCGCGAGCTTCGCCGAGCAGAGCGCGGGCCGGCCCGACATCGCCCTCTACCCCCAGCCGGTCCTCGAGGCCGGGCGGATCGAGCTGCTGACCTTCCTGCACGAGCAGGCGATCGCGGTGACCGCGCACCGGTTCGGGTCGCCCACGGACCTGGCCGAGGGCCTGTTCTGAGCAGGGCTCAGACGGCGTCGGCGCCGTACACCGCGACCCAGGTGAGGCAGGTGTCGAGCACCCCGGAGCGCTCCGAGATGCGGTGCCCGAGCTGCTCCTCGATGCGGGCGATCCGGTAGCGCACGGTGTTGGGGTGGACGAAGAGCCGTTCGGCGGTCGTGTCCACGTTGAGGCCCGAACGCAGGTAGGTGAGGGCGGTCTCGCGCAGGCCGTCCTCACCCTTGGCGCCGGTCAGCAGCGGCGCCAGCTCCCGGCGTACCAGGTCCCGGGCGAGCTCGCCGTCGCCGATCAGGGCGGCGGTCCCGAGCTCCTCGTAGGCGTGCGCCGCCGCGGCCGCGCGGAGCCCGACCCGGTGCGCGGCCCGGGCCTGCAGGTGGCTGGTGCGGAACGCCCCCGCGCCCTTCATCGGTACGCCGAGGGCCAGGTGCAGGCCCGCCTCGCTCAGCACGCCGTCGACCGCGGACACCGCGAGCGTCGGCCGCTCCGCCGTGCTCACCCAGCCCCACAGCTCCCGGCTGCCCGCCGGGTGGGCGAGCGGCCGGGGAAGACCGAGGCTCGCGCACACCTGCTGGGCGACCTCGAACAGCGACGCCACCGGGTCCGCGTCCGGCGGTGACGCGAGCACGAACGCGGTCTGCCACTGACCCAGGTTGTGGCCGAGGTCGCGGGCGTGCTGCGCGGTCGGGAGGGCGCCGGACAGCAGCGAGTCGATCGTCTGCGCCCTCCGCGCCTGCGCACCCCCGGCGAGCTGCGCCCGCTCGGCGGTGTAGTGCTCGATCAGCTGCTCGACCGCGTCGTCGATCCACTGCTCGGCCCGCAGCCACACGGCCAGCAGCGCCTCGTCGCG
>DATFHM010000114.1:0-9274 GCA_035248385.1 Nocardioides sp. | reverse complement strand
CCGGCGCCGGTGTGACGAACGGCGAGTTGCGGGTCCGCTTCCGCGACCCCGAGAGTGGACCTGTGCACGAGGTGAGCCGATGAGCGACGAGCGGGACGAGCGCCCCGACATCGGCAGCGTGGGCGAGGAGGCGGTCAAGCTCTTCGGTGCCCTGGCCGACCTCGCGCGCCAGCACACCGGCGACGCCGTGGGCGGGTTCGGCGCGATGGCCGGGCAGGCCGCGAGCCTGGCGCACGAGGTGAACGAGCACATCGCCACCGACAGTGCCGAGTGCCGCTACTGCCCGGTGTGCCGGGCCGTGCACCTGATCCGCGAGACGTCGCCGGAGGTGCGCGCGCACCTGATCACCGCCGCGTCGTCGCTGCTGCAGGCCGCCGCCGGCATGATGGAGACCATCCCGCCGCCGCAGGGCGAGGGGCAGCCCCGGGGCCCGGAGGTCGAGCGCATCGACCTGGACGGGGACGGCGAGGAATGAGCACCCAGGTCGGCATCGCCCGCGACGCGGTCACGTGCGGCATCGACATCGGCGGCACCAAGATCGCCGGTGCCGTCGTGGCGGCCGACGGGAGCATCCTGGCCACCCACCGGGTGGAGTCGCCGGCCACCGACCCGGCCGCCATGGAGCGGGCCGCCGCCGACCTGGTGCGCACGCTGGCCGCCGAGCACCCGGTCCGGGCCGTGGGCGTCGGAGCCGCGGGCTACATCGACGAAGCCCGGGCGACCGTGCGCTTCGCCCCCAACATCGCGTGGCGCAACGAGCGGCTCGGGCCCGAGCTGTCCGCCCTCACCGGCCTGCCGGTCGTCGTCGAGAACGACGCGAACGCGGCGGCGTGGGGCGAGTTCCGCTTCGGTGCCGGCCACGACGTCGACGACCAGCTGATGGTGACCGTCGGCACCGGCGTCGGCGGGGGAGTGATCCTCGGCGGGCGCCTGCTCCGCGGCGCCTTCGGGGTCGCCGCCGAGATCGGTCACCTGTGCGTCGTACCGGACGGGCGGCAGTGCGGCTGCGGCAACCGGGGTTGCCTGGAGCAGTACGGCAGCGGCTCCGCGCTGGTCCGCAACGCCCGCGAGGCCGCGCGTGGCGGCTCGCCCTTCGCCGCCGAGGTGCTGGCGCGTGCGGGCGGTGACCTGGCCGCGATCACCGGCCCGATGATCACCGAGGCCGCGGCCGACGGCGATCGGTTCGCCGTCGAGCAGCTCGAGGAGATCGGCCGGTGGCTCGGCCACGGCATCGCCTCGCTGACCGCCGTCCTCGACCCCGCCGTGATCGTGGTCGGCGGTGGCGTCAGCGCTGCCGGGGACCTGCTGGTCAACCCGATCCGCGACGCCTTCAGCCGAGAGCTGACCGGTCGTGGCTACCGGCCCGAGGCGGAGATCCGGGTCGCCCGGCTCGGCAACGACGCGGGTGTGATCGGCGCCGCAGACCTCGTGCGCGTGGAGTGATCGCGGCGGCGCAGCTGGCGGGGATCACCCCTTCTGCACGGTACGATCCGAGCCATGCGGAGCACGACCTACGTCGGTGTCGACGTGGGCGGCACCAAGGTTCTCGCTGCCGCGATCGACGAGGAAGGTGGGCTCGTGGCGACCGCCACGACGCCCATGCCCGGCCGCGACGTCCCCGGTGACGAGGTCGAGCGCGCGCTGTGCGCCGCGATCGGCGAGGCCGCAGGCGGCGTGAGCCCGGCCGCGGTCGGGATCGCCGCCGCCGGGCTGGTCGACGCCGAGGGGGAGCGCGTGCGGTTCGCCGCGCACCTGCCGTGGCGTGACGTGCCCGTACGTCGCCACCTGGCCGACCGCCTCGGCGTACCCACCGTGCTGGACAACGACGCCAACTGCGCCGCCTACGCCGAGCTCGTCATGGGCGCCGCGCGGGGTGCGGGCGATGCGATCCTCATCACCATCGGCACCGGCATCGGCGGCGCGCTCATCCTCGGTGGCCGGCTCTACCGGGGCAGCCAGGGGATGGCCGGCGAGTTCGGCCACATGCAGGTCGTCCCGGACGGACTGCGCTGCGAGTGCGGGCTGAAGGGCTGCTGGGAGCAGTACTGCAGCGGCCGGGCGCTCGAGCGCGTCGTCCGGGTCGCCGTCGGGCGCCACCTCGACGGCCGTGAGGTCGCGCGGATGGCGCGATCCGGTGACGCGACCGCGCGCCAGGCCATCGCGACGGTCGGCACCTGGCTGGGCGTCGGAGCCGCCGGCCTGGTCTCCGCGTTCGACCCCGAGCTCGTGGTGGTCGGCGGCGGGGTCGCCGACGTCGGCGACCTGCTCCTCGACCCTGCGCGCGACGCGCTCCTCGACTCCCTGCAGGGCACCGACCGCCGCGTCGTACCTGCCCTGGTGCCGGCTCAGCTCGGCGCCCAGGCCGGCGCCGTCGGCGCCGCCCTCCTCGCTCGTGACACTCTGCAGACTGGACGTCGCCCGTGATCGATCGCCTCCTCGGCCACCGCCTGTTCCCCGGCTGGCTCTTCGACTCGGGCTGGAGGACCTGGTTCTTCACGCGGCTGCTCATGGTCGCGGTGATGCTGCCGTTCACCGACCACGGCGACCTCGGCGACCTGCGCTACTACCTGTCGAGCTTCCAGCACTTCGGTGACGGCGGCTGGCAGGGCACGCTCGCGGAGTACCCGGTGCCGGCGGTGCTGGTCCTCATCGCGCCGTACGCTGTGATGTCGCTGCTCGGCATGGCGAGCGCGACGCTCTACGTCTGGATCGCGATCATGGTCGGTGCCGAGGCGCTCGTCATGCGGATCCTGCGCAATTCCGGCTCGGAGAGCGCGCCGGTCCTGTGGCTGGTCGCGATCCCCGCGCTCGGCCCCCTCGTCTACTGCCGCTTCGACCTGCTGCCGGGCCTGTTCGTCGGCCTGTCGATCCTCGCCTCCGGGCGCGCGGCCAAGCGGGCGGGCGTGTACGCCGCCATCGCGACCGCGCTGAAGTACTCGCCGGTCCTCATGGTGCCGGCCCTCGCCGCCGCGCGGTGGAGCCGCAAGCAGGTGCTGCTCACCGTGGCGCTCGCGGGCGGTGCGCTGATGGCGGTCACCTGCGTGCTCGGCGGCACCGACCGGGTCATGTCGCCGCTGCGCTACCAGAACGACCGGGGCCTGCAGGTCGAGTCGGTCTGGGCGACGGTCGTGATGATGGTCCGCTCGATCTTCCCGGGCCGCTACTGGGTCGGCCTGGCCCCGTCGAAGTCGATCGAGATCGCCGGCCCGGGCGTCGGCACCTCGCTGCTCGTCTCCAAGATCGCCACCGCGGTGATGATCGCGCTGCTGGTCTGGCTGTGGGTCCGCGCCTGGCGGGCGGGGATGCCCGCGACCAACCGGCTGGTGTGGCTGTCGCTGTGCGGGGTGATGGCGTTCATCGTCAGCGGGAAGGTGCTCAGCCCGCAGTACCTCGCCTGGCTGCTGCCGGCCGCCATCATCGGCGTCGCGCTGCTGACCGGGGAGGAACGCCGCCACCTGCGCCGCTGGACGATCATGCTGATCGTCACCTGCGTGGTGACCCACGTCGTGTGGCCCTACGCCTACACGCCGGTGGTCCACTACCGCTGGGGCACGCCCATCATCACGGCCGTCCTGGGTGTCCGGAACCTGCTGCTCATGGTGCTCGCCGGCGTGGCGTTCGCCGAGGGTTTCCGTACGACGAAGCCCCTGCCGCGCCTCGTCGTCGACCCGGCCCTCGCCGGGTCAGAGCTGGGCGCCGTCGTCCCAGGGATCCCGGGGCTCCGGGGACATGGTGGCCACCAGGTACCCGAAGCCACCCACGAAGGCCGCGACCAACAGCCAGCCGATCACGGGGTCCACGGAGAGACCGCTCAGCAGTAGCACGAGCACGATCGCCGGAGACCCGAGCACGCCGACCCAGGCCGCCAGCCGGTCGGGGCGCACCCGCGGCAGCGGGGCCGGCGTCGGCGGGACGAAGCCTTCGTCCTCGGGCTCCTCGTAGCCGACCAGGGCGTCGTCGTAGTCGAAGACGTCGTCGGCCGGGTCGAAGCGCGGGGTCGGCTCGACCAACGGCTCCTCGGCAGGCTCGATGACCGCACGATCGCCGTAGTTCTCGACGATCTCGCGCCACACCGCCTCCGTGGCGTCCTCGGTGTCGTCGGCCTCGGGCTCGGTCACGTTCTCAGGCTACGCGACCGACAAACTTCGCGGACTCCTCGAAGATCAGCGGCGCATCGTTGTCGAGGGTGGCGACGTGCAGCGAGTCGGGCAGCGCCACCCGGGTCTTGTCGGTCGACCCGATCTTGCTCCAGATGATCGGCTCGGAGCTCGCGTCGACGACGTGGTCCACGTCGGAGCGGAAGTAGAGCAGGGGAGCGGTGACGCGGGGCAGGTCGGCGATCAGGTCCGGCCAGGCCCGCATCATCGAGTGGGCGGCCTTGAGCGGCGTCCGGGTGTAGCCGTACTCGTCCACACCGGGCTTGGCGATGTCGTTGGTGATGCCCGGGAAGGACGAGATGACGTGCTTGAGGACGGGCAGCAGCTTCACGTCGAGCCGCTTGGTCGCGACGGCGGGGTTGACCACCATCACGCCGGCGACCTGGTCGGCGCGCTCCGCCGCCAGGCGCAGCACGAGCGCTCCGCCCATCGACAGACCGGCCAGGACCACCGCGTCGTGCTCGGCGCGGAGCTCGTCGAAGGTCGCCGTCAGGTGGCCGCTCCAGTCCGCCCAGGTGCGGGCGTTCATGTCCTGCCAGGTGGTGCCGTGCCCCGGCAGGCGGGGTACGACGACGCCGTACCCCAGCTCCGCGAGGTACTCGCCCCACGGTCGCATCGAGGCCGGCGAACCGGTGAAGCCGTGGCTCAGCAGGACGCCGATCCGGCGTCCGCCGGTCAGCTCGGGGCGGGCCTCGACCCGCAGCGGTGCAGCACTCTCGAGGACCTCGGGCTCGTTCACGTGGACGATTCTGCCGCGTCACGTCGCAGACGTGGAGAGGCACTACTCTGATCCCGTGTACTGGTTCCTGAAGTTCGTCGCCCTAGGCCCGATGCTGAAGCTCGTCTTCCGTCCGAAGACCTCCGGCAAGCGGAACGTGCCGAAGCGCGGTCCGGTGATCCTGGCGAGCAACCACCTGTCCTACATGGACTGGCTGTTCGTGCCGCTCGTGCTGCCCCGGATGGTGCGCTTCGTGGCCAAGGCGGAGTACTTCACCGGCACCGGCCTCAAGGGCTGGGGGCAGCGCTTCTTCTTCACCAGCACCGGCAACATCCCGATCGACCGCTCCGGCGCCACGGCCGCCGAGGGCGCGCTGATCTCCGCCAAGGGCGTCCTCGACGAGGGCGGCATCTTCGGCATCTACCCCGAGGGCACCCGCTCGCACGACGGTCGCCTCTACCGCGGCAAGACGGGCGTCGCCCGGCTCGCTCTGGAGACCGGCGTCCCGGTCGTCCCGGTCGCCGTCATCGGCACCGACCACATCGCGCCTCCGGGCAAGAAGTTCGGCCGCATCGTCCGGCCGACCGTGAAGTTCGGCAAGCCGATGGACTTCTCCCGCTACGCCGGGATGGAGAACGACCGCCAGGTCCTGCGCGCCATCACCGACGAGATCATGTACGAGATCATGACCCTCTCCGGCCAGGAGTACGTCGACATGTACGCCGCCGAGGCGAAGGCGATCGCCAAGGAGGAGCGCAAGCGCAAGGGCGAGGGCGGCGACGCGTCCAGGATCGCCTCCTGATCCAGTTCGTCCGGGCGGCCCGCAGCGGGCCCGCGGCTCTCGAGGTCGAGAGCCGGATGTTCCGCGCCCTCGCGATCCTGCGGGTCGCGGTGACCGTCTGGGCGGTGGTCCGCGCCGGCGTACGCAACAACTTCGACCACCCGGCCGCCGCCTGGGTGGTCGTGGGGCTGATGGTCGCCTGGACGCTCGCCTCGATCGGGCTGTACGCCGCGCCGGCGCGACGTACCGCCGTGCTGCTCGTCGCCGACCTCGGCCTCGCGCTCGCTGCCCTCGTCGCGACCCCGGTCGTGAAGGGCCCGTGGTTCCACGCGACCGTTCCGGGCTACTGGATCATCGCGGCGCTCGTCGCGTGGGCCGTGCGCTACGGCTGGCCCGGCGGGCTGGCCGCCGGCACCCTCCTCGGCGTCACCGACCTGCTCTGCCGGCAGGTCCGCACCGGCACCGACTGGGGCAACCTCTTCCTGCTGATGCTCACCGGCGCCATCGTCGGCTTCCTGTGCTCTTCGCTGCAGCAGATGGCGGCCGAGCGCGAGCAGGCCCAGCACGAGCTCGCCGTGGCCTCCGAGCGAGCCCGGCTCGCGCGGGCCGTGCACGACGGCGTGCTGCAGGTGCTGGCGCTCGTCCAGCGGCGCGGCGCCGAGCTGGGCGGGGAGGCGGCCGAGCTGGGTCGGCTGGCCGGGGAGCAGGAGGAGTCGCTGCGTGCCCTGATCCGGGTGCAGAGCCCGGCACCGTCCGTGGTCGGTGACGCCGACCTGGTGGCCGCGCTCGGCACGTTGGCGGGCCGGCCCGGGGTCGAGGTCGCGCTGCCCGCGGGCGCCGTCGTGATGGCCGCCGAACGGGTGGAGGAGCTGGTCGCGGCGGTGTCCGCGTGCCTCGACAACGTCGACCGGCACGGCGGTCCCGGCGCGCGGGCGTGGGTGTTCCTGCAGGACCTCGGTGACGAGGTCGAGCTGTCGGTGCGCGACGACGGCCCGGGCATCCCCGACGGCCGCCTCGACGCGGCGGAGGCCGACGGCCGGATGGGTGTCAGCGGCTCGATCCGGGGCCGGGTCCACGACCTCGGCGGCGAGGCCGTGCTGCGCACCGGCCCGCACGGGACCGAGTGGGAGCTCGTCGTACCGAAGGAGCCGCGGTGACGATCCACTCCAGCCACCCGTTCCCGACGCCGTCGGACCCGGCCCGCCGCTTCCGCGGCCGCGTCGGCGGCGGGGTCACGCTGTGGACGTCCGGCACGGGCGCCGACGAGGCGGGCCTCACGGTCTCGTCGCTGATGGTGGCGCTCGGCGAGGAGCCGTGCGTGCTGGCGCTGCTCGACCCCGACGCCGACCTGCTCGAGGTGCTGCGGGAGACGGGGCGCGGCGTCGTCGTACCCCTGCGGTGGGAGGACCGTGGCCTCGCCGAGGCCTTCGCCGGTACGGCGCCCGCGCCGGGCGGCCCGTTCCGCCAGGCGACCTGGACTCCGACCGACTACGGACCGCGGCTCGCGACGGCCACGACCTGGGCCGGCGTCGAGCTCGTCGAGGAGCGCCCGGTCGGCTGGTCGGTCGAGGTGCGGGCCCGGCTCGCCCACCTCGAGATCGGCGAGGAGTCGGACCTGCTGCTGCACCACCGGGGCCGGTTCCACCGGCTCTGACCTCGTCTCGACCTTGTGCCGACCTTGCTGTGCCCCGGCGACTTCTCGGCTTCGCGCCCGAAGTGCCGATGAGTCCTTCATCATCGAAGCAACGACGACGTGGCAGGAGGTGGGCGATGCGAACCTGGCGACGCCGCACGGACCCGCCGCTGAGCCCTCGCGACGTGGTCGTCCTGTCCGCCGGAGGCAACCGCGGCGCGGTCCAGGTGGGCATGCTCCAGGTGCTCATCGAGCGCAACATCCAGCCCGTCGGGTACGTCGGGTGCTCGGTCGGTGCCCTCAACGCGGCGTTCATGGCGTCGGGGACGAGCATCGACCGGACCGCCGAGCTCGGTGAGTACTGGCGCTCGCTGCGCACCGAGGACGTCTTCCCCGGCGGCAACCTGACCCGCCTGCGCAACGTCGTACGCCGCCGGTCGTTCCTGCACTCGCCCGACGGCCTGCGCGCGATGATCGCGCGCTGGGCGCCGTCCGAGCGGCTCGAGGACCTGCCCATCCCGCTGCGGGTCGTCACGACCCGGCTCGACACCGGCGACACGGTCGAGCACGGCACCGGCCCGCTCGAGCCGTTGCTGCTCGCGTCGGCCGCGCTGCCGGCGATCTTCCCGCCGGTGTGGCTGCCGGACGGCGAGGACGCCACCCATCCGCATGTCGACGGCGGGATCTCGTCAGTCGTGCCTCTCGCGGCCGCCGCGGCGCTGCAGCCGTCGCGGGTGTTCGTGCTCGACGCGACCGTGCCGGTGCGCGTCGGCCGGATGCGCAACCCGATGGAGGTGCTGGTCGCCAGCCTCGGCGCCGCGACCCGCTCGCACCGCCAGGAGAGCCTGGGGCCGGGGGTCGAGGTGCACCGGCTGAGCTGCCCCGACCTCGGCGTACGGCTCGTCGACTTCTCCAGGACCGAGGAGCACATCGCCCTGGGCCGCCTGGTGGCGCACGAGCTGCTCGACGAGCTGGCCGGCAACGGCCGGATCCACGCCGCCTGATCCTCGCCGTACCGTCGTACCTGACCAACGCGTTGGGTTCTCGGCCGGAAACCAACGCGTTGGTCAGGTGCGATGCGGCTAGGGTCCACCGCATGACCGATCCGATCCGGGTGATGGTGGTCGACGACCACCCGATGTGGCGCGACGCGGTGGAGCGGGACCTGACGGCAGCCGGCTTCGAGGTCGTGGCGACGGCGGCGACGGGCAACGAGGCCATCAGCCGCTTTCCGGCGGCGCGGCCGCACGTGGTCGTCCTGGACCTCCAGATCCCCGCGCCCACCGGGGTCGAGGTGACCGCGACGGTGCTGGCCGAGGACCCGTCCGCGCGGGTGCTGATCCTGTCGGCGTCGGGGGAGCAGGAGGACGTGCTCGAGGCCGTGAAGGCCGGTGCCACGGGCTACCTGGTGAAGTCGGCGTCGGGCGCGGAGCTCGTGGAGGCGGTCCGGCGCGTGGCCGCCGGGGACAGCGTCTTCACCCCGGGCCTGGCCGCTCTCGTGCTGGGTGAGTTCCGCCGGCTCGACCGCGACGGGCCGGCGACGCCGCCGGGGGAGAACCTCACCCCGCGCGAGATCGAGATCCTGAAGATGGTGGCGAAGGGGATGGGCTCGCACCAGATCGCCGAGATCCTGGTCCTGTCGCACCGCACCGTCCAGAACCACACCCAGAACGTGCTGCGCAAGCTCCAGCTCCGCAACCGCGTCGAGCTGACCCGCTACGCGATCGAGCAGGGCCTGGACGACTGACCGTGGCGCAGCGACAACGTGCGCGGCCGCACCAGGAGAGGGCCGTCCAGACGCGGCGGCTGCTGCTCGACGCCGGCGTGCGGATCCTCGACCAGAAGGGCATCGCGGCCCTCACCACGAGCGCGGTGTCGCGGGCTGCTCACGTCAGCCCGGGCACCTTCTACCGCTACTTCAACGACAAGGAGGAGCTGTTCGAGGTCCTCCGCGACGAGGCGGTCCGCGCCATCAACGACGACCT
>DATFHM010000113.1:0-4680 GCA_035248385.1 Nocardioides sp. | reverse complement strand
CGGCGAGCCCGTCGAGGGCGCCGAGATCAGCGGCTTCTCCTACAAGGTCGGCAACGGCGGCATGATCGACGGTCTCGACGAGGCCCTCGTCGGCCTCTCGGCCGGCGAGTCGAAGACGTTCACCTCGCAGCTGGTCAACGGTGACGCGGTCGGCCAGGACGTCGAGGTCGCGGTCACCGTCACCCAGGTCCAGGAGCAGGAGCTCCCCGACCTCGACGACGACTTCGCCCAGGACGCCTCCGAGTTCGACACCCTGGCCGAGCTCAAGGACGACGTACGCGAGCGCCTCACCCGCGGTCAGCGGCTCGAGCAGGCGGCCGCCGCGCGCGACGCCGTCCTCGAGGCGCTGCTGGAGAAGGTCGAGATCCCGCTGCCCGAGAACCTCGTGACCGAGGAGCTGAACTCGCGCCGCCAGTCCGTCGAGCAGCAGCTCGCGTACGCGGGCATGACCCTCGAGAAGTACCTCGAGGACGAGGGCCAGACCCAGGAGGAGTTCGAGGCCGACCTCGAGCGCCGGGTCCGTGACTCGATCGCCGCGCAGTTCATCCTCGACGACATCGCGGAGAAGGAGGAGCTCGGCGTCGACCAGAACGAGCTCACCCAGCACATGATCCGCCGCGCCCAGCAGTCCGGCCAGGACCCGCAGGAGTTCGTCAACCACATGCTCGAGCACAACCACGTGCCCGAGATGGTCGCCGAGATCCGCCGCGGCAAGGCCCTGGCCCAGCTGGTCGAGGGTGCCGTCGTCAAGGACGCCTCCGGCAACGTGGTCGAGCTGAAGACCCTCCTCCCGGACGGCACCTACGCCGACCCGGCCGCCGAGGTCGAGGAGACCGAGGCCGCCGCCGAGGAGACCGAGGCCCCGGCCGAGGCCTGATCCTCCGATTCCGTACGACGGTCCCTCATCCTCCGGGGTGGGGGACCGTCGGCCATTTCGAGGTAGTCCCTGACGAAAAGCACCTCGAATTCCGGAATCGAGGTGCTTGTCGTCAGGGACTACCGCTCCGGGCGGCCAGTCAGTGCACGAGTGTGCACCGAATCGGCTACCCTCCTCCCATGACCACCGCGCCCGGCCCCACCGTCCTCGACGCCCTGTCCCTGGGCGCCCAGGCGGCCAACGAGGTCATCGTCGACACCGCCCGCGACACCCACACGGCCATCGCGCGCCGGGTGCACGGGCTCGTCGGGCGGATCGCCGGTCCGGCGGCCCTGCCCGTCGAGGTCCTCCACCTGGGCATCGCCGGCGCGGTCTACGGGAGCATCGGGCTGACCCTCAAGGGCGCCAGCGCCGGCCTGGACCGGGCCGCGGCGGCGGGGATCGGCCCGCAGCTGGAGGCCGGGCCCCGGGGCCGGTTCGTCAACGCCGCCGCCAACGGCCTGATCGGCGAGGAGATCCTGCGGGAGCGGCCCCAGCTGGCGATCCCGATGGCGGTGCGCCACGAGGGGCGCGACGTGGACCTGCACGACCCGGCCGACGTGCGCCGCGCCTTCCCGAGCGCCACCGGCCAGCTGGTCGTGTTCCTGCACGGGCTGTGCGAGAACGAGGCGTACTGGGGCTACCACCGCGACCGCACCGGTACGACCTACGCCGAGACCCTCGCTCCCTACGGCTGGACGCCCGTCTTCCTCCGCGCCAACACCGGCCTCCCGCTGCGGCACAACGGTGTCGCGCTCGCCTCGCTGCTGCAGCAGGTCGTCGACGCCTGGCCGACCGAGGTGGACCGGATCGTCCTGGTCGGCCACTCGCTCGGCGGCCTCATCTTCCGCGCGGCCTCCGCGGTCGTCGCCGACGGCGACGCCCCGGCTCCGTGGACCCGCAAGGTCACCGACGTGATCACCCTGAGCACCCCGCACCTCGGCTCGTGGTTCGCCGTCGCCGCCGACCACGCCAGCCGGTTCTCCGCGCGGCTGCCCGAGGTCGCCGCCTTCGGACGGATCATCGATCGGCAGGCCCCCGGCATCCACGACCTGATCGAGGGGCTGGGCGAGGACGTCCCGCCGCTCCCGCACGCCCGCTACCGCCTGGTGACGGCCAGCCTGACCTCCTCGGCGCGGCACCCCGTGGCCCGCGCGATCGGCGACCTGCTGGTGACGCCCCGCTCGGCCGCGGGCCAGGACCGGACCCGCGACCTCTTCCCCGAGGGGGAGGTGCTCCACGTGGGCCGCAGCGACCACTTCTCGCTGCTCAACCACCCCGAGGTGGCCGCGGCGCTGCTGCGCTGGCTCCGATGAGCCAGGCGGGCTGAGTACCGCTGCGCACGTGCTCCGCCGCGTCACTCACGACGCTGGTGGCATGAGCACCGACATCGCCCGCCCGGACCCCCGCACCCGACTGATCATCCAGACCATCGCCGTTCTCACGACGCTCGTCGCGGTCGCCGAGACCGGCGTGGGCGCCGTCGCGCTGGTGGCGGCGCTGAGCACGCCGGACGACCCCTGGAGCTTCCTCGGCTACGTCGTCGCGGTCCTCGTGGGGGCGCCGGGCCTGCTCGGGCTGGTCACCGGCATCAGCGCGTTCCGAGTACGCCGGACCGACGTCGCCGCCTGGCTCGTCGCCGTGTCCGCCGTGGCCGTCCTCGTGCCGGGCGCGGTCATCCTCTCCTTCGGCTGAACCCGACCGCGCGAATCCGCTCTCGGCGAACAGAGGGCGAGAACGCGTGGCTCGGGGCGCTCCGACGGCTAGCCTCGCCTGCGTGAGCCTGAATCCCGAGATCACCGCACCCCAGATGAATGGGGCGGCGGGCATGAGCTTCCTCGACGACAACATCTACAGCCGGCTGCTGCGGGAGCGGATCGTGTTCCTCGGCTCGGAGGTGCGCGACCAGAACGCCAACGCGATCTGCGCCCAGCTGCTGCTGCTCTCGGCCGAGGACCCCGAGGCCGACATCTTCCTGCACATCAACAGCCCGGGTGGCTCGGTCGACGCCGGCATGGCGATCTACGACACCATGAACTACATCCCCAACGACGTCGCGACCGTGGGCATGGGCCTGGCCGCCTCGATGGGCCAGTTCCTGCTGTGCGCCGGCGCCAAGGGCAAGCGCTACGCCCTGCCGCACGCGCGGATCATGATGCACCAGCCGTCCTCCGGCATGGGTGGCTCGGCCTCCGACATCAAGATCCAGGCGCAGCAGTCGCTGCACATCAAGAAGGTGCTGCTCGAGCTGATCTCCGAGCACACCGGTCAGAGCGTCGAGCAGATCACCGAGGACGCCGACCGCGACCGCTGGTTCACCGCGCAGGAGGCCCTCGAGTACGGCCTGGTCGACCAGGTCATCAAGAGTGCCAAGGAAGCCGCCGGCGAGGGCCGCCCGGCCCACAAGAAGGACTGAGGACGATGAACTACTACATCCCGCAGTGGGAGGAGCGTACGTCGTACGGCTTCCGCCGGATCGACCCGTACGCCAAGCTGTTCGAGGACCGGATCATCTACCTCGGCACGCCGATCTCCGACGACGTCGCGAACGCCGTCATCGCGCAGCTGATGTGCCTGGAGTCGATGAACCCCGACCAGGACATCAACATCTACATCAACAGCCCGGGTGGCTCGTTCACCGCGCTGACCGCCATCTACGACACGATCCAGTTCATCAAGCCGGACGTGCAGACGGTGTGCATCGGCCAGGCCGCCTCGGCCGCCGCCATCCTCCTGGCCGCCGGTGCCAAGGGGAAGCGGATGGCGCTGCCCAACAGCCGGATCCTGATCCACCAGCCCTACACCGAGGGCACCTTCGGCCAGACCTCGGACATCGAGATCCAGGCCAACGAGATCCTGCGGATGCGCGAGCTGCTCGAGAAGATGATCAGCGACCACTCCGGCAAGTCGGTCGAGGAGGTCAGCCGCGACATCGAGCGCGACAAGATCCTCACCTCGCAGCAGGCGGTCGAGTACGGCCTCATCGACTCGGTGGTCGAGTCGCGCAAGGCCCCCGCACTCACCTGACCAGAACTCCACAAGCCGGTCCCCGACCGGCCGATCAGAAGACGACGAGCGTCCCGACGTACGCCCGTGTCACGCTCCCCACCGGAGGGCGGCACGGGGTACCGTCGGGGAGTTCACACCCAAGGAGGACCGCCCGTGGCTCGCATCGGTGACGGAGGCGACCTGCTCAAGTGCTCTTTCTGCGGAAAGAGCCAGAAGCAGGTCAAGAAGCTGATCGCCGGCCCCGGCGTCTACATCTGCGACGAGTGCATCGATCTCTGCAACGAGATCATCGAGGAGGAGCTCGCCGAGGGCTCCGACGTCGAGCTCGCCGAGCTGCCGAAGCCCAAGGAGATCTTCGAGTTCCTCAACTCCTACGTCATCGGCCAGGAGCAGGCGAAGAAGACCCTCGCGGTCGCGGTCTACAACCACTACAAGCGGGTCCAGGCAGGCGTCTCGCCGGTCAGCGGCAAGCACTCCAAGGACGAGACCGTCGAGGTCGCCAAGTCCAACATCCTCGTCATCGGCCCCACCGGCTGCGGCAAGACCTACCTCGCCCAGACCCTGGCCCGGATGCTCAACGTGCCGTTCGCGATCGCGGACGCCACGGCGCTGACCGAGGCCGGCTACGTCGGCGAGGACGTCGAGAACATCCTGCTCAAGCTGATCCAGGCCGCCGACTACGACGTCAAGAAGGCCGAGACCGGCATCATCTACATCGACGAGATCGACAAGGTGGCCCGCAAGGCCGAGAACCC
>DATFHM010000112.1:0-12524 GCA_035248385.1 Nocardioides sp. | reverse complement strand
GCACGCGCTGCAGCGCAACTTCCCGGTGCTCGGGCACGCGCGCTACTGGCTGGAGACGATCGGGCCGGAGCTGCGCCAGTACATCGTCACCTCCAACGAGGAGGAGCGGCCGTTCAGCCGCGACCAGCGCACGTGGATCTACGCGTCCAGCAAGGAGCAGAACAACTACTTCGGCTTCGGCACCGACGTCGACGTCGAGCACACCCAGGGCCACGCCTACATCAAGCAGCGCACGTTCGCGGAGTCCCTGCCCGACGACCACGACGCGAACTGGAGCCTGCCCAGCGCCAAGGTGCTCGGTGGCCCGCGCAACCGGGCGAAGGCCTTCCGCCCCGAGTCTGTCGTCAACGTGAGCGCGATGAGCTTCGGCTCGCTGTCGTCGGCGGCCATCACCGCGCTCAACAAGGGCGCGGCCGCGGCCGGCTGCCTGCACAACACCGGCGAGGGTGCGATCTCGCCGTACCACCGCAACGGTGCGGGCCTGATCATGCAGATCGGCACCGCCTACTTCGGCTGCCGCGACGAGCACGGCGCGTTCTCCCTCGACCGGCTCAAGGAGTCGATCGAGAGCGCGCCGGTCCGTGCTCTCGAGATCAAGCTGTCCCAGGGCGCCAAGCCCGGCCTCGGCGGCCTGCTGCCCGCCGCCAAGATCACCCACGAGATCGCGGACATCCGCGGCATCCCGATGGGCAAGGACTGCGCGTCCCCGTCGCGGCACACCGCCTTCCACGACGTCGACTCGATGCTCGACTTCGTCGAGATGCTCGCCGCGGAGACCGGCCTGCCGGTCGGCGTGAAGTCCGCGGTCGGCAACGGCGACTTCTGGCGGGAGCTGGCGCGCGCGATGGCCACCGACGAGCGCGGCGTCGACTTCGTGACCATCGACGGCGGCGAGGGCGGCACCGGCGCTGCGCCGCTGATCTTCGCCGACTCGGTCTCGCTGCCCTTCCGGATGGGCTTCTCCCGCGCGTACGGCGCCTTCGCCGAGCTCGGTCTCACCGACGAGCTCACCTTCATCGGATCGGGAAAGCTCGGCCTTCCCGACAACGCCGTGGTGGCGTTCGCCCTCGGTGCCGACATGGTCAACGTCGCCCGCGAGGCGATGATGTCGATCGGCTGCATCCAGTCGCAGAAGTGCCACACGGACCACTGCCCGACCGGCGTCGCGACCCAGAACCCGTGGCTGGTGCGAGGCCTGGACCCGGTGTCCAAGGCCGAGCGGTGCGCGATCTACCTGCGCACGCTGCGCAAGGAGCTGACCCGCGTCTCGGCCGCCGTCGGCGTCGCCCACCCCGCCCTGATCACCACCGCCGACGTCGACATCTTCAACGGCGACTACGACGCGCGGTCGCTGGCCGGTGTCTACGGCTACAAGGACGGCTGGGGCGAGCTCGGGCCGGCGCTCAAGGCCGACCTGCTCTCCCGGATGAACACCAAGGGCGAGTTCAACGAAGCGGAACCTGCGTAGCCCGCTCGGCGACCTGCGCGGCGTCGGCCTCGGCGTCCTTCTCCTTGCTCGGGAGGACGAAGCGGTAGCCGACGTTGCGCACGGTGCCGATGAGCATCTCGTTCTCGGGGCCGAGCTTGGCGCGCAGGCGGCGGACGTGCACGTCGACGGTGCGGGTGCCGCCGAAGTAGTCGTAGCCCCACACCTCCTGCAGCAGCTGCTGGCGGCTGAACACCCGCCCGGGGTGCTGGGCGAGGAACTTCAGCAGCTCGAACTCCTTGAAGGTCAGGTCGAGCACGCGCCCGCCCACCTTCGCGGTGTACGTCGCGTCGTCGACCACGACCTCGCCGGAGCGGATCACGTGGGCATCGGGGTCGGCGGCGTTGCGCTCGGCCGTCAGCTTGCCGATCGCCAGCCGGATCCGGGCCTCCAGCTCGGCGGGGCCGGACGTGTGCAGCACGACGTCGTCCATGCCCCAGTCGTGCGCGACGACGGACAGGCCGCCCTCGGTGACGACGAGGAGGACCGGCGCGTCGCTGCCCGTCGTACGGATCAGGCGGGTGAGGTCGCGGGCGCCCGCGAGGTCCTGGCGACCGTCGACCAGCAGCAGGTCGGCATCCGGCGCCTCGAGCAGCGCGGCGCCCTCCGCGGGCAGGATCTTGACGTGGTGCGGCAGCAGCGCGAGCGAGGGAAGTACCTCGGCGGAGGGCTGCAGCGCGCTGGTCAGGAGCAGAAGGTGGCTCATGGGCTTCTCCTCACCGGCGTGCGTCGTGTGAGCACGCCGAGTCGGGGCCGAAACACCCCGTTGAGCTCCGGTCGATCAATTGCACGGCAGGATATCGGACAGGTGAACGGGTCGGGAAGGAAAAGCAGAGTGAGTGAGACGCAGGTCATCCGCGCCCGCTACTGGGCCGCGGCGCGTGCGGCGGCCGGTACGCCGGAGGAGGAGGTCGCCGTCGAGGGCCCCGTCACGCTCGCCGACCTCCGCTCCGAGCTGGTACGCCGGCACGACGCGCGCCTCGCCGACGTGCTGGCCGTCTGCTCGGTCCTGGTGGGCGATCGGCCCGTCCGATCGGTCGATCCCGCTGGGGTCCTGGTCGAGCCGGGGGAGACCGTCGAGTTCCTGCCGCCGTTCGCCGGCGGCTAGCAGAGGGCTCTGGCGGTGCGACACGTAGACTGCCGTCCGTTCGCTTGGACGGTCCTGGAGGAGGCGCGGTGACAGGCACGACTGCCCGCGGCGCAGGCGTCGGCGGTGCCGAGCCGAACCTTCGTCTCGAGCGGAACGTGGTCAGCGGTGCGGTGATCCTCGTGGCCGTCCTCCTCGCCGCTGCCGCGGCCCTCGGCGGGGCGATGGCCCTCGTGGCGGTCGGCGTGGCGGCGTACGTGCTCGTCCTGACCGCACTCGGCCGCGAGCGCACGGCGACGCTGATGCTGATCGCGGCCTTCGCGATGGCGCCGGCGTACAAGGGCCTGGCGTCCTCGCCCGGCGCGACCGTGACACCGACGGACGCCGCGCTCGCGCTGGGCCTGCTGATGCTGGTCCCGAGCATGTTCGAGAAGCGCCTGCGCCTGCCGCTGACCTACGTGATCGGCCTCGTGCTGGTCATCGTCATGGGCCTGATCGGCACCATGGTCGCGAAGTCGCCGTTCTACAGCGCCTACCAGATGCTGCAGTGGCTCGCCATGCTCGTGGTGCTGACCTTCGGCATCGCGCTGTGGAGCCCGTCGTGGCGCGTGGTCCGCGTCCTGATGTGGTCCTACGTGGTCGGCCAGACGGCCAGCCTGGTCAAGGCCTTCATCTCCGGCCCGACGGGCGGCGACGGCCGCTACATGGGTCTCTCGCACCACCCGAACGCCTTCGCCGAGGGCGGCATGATGGCGTTCGCCGGGCTGCTCTACCTGTTCCACACCACCAAGAGCGTGCGGACCCGGCTCCTGATCCTCGTGCTCGCCGCCGGCGCGGTCGAGTCGGTCGTGCTGAGCGGCAGCCGCGCGACGCTGGTCGTCATCGCGGCGCTGATGCTGATGGTGCCGTTCGTGGAGCGCTCCGCCCTGATCGGCTTCGCCGGCGCGATCGTCGGCGCCCTGGTGGTGTTCACGCTCCCGCTGCTCACCAACGCGAGCGGCCAGGGCTCGGCGCTCAACCGCCTCGCCGGCGACAAGACCGCCTCCGCCGCCGACAGCCAGCGCACCGCCCAGCTCAAGGAGGGGTGGCACCTGTTCCTGCACCATCCGGTGCTCGGCAACGGGTTCGACCAGGTCAACGGCTTCCACAACCTGTTCCTCGAGGTCGCAGCGGCCTCGGGCGTGGTCGGCCTGCTCGGCTACCTGCTCATCCTGTACTGCCTGTGCCGGCCGATCTTCGGCCGCTTCCCCGAGCGTCGCCTCGCGTACGTCGCCTGGGCGTTCGTCGGCCTGACCGGCACGGTGCCGGGCATGGAGGACCGCACGCTGTGGATGCCGATGGCGCTGGTGTTCCTCATGGCGGCGCGCGAGTACCAGGTGCTGACCGGGACCACCGATGACGACGGTGCCGAGGTGGCCCGTCGCGGGCCGTCTTCGGCGGTTCCGGTTGCAGGACCCCGGTAGGGACTTTAGTCTCAGCGCAGAGCGTCTCTGGGGGGATCGGATCCTGCTGTCGCCGATGGGCGGAGCCGGGTGCGTGGTGGCGGCTGGTCGATGTGCGACCCGCTCCCGCCGGCGCGGTACCGGCCCCCGACCGAGAAGGTAAATCCCCACGTGAATCGTCATCTGCTCCGCCACAAGGTCAAGGTCGCCGTCGCGAAGGTGGGGCTGAACAGCACTGTCGTCGACACGGTCCACGGCCTGCCGAAGATCGGCGCCTGGGAGCGCGAGAACGTCCCGGCCGACTGCCCGATCTTTCCCACCCGCGAGGAGCTGCACGACTTCGTGCAGCGCACCGAGATCGGCGAGGACCCGATCGACTACCTGGAGTTCGGTGTCTGGGAGGGCCAGTCGGTCCGCGACTGGACCGCCCGCAACACCCACCCCGACTCGCGCTTCGTCGGCTTCGACTCCTTCGAGGGTCTGCCCGAGGACTGGAAGCAGGCGGCGAGCACCGTCGAGGCCAACGTCTTCGACGTCGGCGGCAACGTGCCGCAGATCGACGACGAGCGGGTGAGCTGGCAGGCGGGCTGGTTCCAGGACACGCTCCGTCCGTTCCTGGAGAAGTTCGAGCCGGCCTCGAAGCTCGTCGTGCACTGCGACGCGGACCTGTACTCCTCCACGCTGTACGCGCTGACCCAGTGCGACCACATCCTCGTCCCGGGCTCGATCGTCATGTTCGACGAGTTCTCCTCGGCGCTCAACGAGTTCGCGGCCCTGCGCGACTACTGCCGCGCCTACCAGCGCGAGTACGACGTCATCGGCGCCACCTCGCTGTACTACGCGCAGATCGCCATCCGGATGCGCTGAGCAGGCACCACAACGACCGAGGGGTCGCCGTCCGGGTGGACGGCGACCCCTCGGTCGTTGTTCAGCGGTGTCAGGCCACGGCGTCCGCGTCCGCGGGGTACGCCGACGTGGCGGTGTCGTGGGCGTGCACGACCTGCGGGCGCTTGCGGACCAGCGCGAGAGACTGCTCGTAGGTCAGCGGCTTCTTCAGGCCCACCACGATCATGACCGTGTAGAAGAGGATCAGGTAGTCGATGGACCACCGGTAGTGGTGACCGGCCATCTCGTCGTACGCCTCCTCGAGGGAGAGGCGCTGGCTGTCGGTCAGCGACTCGCGACCGACGAGCTGGGGGAGCCCGGTGAGGCCGGCCCGCTCGTGGGTCCAGCGCTGGTCGAGGTCGGGGTGCTGCTCGAGCAGGCACTCGCGCACCAGGTCGGTCAGCGGCCGAGGGCCGACGATCGTCATCTCGCCGGTGAGCACGTGGAACAGCTGCGGCAGCTCGGTCAGCCCGATCCGCTCCAGCACCCGGCCGACCCGCGTGTACAGCGGGGAGTCCGACGGGGTGTTGAGGAAGCGGCCGTTCTCCACCGGGGAGATGTACTTGCTGGCGTCGCGGATCATGACCCGGAACTTCGACATGGTGATCGCGTCGTGCGGGCCGACCCACCGACGCGAGCGGTAGAAGACCGGGCGTCCGGAGAGCACCAGCACGGCCAGCGCACACAGGGCCACCACGGGGACCCAGGCGATCGCGGCAAGGCTGACGACGAACACGTCAAAGAGGCGCTTCTTCACGAACGACTACCCTCCAACCCGAAAAGTCAGCCCCGATACCGACGTGCGTGAAATCGACTGGTGTTGCTAGTGCGACCCCCCGCGCCTTCCTCAACGACAGAGCAGGGAGCGAGTAACGCTCTGCGTCGAGAAAGTTTTACTGCTGGCGCACAGTCAACCGACCCCTGGGACCTTTGTCCCGGAAATCAACAAAATTCAGCCGCAGTTAACCGATCGGCCCAGCAGGGCCTCGAACTGGTCGGCGCACCGCGGCAGCGCGAACTCCTGCTCCGCGAGGGCCCGCGACGACTGGCCCACCCGGGTCTGTCGCTCCCTGTCGGCCAGCACGCCCGCGGCCCACACCGCCGCCGCGTCCAGCTCCTCGTCCTCGGGCGCCACGACCCGTCCACCGGCGCGGACGATGAGGTCCGCGGCCAGGTTCTCGGCCGGCAGCATGCCCAGCACGGGACGCCCCGCGCACAGGTAGGACAGCGTCTTGGACGGCACCGAGAACGCGCCGGCCTGCTTGTCGAGGAGCACGACGAGCACGTCGCCGGTGCCGAGCACCTCGGGGAGCCGCTCGTAGGGCTGGAACGGCAGCAGCGTGACCGGTACGTCGAGCCGCGCGGCCTCCTCCGCGATGACCTCCGCGGCGGGGCCGGTGTTCACGACGACCAGGCGCACCTGCTGGCCCAGGTCCAGGACCTTGCGGGCGAGCCGCACCAGCAGCACAGGGTTGTGCTTGAGGCCGAGGGTGCCCGAGTAGAGCAGCGTCGGCACGTCGTCGAGCTCGTGCTCGGCCGCCCAGTCGTTCTTGCGCTCGACCGGGAAGATCTCGTCCAGCGGCGCCCAGTTCGGGATCACCGTGGCCTTGCCGGCCGTGCCCCACTTCTCGTGGACGGGCAGGAACGACGGCGCGATCACCACGATCGCGCGGGCCCGCCGGGCGCAGAACCGCTCGGCGACCTCGAACGCGGCCGCGACCACGGCGAACCGCTTCGGCAGCTTCGTGCCGGTGAACGAGCGCACCGCCACGGCGTACACGTCCTGGTGCCAGAGGACCCACGGCCGGCGCAGGAACATCGCCGCGACCGCGAAGATCACCAGGGTCGGGATCTGCACGTTCGACAGCATCGTGATGTCCGGGTCCACCCGGCGCACGTGCCGGACGAGCTCGAAGCCACGCACGATCTCCCGCTTGAGGCGGTCGAGCATCCGCATGTTCTCGATCGGCTTGTCGCCGCCGATCCCCTCGAAGGTGATCGTCTCGCCGGGCTCGGCCTGCAGCCGGCCCTTGCCGGACACGTAGCCGGCGACGTAGGAGTGGGTGACGGTGTGACCGCGCCGGGCGAGCTCACGGCTGAGCTCGGCCTGGAACGGGTGGCCGCTGTGGTCGTGGACGAGGATGCGCACCGCGGCTCAGCCGTGGGCGCGCTTGACCTGGTCGAAGACCCAGGCGTAGGTCTTCGCCATGCCGTCCTGCAGGCTGATCGAGGGCTCCCAGCCGAAGACCCGCTGGATCTCGGTGTTGTCGGAGTTGCGTCCCCGGACGCCCTGCGGAGCGTCGAGCTGGTAGTTGCGGGTGCACTTGATGCCCGCGATCTCCTCGACGATCGAGTAGAGCTGGTTGATCGTCACGAGCTCGGCGGAGCCGAGGTTGATCGGCTCGAGGTGGTCGCTGCCCAGGATCATCTGGGAGCCCTTCACGCAGTCGTCGATGTACATGAAGCTGCGGGTCTGCTCGCCGTCACCCCAGATGTCGAGCTGGTGGTTGCCGGAGATGACCGCCTCGGCGATCTTGCGGCAGACGGCGGCGGGAGCCTTCTCGCGGCCGCCGGTCCAGGTGCCCTCGGGGCCGTAGACGTTGTGGTAGCGCGCGACGCGGGTCTGCAGCCCGAAGTCCTCGCGGAAGTGACGAGCCATGCGCTCGGTGAAGAGCTTCTCCCAGCCGTAGCCGTCCTCCGGCATGGCCGGGTAGGCGTCGGACTCCTTGAGGGCCGTGATGTCGGGGTTGGTCTGCTTGTCGGCGGCGTACACGCACGCGGACGAGGAGTAGAAGAAGCGCTCCACGTCGTGCTTCTGCGCCGCCTGCAGCATGTGGGTGCTGGTGAGCACCGTCAGCATGCACAGGGCCTTGTTGTTCTCGATGAAGCCCATGCCGCCCATGTCGGCGGCCAGCATGTAGACCTCGCGGGCGCCCTTCGTGGCGGCCTCGGCCTGGTCGAGGAGGGAGAGGTCCCCGACGGCGTTCTGCGCGTCCGGGTGGACCTGGTACCACTGGTCCATCGGCTTGACGTCCACCGCGCGGACCGACTTGCCCTGGGCCAGCAGGTCGGCCACCAGGTGGCCGCCGATGAATCCGCCACCGCCGGCGACGAGTACGTCGACATTGCCCGTGGTCATGGGGGAGCTCCTCACTAGATCTACGGTTTCGGTATGCCCCCCAGCACGCGGCATCAACGAGATGAATGCCGTTTCGTCACGCAGCTGGCCGAGCCCACCTATGGCGTGTCCGGCAAACAGTAACGTGGATCGGCCGCCGCCGTGGCCGACCCCTCGGGGCCGTAGACTCCGGTGCCGTGACCCACCCCCGAACGGCACTGATCACCGGCGTGTCGGGCCAGGACGGGATCTACCTCGCGCGGGCCCTGCTCGCCGACGGGCTCCGGGTCGTCGGGACGGTCTCGCCCTCCGGCGACGGCGGTGCGCGCACGCGCCTGTACGCACCCGGCACCGAGCTGGTCACCCTCGACATCCGCGACGCCGCCGCGCTGGGCGAGCTCGTCGCCGGCGTACGACCCGACGAGATCTACCACCTCGCCGCGTTCAGCTCGGTCGGTGGCAGCTGGGTCCAGCCGGAGCTGGCGTTCGCGTGCAACACCGCGCCCGTGGGCACCCTGCTCGAGGCCGTCGTCGCGCTCGGCCGCGAGGGGCACGCCGTGCGGATGTTCCAGGCGTCGTCGGCCGAGACGCTCGGCGGCAAGAGCCCGTACGCCGAGTCCAAGCGCCGCGCCGCCGAGCTGGTCGCCGAGGCTCGTCGCGAGCACGGCGTGCTCGCCTCCGTCGGGACCCTGTTCAACCACGAGAGCCCCCTGCGCGGCGAGCAGTTCGTGACCCGCAAGATCACCCGCGCCGCCGCCGCGATCGCGCTGGGCCTGGCCGACTCGGTCACGCTCGGCAGCCTCGACGTCAGCCGCGACTGGGGGCACGCGGGCGACTACGTCGGCGCGATGCGCGCCAGCCTGGCCCACGACGAGCCCGTCGACGTGCAGATCGGCACCGGTGTCGCGCACACCCTCGGCGAGCTCGTGGAGACCGCGTTCGCCGCGGCCGGGCTCGCCGATGCGGCGTCGTACGTCGTGCACGACCCGGCGCTGGTGCGCCCGGCGGACGTCGCCGTCTCTGTCGCCGACCCGCGTCCGGCCGCGCAGGAGCTCGGCTGGACCGCGGCGGTCACCTTCGAGCAGCTCGTCCAGCAGATGGTGGACGTGGACCTGCTCCGAGCGAAGACCGGCGTCGAGGACGACCCGGCGTACCTCGACCTCGGGTTCGTCAGGACCTGACGAACCCGCTCCGCACCGTCGCGGCGGTACGCCGCCAGGTGAACGCCTCCGCGAACCTCCGGCCGGCCTCGAGCTGCTCCGGCGTGCGCGCCAGGGCCTCGCGGGTCGCGGCGGCCAGGTCGTCGGGGGAGGTGGACGCCGCGACGACGGCGTGACCACCGGTCACCTCGGCGAGGGCGGGATCGCCCGACACCACCGTAGGAATGCCCAGGCGCACCGCCTCGGCCGCGGGCAGCCCGAACCCCTCGAAGTCCGACGGGAACAGCACGAGTGACGCGCCCGCGAAGCAGGCCGCGAAGCTCTCGTCGTCGAGCCAGGGCATCAGCTCGACCCGATCGGCGATGCCGAGCGCCTCGACACGGGCCTGGGCCGCCGCCCGGTCCGACGAGCCCATGCCGACCAGCCGCAGCACCAGGTCGGTCGGGGTGGACGCGGTGAACCGGGCCCAGCCCTCGATCACGGCGTCGGCGTTCTTGTTCGCGAAGTGCCCGAACGCCAGTGCGTACCGGTGTTCCTGCGTCTCGGGTCGTCCCCACTCCTCGGCGTGGTCAGAGCCGAGCTGGGCCGCGACGCCCCGGCGGGCGATCCGCGGGTGCAGCCGGCGCAGGTCGTCGAGGGTGCGCTCGGAGATGGTGAGGATCCGGTCGGCCCGGCGCAGGCTCCAGCCCCACGAGACGGCGCGTGCCGCGCGGGTGCGTCCGGAGAACTGGTGCGGACGCAGCTCGTGGCGCAGGTCGTAGAGGATGACGCCGCGCTGCGGCGCCCCGCCCGCGAGCGAGCTGGCCGGTACGCCGGCGAGGAGCACGTCGGCGCCGAGCCGCCGCGCCGCCCGTCGTACGCCGACGGAGCGGAGCCACGCCGCGCCGGCCGGCCCGCCGACCGGCGGCGAGAGACGTTCGACCGCCATCCCGTCCGGTACGTCGAACGCGGGCCCCTCAGGTCCCGCGAGGACCGTGACGCGGTCGCCGTCGGTCAGCTGCGCCCACCCGTGGAGCAGACCGCCGACGACGACCGCCGAGCTGCCCTCGCGCACGGCGACGGCATCGAGCACCAGGTGCATCGGTCGGGTCAGGACCGCTCGATCAGCTTGCCGAGCTGGTCGATGTCGGCATCGACCATCAGCGCGGCCAGGCCCTTGGCGTCGGTGGCGGGCTGCCAGCCGAGCACCTCGCGGGCCTTGGTGTAGTCACCGATGAGCGCGTCGACCTCGGTGGGCCGCTCGTAGGACTTGTCGTAGCGGACGTGGTCCTCCCAGTTGAGGCCCGCGTGCGAGAAGGCGTACTCGCAGAACTCCCGCACGGTGGTGCCGATGCCGGTCGCCAGGACGTAGTCCTGCGGCTCGTCGTGCTGGAGCATCCGCCACATGCCCTCGACGTACTCCTTGGCGTAGCCCCAGTCGCGGACCGCGTCGAGGTTGCCGAGGGTGAGGTGGTCGGTGACGCCGAGCTTGATCGCCGCGACACCGAGAGTGATCTTGCGCGTCACGAAGCTCTCGCCGCGGCGCGGCGACTCGTGGTTGAACAGGATCCCCGACACGGCGAACAGGTCGTAGGCCTCGCGGTAGTTGATCGTCACCCAGTGCGCGTACAGCTTCGCGGCGCCGTACGGCGAACGCGGGTAGAACGCGGTCGTCTCCTTCTGCGGAGGCGGGGTGGCGCCGAACATCTCCGAGGTCGACGCCTGGTAGAAGCGGCAGTCGATCTTCGAAGCGCGGATCGCCTCGAGCAGCCGCAGCGTGCCGACCGCGTCGGTCGACGCGGTGTACTCGGGCAGCTCGAAGGAGACCTTCACGTGGCTCTGCGCGCCGAGGTTGTAGACCTCGTGCGGCGCGATGTCGCGGATCAGGTTCGACAGGCTGACGCCGTCGGTCAGGTCGCCGTAGTGCAGGTGCAGGCCCGACTCGTTGTGCAGGTGGTCGATCCGGCTCCGGTTCAGGGTCGAGGAGCGGCGGACCAGGCCGTGGACCTCGTACCCCTTCTCGAGGAGGAGCTCGGACAGGTAGGAGCCGTCCTGACCGGTGATGCCGGTGATCATGGCCCTGCGCGCGGTCATCGGGCGACCTTTCGGAAGAGGTAGAACCGGTCGTGCAGGTCGATGAGCTCACGCAGCTCGTCGTCCTGGTGGACCGGGCGGCTGTCGACGAGCTCGTAGCCGCGGTCCAGCACGTCCTGGCGGAACGGCTTGAAGGAGCCGTCGAGCTCGGTGCTGAGCAGCTCATCGGGCTCGTTCGGGACGATGAGCAGCCACTCGACGTCGCGCTCCGCGATCCGGTCGAGCCACCAGTTGATGGCTTCGAGCGAGCACTCGGAGAAGGAGTGGATGTTGACCGCGAGGTCGTAGCGCTCGCCGAGCTTCTCGTGCTCGTCCAGAGGTACGACGCGCACCGACTCCGGCATGCCGCGGAACTCGCGGTAGTAGTCGCACAGGAAGGTGGACGTCGCGACACCGTCGATGCAGTCGTACGCCGCCAGGTTGCTCAGCCCCGCGGACATGCGGTGCGCGAGCCGGCCGTAGCCGGCGCCGATGTCGAGGACCCGCAGGCCGTCGATGCCCGACAGGCCCATCTGGTCGTCGAGGTAGCTGATCTCGTTGACGCTGTCCAGCAGGTCGCGGCTGACCGGCTTGCGGTCGCCGTACGTGAAGGTCCAGGCGCCGAACAGGCCGTCCTCGTCGAGCTTGTCGAGCAGGCCGAGCCGGTCGCGGCCGGCCACGTCGAGCAGGCTCAGGTACATCCGGATCTTCGCCGCGGTGCCCAGGTGGCGGAACTGCCACACGTAGGCGTTGTCGCCACGGAACCAGGCCATGGACAGGTTCCGCTTCAGGAAGCCGCTGTGCCACTGGGTCGGGACGGCGGCGAGCACGCCCTGCTCGGCGGCGGCGGCGTACCGCGCCTCGAGCGAGGCGAGCTGTGGGCTGTCGGACCGCAGCCGGGCCTCCGCCCCTCGTGGCAGAGCCACCTCGTCGTTGTGGGTGACCGCGACGTAACGCCGCGATTCCTCATCCATCCGCGTGACCAGATAACCGGTACGGGCGATGGACGCCTTGGTCTGTCGCTTGAGCCATTGCGTGGCAAGCCGGGCGTCCGCCCGCTTGATCTTCGCAACGACACGCTGGGTGCTGGGGGGCATGACCTACCTCGAGCCGCCGATGGGACGGCGGCGACTGTATCAGCGAGCAACCGCCGTCATCTGGTGTTCCACGAAGCATAGAATCCGCGCCCGGGGGACTCCGTCCATCGCTCCAGGAAGGGGCACCGAGTGCTGGCGACGCCGGTGGTGCTGATCGTCTTCAACCGTCCGGACCTCACGCGTCGCGTGCTGGAGGC
>DATFHM010000111.1:0-4232 GCA_035248385.1 Nocardioides sp. | reverse complement strand
CGGACGCGGCTTCCCCAAGCCCCAGGCGTCCTGCACGCTGCCGGTCGCCGAGGGCATGGTCGTCAACACCCAGGCCACCAGCCCGGTCGCCGACAAGGCGCAGCAGGGCGTGATGGAGCTGCTGCTGGTCAACCACCCGCTCGACTGCCCCGTCTGCGACAAGGGCGGCGAGTGCCCGCTGCAGAACCAGGCGATGACCAACGGCCGGGGCGAGTCCCGGTTCTCCGACGACCGCAACCACGGGCTGAAGCGGACCTTCCCGAAGCCGATCAACCTCTCGCCGAACATCCTGCTCGACCGCGAGCGCTGCATCGTCTGCCAGCGCTGCACCCGCTTCGCCGACGAGATCCCCGGCGACCCGTTCATCGCGCTCGTCGAGCGCGGCGCCGAGCAGCAGATCGGCATCGCCGAGGACGCGCCCTTCCTGTCGTACTTCTCGGGCAACGTCATCCAGATCTGCCCGGTCGGCGCGCTCACCTCCGAGCAGTACCGCTTCCGCTCCCGCCCGTTCGACCTGGTCTCCACGCCCGGCGTGGGCGAGCACGACGCCTGCGGCGCCGCGCTGCGCGTCGACCACCGGCGCGGCAAGGTGATGCGCCGTCAGGCCGGCAACGACCCCGCGGTCAACGAGGAGTGGATCACCGACAAGGACCGGTTCGCCTTCACCTACGCGCAGGGCGAGGACCGGATCACGCACCCGATGGTCCGCGAGGACGGCCGGCTCCGGGCCGCGTCCTGGCCCGAGGCCTTCGCCGTCGCGGCCCGCGGCCTGGCCGCGGCCAAGCAGGCCGGCGGTGTCGGCGTCCTCACCGGTGGCCGGCTCACCGCCGAGGACGCCTACGCCTACAGCAAGCTCGCGCGGACCGCGCTCGGCACCAACGACATCGACTTCCGAGCACGGCCGCACTCCGCGGAGGAGGCCGCCTTCCTGGCGTCGTACGTCGTCCTGACCGGCCCCGACCACGTCTCGTACGCCGACCTCGAGTCGGCCGCGAAGGTGGTCCTCGTCGGCCTCGAGCCCGAGGACGAGGCCGGGACGATCTTCCTGCGGCTGCGCAAGAGCGTGGGCGCCGGCGGCACCGAGGTCGTCGCGATCGCCTCGCACCTGACGCGGGGCCTCGCGAAGCTCTCCGGCCGGCTGATCGCCACGGCTCCGGGCGAGGAGGCCGCTGCCCTCGCCGAGATCGCCGGTGAGCTCGACGGCTCCACGGTCCTGCTGGTCGGCGAGCGGCTCGCCGCCGTCCCCGGCGCCCTCACCGCGCTGTCCGACGTCATCGAGCAGACCCACGTCCGGGTTGCCTGGGTGCCGCGCCGCGCGGGCGACCGGGGCGCGCTCGAGGCCGGCTGCCTGCCGGGCCTGCTGCCCGGCGGCCGCCCGGTGGCCGACGCCGCCGCCCGCGTCGACGTCGCCACGGCGTGGGGTGTCGACCACCTGCCGGAGACGGAGGGACGCGACGGCAACGCGATCGTCGCGGCGCTCACCGCCGGCGAGCTCGGCGGCCTCGTGATCGGCGGCGTCGACCCGGCCGACACCGCCGACCCGGTGGCGACCCGGCTGGCCGTCGAGTCCGCGGGCTTCGTCGTCGCCCTCGACCTGCGCCACACCGAGGTCACGGCCGTGGCGGACGTGGTCTTCCCGGTCGCCGCGGTGGCCGAGAAGGAGGGCATGTTCGTCAACTGGGAGGGTCGCGTGCGGCCCTTCCCGGCGGCCCTGCACGTCGCGGGCGCGCTGCCCGACCTCCGCTCCCTCGCGGGGATCGCCGCCGAGATGGGCGCTCCGCTCGGCTTCACCACGGTCGCGGAGGCCCGGGCCGAGATGGCCGCGCTCGGGCCCTGGGACGGCGCGCGGGTGCCGATGGTCGGCGACCTCGCCGACGCTCACGCCGCGGGCGGCGTCGGCCCGGTCCGGCTCTCCACCTGGAAGCAGTCCATCGACAACGGCCGGCTCCAGGAGGGCGACAAGTACCTGCAGGCCACGGCCCGCCCGGCCGTCGCCGTCCTCCCGCCCGACCTGTACGACGAGCACGGCCCGCTCATCACGGTGACCGGTGACCGCGGCTCGATCACCCTGCGCGCCACCGCCGACGAGCAGATGGCTCCGGCCACGGTGTGGCTGCCGGCCAGCTCGTTCGGGGCCGGCGTCCTGTCCGACCTGGCGTCGCCGGGATCGACCGTCACGATCAGCGGAGGCAAGGCATGATCCCGCTCACCGCCACGAACCTCTCGGCGTTCGGCCACGACCCGTGGTGGATCGTGGCGATCAAGGCGGTCGCGATCTTCGTCGTGCTGGTGCTGCTCACCCTGTTCAACATCTGGTGGGAGCGCCGTGTCGTGGCGCGCATGCAGCACCGGATCGGCCCCAACGTGCACGGCCCGTTCGGCCTGCTGCAGTCCCTGGCCGACGGTGTGAAGCTGGCGCTGAAGGAGGACCTGACGCCGACGCTCGCCGACAAGGTCGTCTTCACGCTCGCGCCGGTTCTGTCGGCGGTCCCCGCCTTCGTCACGTTCGCGGTGATCCCCTTCGGTCCGACGGTGACCTTCTTCGGCCACCGGACGCCGCTGCAGCTCACCGACCTGCCGGTCGCGGTCCTGTTCGTGATGGCGATCGCGTCGATCGGCATCTACGGCATCGTGCTCGCGGGATGGTCCAGCGGATCGACGTACTCGCTGCTCGGGGGGCTGCGCTCCAGCGCGCAGATGATTTCCTACGAGGTCGCGATGGGCCTGGCCCTCGTCGCCGTCTTCATGTACGCCGGCTCGATGTCCACCAGCGACATCGTGGCCGCCCAGGGCAACGTCTGGTTCGGGCTGATCCTGCTGCCGAGCTTCGTCATCTACACGATCGCCATGGTCGGCGAGACCAACCGCGCGCCGTTCGACCTCCCCGAGGCCGAGGGCGAGCTGGTCGGCGGCTTCCACACCGAGTACTCCAGCCTGAAGTTCGCGCTGTTCTTCCTCGCCGAGTACATCAACATGGGCACGGTCTCCGCGCTCGCCACGACGCTGTTCCTCGGCGGCTGGCACGCGCCGTTCTGGCTCGACCACGTGTGGGCCGGCGCCAACGAGGGCTACCTGCCGCTGGTCTGGTTCTTCGGCAAGGTCCTGTTCTTCGTGTTCATCTTCATCTGGCTGCGCGGCTCGCTGCCGCGGCTGCGCTACGACCAGTTCATGGCGTTCGGCTGGAAGCGGCTGATCCCGGTGTCGCTGGTCTGGATCCTCGCCGTCGCCACGATGCGCGCGGCCCGCAACTCCGACGCCGGCTTCAACCGCACCACGGTGCTCATCGTGGTCGGCGTGCTGCTGGTGCTCTTCCTGGGCCTGTTCTTCCTGCCGGAGCGGAAGTCGGCGGAGGTCGAGGAGGTGGCGCAGCAGCCGTCCCGCGACCAGCGCGCCGGCGGATTCCCCGTCCCGCCGATGCCCGCCGGCGGTGCCGTGCGCGGAGCGGCGGCCCCGATCGTGTTCGGCAACGACGCAACCGTGACGGAGGTGCAGCATGGCTGACCCGACCAGCAAGGACGAGGACCAGGGCGCGACGCTCAAGGAGCAGCTCTGGGACCCGGTCGCCGGCTTCGGGGTCACCTTCCGGACGATGTTCCGCAAGGTCGTCACCGAGCAGTACCCCAAGGAGAAGTTCCCGACCGCGCCCCGGTTCCACGGTCGTCACCAGCTCAACCGCTGGCCGGACGGCCTGGAGAAGTGCGTCGGCTGCGAGCTGTGCGCGTGGGCCTGCCCGGCCGATGCGATCTACGTCGAGGGCGCGTCGAACTCCGACGTACCGGACGAGGACGGGAACAGCCAGCGGTTCTCGCCGGGGGAGCGCTACGGCCGCGTCTACCAGATCAACTACCTGCGCTGCATCCTGTGCGGGCTGTGCATCGAGGCGTGCCCGACGCGCGCGCTGACGATGACCAACGAGTACGAGCTCGCCGACGACAGCCGGTCCAGCCTGATCTACGAGAAGTCCGACCTCCTCGCCCCGCTGCTGCCGGGGATGGAGCAGCCGCCGCACGCGATGCTGCTCGCCGACGACGCCGAGGACTACTACCGCGGTCAGTTCAAGTCGGGAGGGGACGCGTGATGGTGGCCTTCTGGATCCTCGCGCCGATCATGGTGATCGCCGCGCTCGGCATCCTCTTCGTGCGCAAGGCGGTCCACGCCGCCCTGCTGCTCGCCGTGGTGATGATCAGCCTCGCGATCCTGTACGCCGCCCTGCAGGCGCCGTTCCTCTTCGC
>DATFHM010000110.1:0-3507 GCA_035248385.1 Nocardioides sp. | reverse complement strand
GCTGAGCCCCGACTTCCTGCTCAAGGAGTTCGGAGCCGCCCTGTTCTGGGTCGGGATCGGGGTTCTGTTCGTCGAGTGCGGTCTGCTCTTCCCCTTCCTGCCGGGTGACACCCTGCTGTTCGCGATGGGCCTGTTCATCGCCGAGGGCAAGGTCGACATCATCCCGGGCGGGCACTTCGGGGACCTGCTGTTCGCCATCGTGGTCTACTGCGCGGCGGCCTTCGCGGGCAACGTGTCGGGCTACCTGATCGGGGACCGGATCGGTCCGGTGATCTACGAGCGCGACGGCCGGATCGTCAAGCGCCAGTACCTCGAGCAGACCTCGGCGTTCTTCGACCGGCACGGCCACTCCGCCCTCGTGATCGGCCGCTTCGTCCCGTTCGTGCGCACCTACATCACGCTCGTCGCGGGTGTCACGCGGATGAACCGGAAGGTCTTCTTCGTCTGGAGCGCGGTCGGTGCGGTCGCCTGGGTCTGCTCGCTGCTGCTCATCGGCTACGGCCTCGGCCAGACCTTCCCGAGCCTGGGCAAGTACATCGACCTGGTGACCTACGGCCTTCTGGCCGTCACCGTCCTCGGCCTGGTCTACGAGATCTGGAAGAAGCGGCACGAGCAGAAGCCGGCGCTCGAGCCCGACGAGTCCTGACGCTCAGCCCTGAGCCGCGGCACGCGCCGCGTCCAGCACCGCCTTGGTGAGCACCGGGCGGATCTCCAGGCCCACGTCCGCGAGCGGGTTCTCGCCCTCCGGCGAGCGGTCGATCGCGCAGATGACGACCTCGACGACAGCACCCGCCTCGCGCAGCGCGTTCGTCGCGTCGCGCACCGCGCCGCCGGTGGTGATGACGTCCTCGATGAGGGTCACCCGCTTCCCGGCGTACGACGGACCCTCGGCGAGCTTGGCGGTGCCGTACTCCTTGGCCTTCTTGCGGATGAAGAGGGCCGGGATGCCGACGAGCTGGCTGATCGTGGTGACGATCGGGATGCCGCCCATCTCCAGGCCGCCGAGCAGCTCGGTGTCGGCCGGCAGCAGCTGCGCCATCTCCCGCGCCACGCGCGCGAGCAGGAGCGGGTCGGCCTCGAAGAGGTACTTGTCGAAGTACTCGTTGCTCACCTGACCCGACCGGAGCGTGAACTCCCCGGTGAGGCGGCAGGTGGCGTCGATGTCGGCAGCGAGGTCCGCGTCGGTCGTGGTCACGACCTGAAGGTTAGTGCGGTCGCTAGGGTCGCTGCATGGGCAGGGCAGCAGCACGCGTCGCCGGCACGGGTACGACGATCTTCGCGGAGATGTCCGCGCTGGCGATCCGGACCGGGTCGGTCAACCTGGGCCAGGGCTTCCCCGACGTCGACGGACCGCCGGCGGTGATCGCCGCAGCCGTCGCAGCGCTCGAGGGCGGCGCCAACCAGTACCCGCCCGGGCGGGGCATCGCGCCGCTGCGCGCGGCTATCGCGGCGCACCAGCAGCGGCACTACGGCATCGACCTCGACCCGGACACCCAGGTGCTCGTCACCACCGGCTGCACCGAGGCGATCGCGTCGGCGATCCTCGGCCTGGTCGACCCGGGCGACGAGGTGGTCGTGCTCGAGCCCTACTACGATTCCTACCCCGCGATGATCGCCTTCGCCGGTGGGGTACGCCGGCCGGTGACCCTCCGCGCGCCCGACTTCGCCCTCGACCCGGCCGCGCTGCGGGCAGCCGTCACCGACCGGACCAAGCTGATCCTGCTCAACAACCCGCACAACCCGACGGGTCGCGTGCTGACGGCCGCCGAGCTGCAGGCCGTGGCCGACATCGCGATCGAGCGCGACCTGCTGGTCGTGACCGACGAGGTCTACGAGCACCTCACCTTCGACGGCCGCCGGCACGTGCCGCTCGCGACGCTGCCGGGGATGGCGGAGCGGACGCTGACCCTCTCCAGCGCCGGCAAGTCCTACTCGTTCACCGGGTGGAAGGTCGGGTGGGCCACCGGTCCGGCCGACCTGGTCGACGCGGTGACCGGCGCGAAGCAGTGGCTGACCTATGTCTCCGGCGCCCCGCTGCAGCCCGCGGTCGCGGTCGCCCTGGACGAGCACGCCGGCTTCCCGACCGCCCTCGCGCGCGAGCTGGAGGCCGGCCGCGACCGCCTGGTCGGCGGTCTGCGGCAGGCCGGCCTGACGGCGTACACCCCGGAGGGGACGTACTTCGCGACCACCGACGTCCGCGACCTCGGCTGGGCCAGCGGGCGCGACTTCTGCCTCGCCCTGCCGGAGCGGGCGGGCGTCGTCGCGATCCCGATGCAGGTCTTCTACGACTCCGACGCCGGCGACACCCTGGTGCGCTGGGCGTTCTGCAAGCGCCCCGAGGTGCTCGACGAGGCGGTACGCCGGCTGGTCGCCGCCGACCTCAGCGCCCGCTGACGGCCCACCGGAAGCTGCTGGTGGTGCCGTAGGTGAAGCTCCCTCCGGCCGCCGGGGCGCCGGGCGGGAGGGCGTGCACGCCACGGGGCAGCTTGATGCCGCGGACGAAGCCGATCCGGAACGCACCGCGGCGGGCGTTCGACGCCACCCACGTCACCGAGACCCGGCGTACGTGCACCCACCTGCTGGAGTGCGCGGCGACGTGCACGCGTCCGTCCGGCTGCACCTTCTTGTAGGAGCCCCACTGGAACGCGAACGTGAACGATCCGCGGTTGACGACCTTGAGCTGGCCCGGGCGGCTGTCCGACTTCAGGACCCGGATCGCGATCTTCGGGGCGGGCTTCACCGTGACGGTGACGGTCCCCGGCGTGAGGTAGTCGAAGTCGCAGGCGTAGTAGGTGAGCGAGTAGGTGCCCGGGGTGAACGGGAAGAGCTCGAGCTTGCCGTCGATGATCTCGGCGTCCAGACCGCTCGGCACGGTGCCCAGCCGGCACACGGCCAGCGGGTCGCCGTCGGGGTCGGAGTCGTTGGCCAGCACGTCCGGCGCGGCACCCCGCAGCGCCGTCACCGTCACGGCGTCGTCCACGGTCACCGGCGGCGCGCCCGTGGTCGCCTGAGCGGCTCCCATCGACATCGACACCATCGCCATCGCGCCCACGAGAGCGCGCACCACCAGCTTCATCCTCGGTCCCTCCGACCTGCGGCGATCCAGGGGTGATCGCGCGAAGCGCTCACGCTACAGCCGCGAGCGCGCCCGGGTGTGCGGAATCGTGCACCTGGGCCCTCGGCGTCAGGCCCAGTAGAGCTCGCCGATGATGGTGCCGTCGTCGGCCTGGATGGGTTCGACCTCTCGGGTGCCGCGTGGGGTGACGACTCTGCAGAGGCCGTGGGGTGTGGTCCAGCGGTAGGCGCCGAGGCCGATCTGCTCGACTCTCCAGCCGGGGTCGTGGGTCTTGATGCGGTGGTGGAGGCGGGTGAGCGGGGCGTGGTTCTTGTCGCTTGTCTGGCCGGGTGGGCCGAGCGGGTCGTAGGGGGTCACGTGGTCGTGGTCGAGCCGGCGGGTGCTGCTGACCGAGTGGGGGAAGGTGTCGCCGCCGGTGCGGAGGATTCCGC
>DATFHM010000109.1:0-8308 GCA_035248385.1 Nocardioides sp. | reverse complement strand
TCCCTACGATGGTCGCGTGACCAGTGCTGAGCCCCCGTCCGGGCAACCGTACGACGCCCTCCTCCTGCTGTCCTTCGGAGGTCCCGAGAAGCCCGAGGACGTCGTGCCGTTCCTCGAGAACGTGACCCGCGGCCGCGGCATTCCGCGCGAGCGGCTCGAGCAGGTCGGCGCGCACTACTTCCAGTTCGGCGGACGCAGCCCGATCAACGACCAGAACCGCGCGCTGATCGCCGCGCTCGAGGCCGACCTGGCCGCGAACGGCGTCGACCTACCCGTCTACTGGGGCAACCGCAACTGGGAGCCGTACGTCGCCGACACGGTCGCGCGGATGGCCGCCGACGGCGTACGCCGGGCGGTGTGCATCACGACGTCGGCGTACTCCTCCTGGAGCAGCTGCCGGCAGTACCTCGACAACCTCGACGAGGCCCTGGCGGCCCTCCCCGCGGACAGCGGCCTGACGATCGACAAGATTGGCGCCTACTACGACCACCCCGGCTTCGTGGCGGCGTCCGTCGACCACACGGTGGCCGCGCTCGCCGACCTCCCCGACGACGTCCGCGACGACGCCCACCTGGTGTTCGTCACCCACTCCATCCCGACCGCGATGAACGAGGAGAGCGGGCCGGAGGGCGGCAGCTACCTCGCGCAGCACCTCGACGTCGCCGCCCGGGTCGCCACCGACGTCGCCGCCGCGACGGGAGTGGAGCGCCCGCACGAGCTCGTCTTCTGCTCGCGCTCCGGGTCCCCGCGCACGCCCTGGCTGGAGCCTGACGTCAACGACCGGCTCGAGGAGCTCTCCGCCGCCGGCGTCGCCGCGGTCGTGCTGGTCCCGGTCGGGTTCGTGTCCGACCACATGGAGGTCGTCTACGACCTCGACACCGAGGCCCTCGCCACCGCCGAGCGGCTCGGGCTGCCGGCCCGGCGGGCGGGCACGGCCGGCACCGACCCGCGGTTCGTCGCCGCGCTGCGGGAGCTCGCGCTCTCCGGCGACCGGTGCGCACGCTGCCCGGACGGCTGCTGCCTCCCGCGCGCATGAGCTCGCCGCTCGTGCTCCGCGCGCTCGCCGCGGAGGTCGCCCAGCAGGCCGGCGCGCTGATCGAGAAGCACGCCGGCTCGGTCGACGTGGCCGCCACGAAGTCCAGCGACGTCGACGTCGTCACGGTCACCGACCGAGCCGCCGAGGAGCTGATCCGCTCGCTCCTGCTCGCCGCCCGGCCGCACGACTCGATCCTCGGCGAGGAGGGCGACGACGTCGTCGGCACCAGCGGCGTGCGCTGGATCGTCGACCCGATCGATGGCACGGTCAACTTCCTCTACGGCCTGCCCGAGTACTCCGTCTCCATCGCGGCCGAGGTCGACGGCGAGGTCGTCGCGGGGGTCGTCCTGGACGTCGCCAAGGGTCACCTGTACGCCGCCGACACCGAGACCGGCGTCGCGACCTGCGACGGCGCGTCCCTCGGCGTACGCGCTCCGGCGCCGCTGGGCCAGCGGCTCCTCCTCACCGGCTTCTCCTACCGGGCCGAGGTGCGGGCCGTCCAGGGGGCGGCGGTGGCCCGGTTGCTGCCGCACGTCCGCGACATCCGCCGGCACGGCTCCTGCGCCCTCGAGCTGTGCCACGTCGCCGCCGGACAGGCCGATGCGTACGCCGAGGAGGGCGTCAACCTCTGGGACTTCGCCGCCGGCGGCCTGATCGCGCGGACGGCCGGTGCACGTCTCGAGGTCCTGCGCGGAGCCGGTGGCGGGGACCTGGTCGTGTGTGGCCCCGATCACGGATTCGACGAGCTCCGCGACGCCCTCAGATCCGCTGGTTTCGAGCGGGAATAGCCTGCGCGCCAGCGCTGTTTCCGGACACGCGAGAGCACCGGTGTCGCAACCCGTCGCCGGATAGTGCACAATCTGCCGCGCTGAGGGCACTACACCTCGGGGCAGACGAGGGAGAGGACACGTCATGGCAACCGACTACGACGCGCCGCGCAAGAACGAGGACGAGCAGTCCGAGGAGAGCATCGAAGAGCTCAAGGCGCGCCGTCACGACAAGAACTCGGGCAAGGTCGACGAGGACGAGGTCGAGGCGGCCGAGTCCTTCGAGCTCCCCGGTGCCGACTTGTCCCACGAGGAGCTGGCGGTCGAGGTGAAGCCGAAGCAGGAGGACGAGTTCACCTGCATGAGCTGCTTCCTGGTCCACCACCGCTCGCAGCTGGCCGACCCGAAGAAGATGATCTGCCGCGATTGCGCGTGAGACAGCAACAGCCGGGCCCGTCGAGTCGACGGGCCCGGCTGTTCTTTTGGATCAGGCGTCCTTGCGCAGCGGCGGCGGGAGCTCGCCGGTGGACTTCAGGTAGTAGTTCGCGGCCCGGCGCTGCAGCAGCATCTTGACCAGCGCCACGAACGTGCCGCTCGCCGCCGCCCACGCGACGGCCTCGCGCAGCTGCACGTCGGGGTCGGCCGGGTTCTCCGGCGGCTGCTTGCCGGTGGCTGCCTTCCAGCCGGCGTTGAGGCCCTTCTTGGCCACCGCCGCGCCGCCGACACCCGAGACCAGCGCCATCAAGGACCAGACCTTGGAGCTGTCGCCCTTGCCCTGCTTCTTCTTGCCCATGGTCCGAGCCTAGGGCACGCCGCCGAGGTCAGTGGGAGGTGCGGGCGGCCGTGAGGGCGCTCGCGAGGCGCTCGGCGTGCCGCGTGCTGACCAGCCAGTACGGCGTCGGGTCGGCCGGGTCGGTGATCTCGACCTTGACGGCCCGCTTCAGGTAGGGCCGCAGCAGCAGGAAGGCCCGCGCGTCGGCGTCGCGGCCGGACACGAGGCGGGTCTGCTCGGCGTCGAGGGCCGCCACGTCGCCGACGTACGCCGTCTCGATGCGGGCCCGCCCGGCCTCGAACCAGCCGTCGGAGACGATCACCCGCGCATCGCCGTACCAGAACAGGCAGGCGGCGATCAGGGCGAAGGCGAAGCCCGTCGCGATCCACGCGGTGGGGCCGGGGACGGCGACCACGATGGACAGCCAGATGATGGCCACGGCCATCGTGCACTGCGCCCACCAGCGCAGCGGGACGCCGAGGCGCTCGTGGTAGGTGTCCGGGGCGCCGCTCACGCAGGGAATGATCCCATCCTGCTCGTCACCCGGATGACCTAGGGTTCCGTGCGTGCCTGAGACCCCCGATCTGGAGATCGCCGTACGCCGCCTGGACGCCGAGCTGCCGCTGCCGGCGTACGCCCATCCCGGCGACGCCGGAGCCGACCTGCTGACCACCGTCGACGTCCGGCTGGCGCCGGGGGAGCGTGCGCTGGTCCCGACCGGGATCGCGATCGCGCTCCCCGACGGGTACGTGGCGCTGATCCACCCGCGCTCCGGGCTCGCCGCCAAGCACGGCCTGTCCATCGTGAACACCCCCGGCACCGTCGACGCCGGCTACCGCGGCGAGATCAAGGTGCTGCTGATCAACCACGACCCGGTCGAGTCGATCGAGCTGAACCGTGGCGACCGGATCGCGCAGCTGGTGGTCCAGCGCTTCGAGCGGGCGCGCTTCGTGGCCGTCGAGGACCTTCCGGACAGCGTGCGGGGGGACGGCGGTTACGGTTCTACCGGGGTCGGCGCGGAGATGCCGCGCACGGCCGGAGGAGTGGTGACGAAGTGAGCGACGAGGCCGCGACGGGACCGTACGACGTCGAGGACCTGCCGGACGACGGGCTGGAGCGCATCGACCTGGGGTCGCTGCTCATCGCCCCGTTCGTGGGCAACGACCTGCGGCTGCAGGTCGACGAGCAGACCGGCGAGGTGCGGGCCGTGCTGCTCGCCGGAGAGCAGGGAGCCGTCGAGCTGCGGGCCTTCGCGGCGCCGCGCAACGGTGACCTATGGGGGGAGATCCGTCCGCAGATCGCGGCGGAGACCTCCCGCCTCGGCGGCACCGCGACCGAGCGCGAGGGCCGCTTCGGCACCGAGCTGCTCTGCGAGCTGACCGTCCAGCAGCCCGACGGCAGCCACGCGCAGCAGGTCTCGCGCGTGGTCGGCATCAACGGCTCGCGCTGGTTGCTGCGCGCCACGTTCCTCGGCGCGCCCGCCGTGGACCAGGAGGCCGCCCGGCCCTGGGACGACGCGGTCGCCCAGGTCGCCGTACGCCGCGGCGGGCAGGCCATGCCCGTCGGCGAGCCGCTCGCGCTGAAGCTGCCCGAGGGCTTGCAGCAGGTGGAAGGCTAGGAGCATGGGCGAGAAGCGCGGACTCCTTCACTCCTTGAACAAGTGGGCCAACACCCAGGAGATCGACGCGCGTGACCTGCAGCAGGCCACCGGCGAGGCGGGCTGCACCTCGGTGGCCGACGCCGCCGACCGGGTGCCCGTGCGGTTGCGCGGCGCCCTGCGCACGGTGACGCTGCGTCCGCGCGGCGGTGTCCCGGCGCTCGAGGCCGACCTCTTCGACGGCAGCGGCTCGATCACCATCGTCTGGCTGGGCCGGCGCCGGATCGTCGGCATCGAGCCTGGCCGCTCGATCCAGGTGATCGGCCGGATCGGCCGGCATGACGGCGCGCGGATCATCTACAACCCGCGCTACGAGCTCCTGTGAGCGAGGACGTTGTGAGCGAGGACGTGGAGTCCACTGCGCCGATCGGGGTCGACACCGTCGAGGCGCTCGTCCGCCGTCAGCTCGCCGACTCCCTCGGTGGCCGTCGGGGGATCCTCGAGGCGGCGATCCCGGGCCTGATCTTCACGGCCGTGTGGCTGCCGACCAAGCACCTGCAGATCGCCCTGATCGCGAGCCTCGCGGTCGCGGCGGTCGCGCTCGTCGTCCGCGTCGTGCAGAAGAGCCCGACGCAGTACGTCTTCAACGCGATCTTCAGCATCGCGATCGGCTGGATCTTCGTCCGGCTGGCGGCCAGCCACGGCGGCAGCGCCGACGACCAGGCGCTGGCCTACTTCCTGCCCGGGATCCTGATCAGCCTCGGCTACTCGATCGTGCTCGGGCTCAGCTGCCTGGTGCGCTGGCCGATGCTCGGCTTCATGCTGGGCGCCGCCACCGAGGACCCGATCGGCTGGCACGCCAACCCGCAGATCGTGCGGCTGTGCAGCCGGCTGACCTGGGTGATGCTGCTGCCGGGCGCGATCGGCGTGCTGCTGCAGGGTCCGGTCTGGCTGCTCGGGCACCAGGGCACCATCGGCGCCGGCACCGCAGTCGGCATCATCGCCGGGCTGCGCTACGGCCTGGGCTGGCCGCTGCGCATCGGCAGCTGGGCCGCGATGATCTGGCTGCTCGCCCGCAACGCGACGCCGCTGGAGCAGGCCTAGCCAGGATCCGGGCTCAGCTCTCCGGATGGCTGGCCGGGGCCAGCAGGCTCTCGAGCGCGTCCTCGGCCTCGGTCGGTACGACGAACAGCAGCTCGTCCCCGGCCTCCAGCGGCTGGTCCGGCGTCGGGACGTAGACCTGGCCGTCGCGCAGGATCGTCACGAGCGCGCAGTTGTCCGGCAGCGGCACCTGGCCGCTGGGCTTGCCGACGTACGGCGAGTCCGCGGGCAGCGTCATCTCGACCAGGTTCGCGTTGCCCTTGCGGAACTCGAAGAGCCGCACCAGGTCGCCGACGGTGACGGCCTCCTCGACGAGCGCGGACATGATGCGCGGCGTCGAGACGCTGACGTCGACGCCCCAGGCCTCGGTGAACAGCCACTCGTTGTTCGGGTGGTTGACCCGGCCGACCGTGCGGGGGACCCCGAACTCGGTCTTGGCCAGCAGCGAGGTGACGAGGTTGACCTTGTCGTCACCGGTCGCGGCGATCACGACGTCGCAGTTCTCCAGCCGCGCCTCCTCGAGCGAGGACAGCTCGCACGAGTCGGCCAGCAGCCACTCGGCGGCCGGGACCCGCTCGGGGCGGATCGACTCGGGGGCCTTGTCGATGAGCAGGATGTCATGACCGTTCTGGATCAGCTCGCGAGCGATCGATCGGCCGACGGCGCCGGCTCCGGCGATGGCAACCCTCATGGTCAGTGACCCTCCGGACCGTGCTCGAGGACTTCATAGACGTGGGCGGCGTTGTCCTCGCGCATCGCGAGGTGCAGCATGTCGCCCTCCTGGACCCGGGTCTCGCGGGTCGGCAGCATGCCCTCGCCGAGCCGGTCGATCCAGGCGATCCGGCTCTGGGTCTGGATCTGCAGGTCGATCATCAGCTGGCCGATCCACGGCTCCGGGACGGTGATGTGGTCCACCCGGATCGTGCCGGACGGGTCGCGGAAGTCCGGCTCGGCGCCGGCCGGCAGCAGCCGGCGCAGCACCTGGTCGGCCGTCCACTTCACCGTGGCGACGGTGGTGATGCCGAGCCGCTGGTAGACCTCGGCACGCCCCGGGTCGTAGATGCGGGCCACGACCGACTGGATGCCGAAGGTCTCGCGCGCGACGCGCGCGGCGATGATGTTGGAGTTGTCACCGCTGGACACGGCGGCGAACGCCTCGGCCCGGCGGATGCCCGCCTTCTCCAGCACCTGCTGGTCGAAGCCGACCCCGGCGATCTTGTCGCCGTTGAAGCCGGGACCGAGCCGCCGGAACGCGTCCGGCTCGGTGTCGATGACGGCCACGGTGTGGTTGCGGTCCTCGAGGCTGCGGGCGAGGGTCGAGCCGACCCGGCCGCATCCCATGATCACGACGTGCACGGCTTCAACCTAGGCCATCTGGGTGGGGAGGGGGTGCCGTAGGGTGTCGGCCCGTGGGCGTCGCCGATCTCTCCAAGCGCATCCTGTTGGGTCGCAAGCTGCGCAGCGCCCAGCTCGGGGACACGTTGCTGCCCAAGCGGATCGCGCTGCCGGTCTTCGCCAGCGACGCGCTCTCGTCGGTCGCCTATGCGCCGGACGAGGTCTTCATCATGCTGTCGATCGCGGGCCTGAGCGCCTACGCGTTCAGCTGGAAGATCGCCATCCTGGTCGCGCTGGTCATGCTGGCCGTGATCGCGTCGTACCGGCAGAACGTGCATGCCTATCCCTCCGGTGGTGGCGACTACGAGGTCGCCACCGTCAACCTCGGCCCGTACGCCGGCCTGACGGTCGCCGCCGCGCTGCTGGTCGACTACGTCCTCACCGTGGCGGTGTCGATCTCGTCGGGCGCGAACTACGCCGGCGCGCTGATACCCGCGCTCCACGCGCACGTGGAGCTGCTCGCGGTCGGGCTCGTGGTGCTGCTGACCGCGATGAACCTGCGCGGCATCCGCGAGGCCGGGACGGCGTTCGCCATCCCGACGTACTGCTTCATGCTCGGGATCATCGCGATGGGCGTCTTCGGTCTCGTGCTGCTCGCGACCGGGCACCTGCCGCACGTCGAGAGCGCCAAGTACGACATCGTCCCGGAGAACGGCGGCACCAGCGACCTCGGCGGGATCGCCCTGGTGTTCCTGCTGATGCGGGCCTTCTCCTCGGGCTGTGCGGCGCTGACCGGTGTCGAGGCGATCAGCAACGGCGTGCCCGCGTTCCGCAAGCCGAAGAGCCGCAACGCGGCGACCACGCTAGCCATGCTCGGCGCGATCGCCGTGACGATGATGATGATGATCATCGTGCTGGCCCAGCGGATGGGCCTGCGCTACGTCGACCCCGACGAGATGCACCGGCTGACGCTCAACGGCAAGCCGCTGCCGGATGGCACCGTCCAGGACGCCGTGATCGCGCAGATCGCCAAGGCGCTCTTCACCGACTTCCCGCCGGGCTTCTACTTCGTCGTCTCGGTCACCGGCCTGATCCTGGTGCTCGCCGCGAACACCGCCTTCAACGGCTTCCCGGTCCTCGGCTCGATCCTGGCCCGCGACGGCTACATGCCGCGCGCCTTCGGGTCGCGCGGCGACCGGCTCGCGTTCAGCAACGGCATCCTGTTCCTGTCGGTGATGGCGATCGTGCTGATCGTCGCCTTCGACGCGCAGACGACCAAGCTGATCCAGCTCTACATCGTCGGCGTCTTCGTCTCGTTCAACCTCAGCCAGCTCGGCATGATCCGGCACTGGACCCGCAACCTGAGGACCGAGACGGACCCCGCCGTACGCCGCCGGATGCAGCGCTCGCGGATCATCAACGCCGCCGGCCTCACCATGACGGCCGCCGTCTTCGTGGTCGTGCTGATCACGAAGTTCCTCGCCGGCGCGTGGATCGCGATCCTGGCGATGGCGTTCTTCTGGGTCCTGATGGCCGCCATCAAGCGGCACTACTCGAACGTCGCCGACGAGCTCGCGGCCGACGACGAGGACAAGGTGATGCCGACGCGCGTGCACGCCATCGTCCTCGTCGCGAAGCTGCACAAGCCGACGCTGCGGGCGCTCGCGTTCGCGAAGGCGACCCGGCCGAACACCCTCGAG
>DATFHM010000108.1:0-3005 GCA_035248385.1 Nocardioides sp. | reverse complement strand
ATATTCTTGGCCTATCCGGCAGTCAGCCAGCTCCACTGACTGGTTTGCCGTCTCTCGGGAAGGGAACGACCACCTCGTGAACCCATTGCTCATCAGCGCGCAGGCCCTCGTCGTCCTGGTGCGTGGCCGCGCCGAGCAGGCACGTCGCGCGGGTGTCAGCCAGCGCGGCGCCACCGCCGTCGAGTGGGCGATCATCTCCGCGATCGTGGTCGGCCTGGCGCTCGTCGTCGCCGGTGTCATCAAGCACGTCGTCGAGACGCGCTCGGCCCAGATCGACCAGGGCACCAACGGCTGACGCGCCCGCGCTCTCGGGGGAGTGGCCGTGCGCCAGCGGGGCACGAGTGCCATCGAGTTCGTGATCGTCGCGCCGGTCTTCCTGCTGCTCGTCTTCACGATCATCGAGGCGGGGCTGTACTTCCACGCCCGCGACACCGCACAGACGTCCGCGCGTGAGGGCGTCTCGGCGCTGCGTCTGGCCGGCACGAACGCCGACCCCGCCTCCTACAAGTCGTACGCCGAGCAGATCGCGACCCAGTTCGCGACCGAGATCGGCGACCTCACCCACGTGACCTCGGTGGCCACCATCGACCAGCACTCGGGCCGGGTGACGGTCCGGGTCGACGGCGACGTGGTGCTCCCCGTCGGCGGCACGATGCACATCTCGCAGACGTCCTCGGCGACGCTGGAGCAGTGGCTCCCGGACCTGCGGAGCCCGTCGTGAGGAGGTACGACGCGCGCGGAGGCGCCAGTCTCGAGCTCGTGATCCTGGCGCCCTTCCTGCTGGCGCTGCTGATGCTCATCGTGGCGTTCGCGCGGTTCACCCAGGCGAAGGGGCTCGTCGACCAGGCGGCGCGCGACGCCGCCCGCGCCGCGACCGCGCAGAACTCCTTCCAGGGTGCCCACACCGCGATCGACTCGGCGGTCACCGATGCGCTGCACGGGGCGCCGTCGTCGTGCCGGGAGAGCGCCGGGGTGGTGCCGGACATCCCGCAGCACGCGTTCGACCCGGTGCCGGAGGGCACCACGAGCGTCGACCCGACGCAGCTGCAGTCGATCACCGTCACGGTGACCTGCGACGTCGACCTCGGCGACCTCGTCATCCTGCCGCTCGGGAAGAAGCCGATCCGTTTCACGTTCACCAGCCCGATGGACAAGTACCGGGGGTACCAGCGATGAGGGCGCAACGTGGGTCCATCACGCCGTTCGTGGTGATCGTCGCCTTCGCGGTCCTGCTGCTCGCCGGGCTCGTCGTCGACGGTGGTGCGCAGATGAACGCGCACGGCCGCGCCATCGCCTACGCGCAGGAGGCGGCCCGGGCGGGCGCCCAGGGCCTCGACCTCCAGGACCCGCGCCTCGACCTCGACTTCGACCTCGCGGAGAAGCTCGCGAACACCTACTGCGCCGACGCCAAGGCCGAGGACGCCGAGCTCGTCTCGTGCGACGCCAGGGTCATCGAGGTCGCCGACAAGACCTCCACGCACAAGGCGGTCGAGGTGCGTACGGCGGTGCGGGTGCCGACGATCATGCTCACCATGGTCGGCGTCGGGAGCCTGTCCGCGTCCGGCACCGCGCTGGCCAGCCCGATGCCCGGCATCACGGGCCCCAACGGCGACATCGTGCCGACGGCACCGCCGCCGACCCTGGACGTCCCGAGCGGCGGCGCGACCCCGCCGACCGCCGGTGGTGGCACCGTCACGATCGGCTGCCCGACCGTCACGCTCAGCCCGAAGCACCCGCACACCAAGGGCACGAAGGGCCCGAAGCCCCCGAAGCCCTCGACCACCGTCAGCTGCCCGACCCATGGATAATGGGGTTTGCCGTCGTACCGTCTCGGGGAGGACGCAGATCATGGGGTCTCGGGTGACTCGGCATCGTCTCGCGCTGGTCGCGGCCGTGGTGGTCGCGGGTTCGGTGCTGTCCGCGTGCGGGAGCACCCCGGCGCCGGCGCCGACCCCGACACCGAGCGTCGCCACGACCTCGGCCGGCCCGAAGCCGACCGCCACGGCCACGCCGTTGTCGGCCTTCGAGGACCGCGCTCCCGTCCAGGGCCTCCGCGCCTGGGGCGTGGCCGCCGGTCGTGCGGTCGACAAGCACGACACCGCCCTCCGCTCGCTCCGGGCCTTCACGACGCCGGCCGGCCACGCCGCGTCGCTCGCGCTGCTCCACACCGACCTGACCTCGGGCTACCGCTGGCCGGGCCCGCAGCCCTTCACCCCGACCGAGGTGAGCGTGCAAGGGGCCGTCGCCTCGGTGGTCGGGTGCTTCCAGACCTCGGGGTGGTCGGTGAACCCCACCACCCACCACCGGGTCGGGAAGCGGGTCGTCGGCTCCTACCGCGTCGGCATGCGGCAGGTCGGCGGGAAGTGGCGCTTCGACTCGGTCGCGGCGTCGCCGGGCGGCTGCAAGAAGGTCGTCGTGCGTGAGGTGACGTGGTGATCAGGAAGGTTCTCGCCATGGTGGCCGCGGCCGGGCTGGCGGCCTTCGTCGCCGCTCCCGCGCACGCCAACTGGGACCCGCCCACGTCGAGCTCGTCGCAGTCCCACGCCTCGACTCCGACGTACACGACCAGCTATGACTCCCCGGCCACGACCAGCGAGCCGGCGGTGCACTGCACGGTCTACGCCAACGGCACCGGGATGGGCTCCTACTGCGCGTCGCTGGCCGGCGGTGGGGTGGCGCAGACGCTGCGGGAGCGGTTCGGCGGGCTGCCGTTCCAGCGCTGCCGCTACCGCGAGGTGCCCTCGACCTGGCTGGTGCGTCCGAACCCCGATCCGGAGCACGGCCGGTACATGGTGCAGATCTGCCTGGGCGGGATCGACTGGGACACCGTGACGGGTGGTCCGAACCGTCAGGTCGACATCGACGTCGTGTGGGTGCCGAACACCCAGGACGTCAACGACGAGCACAACGCCGTCGACGACTTCATGTGGGGCCTGGTCTCGGGCGACGCCCAGCTGCCGGTGCCGATGCTCATCACCCACCCGGCCACCCCGGTGGTGGGCGAG
>DATFHM010000107.1:0-16881 GCA_035248385.1 Nocardioides sp. | reverse complement strand
GCGGCTCTACGACTTCACCACGCTCACCCGCTCCAGCACCCTGGACGGCCCCACCGACGACGCCGGCGTGATCACCCGGGTGGCGAAGCGGCTGCTCACCGAGCTCGACCCGGTGGGCGGCGTACGCCTGCTCGGGGTGGGCGTCTCCGGCCTCGCCGACTGGGTGCAGGACGAGCTGTTCGACGACACCACCGAGACCGGCACCAGCACCGAGCAGCCGGAGCAGGTCGTCCTCCCCGACGAACGCTCCGCCGACTACCGACCCGGCATGGACGTCGAGCACGACGAGATGGGCCGCGGGTGGGTCTGGGGCGCGGGCAAGGGCGTCGTGACCGTGCGCTTCGAGACCGCGGAGACCGGCCCCGGCCCGGTGCGCTCGTACGCCGCCGACGACCCCGCGCTGCACCGGTGGCAGCCCCCGCAGGACGAGCCACCGGAGACCGACTAGCGTCGGAGCATGTCCGATGCACAGCCCCCGATCGCCCCGCCGTCAGCACCGCGCCGCCCCGTGACGACCGTCCACCACGGCCACGAGCGCACCGACGAGTACGACTGGCTGCGGGACAAGGACGATCCGGAGGTCCTGGCCTACCTGGAGGCCGAGAACGCCTACACGGCGGCCCGCACCGACCACCTCGCGGACCTGCGCACCACGATCTTCGAGGAGATCAAGGGCCGCACCCTCGAGACCGACCTCAGCCTGCCGAGCCGGGTCCGCGGCTACTGGTACTACGGCCGCTCCTTCGAGGGCCGCCAGTACGGCGCGACGTACCGCGTCCCGGTCGCCGACCTGAGCGACTGGACGCCCCCGCAGCCCGCCGAGGCCGCGAAGCCCGACGAGCCCGCGCTGCCCGGTGAGGAGCTGCTGCTCGACCTCGACGCGCTCGCCGAGGGGCACGAGTTCTTCTCGCTGGGCGGCTCGGCGGTCAGCCCCGACGACAAGCTGCTGGCCTACGCCACCGACGTCGTCGGCGACGAGCGCTACACGGTGCGCGTCCTCGACCTCACCTCGCGCGAGCTGCTCGACGACGAGCTCACCGACGTCCTCGGCGGCGTGACCTGGGGCGCGACGGCGAGCCACTTCTACTACACGACCGTCGACGAGGCCTGGCGTCCCGACAAGGTCTGGCGGCACCGCCTCGGCACCGCCCAGACCGACGACGAGCTGGTCTTCCACGAGCCGGACGGCAGGTTCTACGTGGGTGTCGGCCGCACCCGCAGCCAGCGGTACGTCGTGATCGCGGCCGGCTCGAAGACGACGAGCGAGTACCACCTGCTCGACGCCGCCGACCCCGACGCGCACCCGCAGTGCTTCGCCGAGCGCACCGAGGGCGTCGAGTACTCCCTGGACCACGCGGTGATCGCCGGGCAGGACCGGTTCCTGGTGCTGCACAACGCGGCCGGCCCGGAGTTCGAGCTCGGCATCGCCGCCGGCGTACCCACGCCGCGGGAGGGGTGGGTGCCTGTTCTCCCCCATGACCAGGCGGTCCGGCTCGAGGACGTCGACGCCTTCGCGGGCCACCTCGTCGTCTCGCAGCGCAGCGAGGGACGCACCCGGATCCGCGTCCTGACGCTCTCCGACGACCCCAACCACCCGGTGAGCAAGGACGAGCTGCTCGACTTCGGCAGCGAGCTCGCCACGGTCGGCCTCGGCGGCAACCCGAGCTTCGACGCCCCCACGATCCGGGTCGGCATGACCAGCCTGAGCCACCCCTCGTCGGTCTACGACCATGACCTGGCCACCGGCGAGCAGTTCCTGCGCAAGCAGATGCCCGTGCTCGGCGGCTACGACCCCGACGACTACGAGGAGCACCGGCTCTGGGCGCCCTCGACGGGCGGCGTCGAGGTGCCGATCTCCCTGATCGTCCGCAAGGACGTGCGTGCGACCGGCGAGCCGGTGCCGCTGCTGCTCTACGGCTACGGCTCCTACGAGGCCTCGATGGACCCCTGGTTCTCGGTGGGCCGGCTATCGCTGCTCGACCGCGGCGCGGCCTTCGCGGTCGCCCACGTCCGCGGCGGTGGCGAGATGGGCCGGCACTGGTACGACGACGGCAAGCTCGAGCACAAGCAGCACACCTTCGACGACTTCATCGCCTGCGCCCGCCACCTCGCGGCGACCGGCTGGACCACCCCGCGGCAGATCGTGGCGCAGGGCGGCAGCGCGGGCGGCCTGCTGATGGGCGCGGTCGCGAACCAGGCGCCCGACGCGTTCGGCGCGATCGTCGCCGAGGTGCCGTTCGTGGACGCGTTGACCTCGATGCTCGACTCCTCCCTGCCCCTGACCATCGGCGAGTACGACGAGTGGGGCAACCCCGAGGACGACCCGGCCGCCTACGACCGGATCGCCGCGTACGCGCCGTACGACAACGTCGCCGACCTCCCCTACCCGCCGATCCTCGCCGAGACGAGCCTCAACGACACCCGCGTCCTCTACGTCGAGCCGGCGAAGTGGGTCGCCCGGCTGCGGGCCACCGCGCCGCGCGCCGACGTGCTGCTGCGGACCGAGATGGCGGCCGGCCACGGCGGCGTCTCCGGCCGCTACCGGGCCTGGGAGGACCTCGCGTTCACCCTGGCCTGGGTGCTGGATCGCATGGGCCTGTCGGGCGCGGGTACTTCCTCGACGGGTGGCGGTTCTTAAGAAGAGGCTGAGAGTACTGACCTTCGGCAACTTTTGCCGGGCCGCCGCACGTCATTACCGGTGTAGGCCGGCGCCGGGACGGGAATCCGTCCCCCGGTTCCGGTGTTGGAGCAGGTAGCACCCGGCGATCCCGGGTCGGCGAAGGAGGGCGTGATGACCGCAATCAGGACTCGCGAGATCGAAGGACGGGACAGCGTCGGGTTGTACCTCGACGAGATCGCCCGTACGCCGCTGCTGGACGCCGCACGCGAGGTGGAGCTGGCCAAGACCATCGAGGCCGGCCTGTACGCCGAGGACCTGCTCGCCAAGGGCCACTACGGCCGCCGCAAGGGCGCCCCGAAGTCGGCCCCCACCAAGGAGGAGCTGGAGTGGCTGGCCGAGGAGGGCCAGCGTGCGGTGACCGAGTTCATCAACGCGAACCTGCGGCTGGTGGTCTCGATCGCGCGCAAGTACGGCCGGGCGCAGATGCCGATGCTCGACCTCATCCAGGAAGGCAACACCGGCCTGATCCGCGCCGTGGAGAAGTTCGACTACGCGAAGGGCTACAAGTTCTCGACGTACGCCACGTGGTGGGTGCGGCAGGCGATCACCCGCGGCATCGCGCAGCAGGCACGCGTCGTGCGGCTGCCCGTGCACGTGGTCGAGGAGCTCAACCAGGTCGGCTCGGCCCGGCGCACGCTGGAGCGCCAGCTCGGCCGCTCGCCGGAGCCGGAGGAGATCGCCACCGAGCTCGGCATGGACCTGGAGCGGGTGCTGGACCTGATGACCTGGGGCCGTGAGCACGTCAGCCTCGACTCCCCGCTCGACGAGGACGGCGACACCTCCCTGGGCGACCTGCTCGCGCAGGAGACCTCGCCGGGCCCGGACCTGACCGTGATCGACGCCGACGCGCGCGACCGGCTCAACCTGCTCGTCGACCAGCTCGACCCGCGGGCCGCCGACATCATCCGGGCGCGCTACGGCCTCACCGACGGGCGCCAGCACAAGCTCGCCGACATCGGCCGCAAGCACGGCATCTCCGCCGAGCGCGTCCGGCAGCTGGAGCGCGAGGCGCTCCAGAAGCTGCGTCGCCTGGGCGATCCTGATCTGGCGGCCTGAGCTACCGCCTCAGGCTCGGCGCTCGTCCCCCGCGCTGAGCCGCTCGAAGACCTCCGTCACACGCTGACGGAGGTCTTCGCGCGTCCCGGTGTTCTCGATGAGGTACGTCGCCGCCGCCCGCCGCTGCTCGCGGGTTGCCTGCGCGGCGATCCGGGCCCGTACGTCGGCCTCGTCCATCCCGCGCGCGACGGCCCGCTCGACCTGCACCTCGACGGGGACGTCGACCACGATCACGTCATCGAACAGCTCCGCGTAGCCGACCTCGACGAGCAGCGGGATGTCGTTGATCACCAGCCGCCCGGTCGCGTGTGCCGCCTCCTCGAGCTCGGCGGTCCGCGCGCCCACCAGCGGGTGGGTGATGGCGTTGAGCCGCTCGCGGGCGGCGTCGTCGGCGAAGACGATGGAGCCCAGCTTCGGGCGGTCCAGCGAGCCGTCGGCGGTGAGCACGTCCGGACCGAACGCCTCCACGATCGCCGCCAGGCCGGGGGTCCCCGGCGCGACGACCTCGCGGGCGATCAGGTCGGCGTCGATCACGACCGCGCCGAGCTCGACGAGCATCCCCGCCACCGTGCTCTTGCCCGACGCGATGCCGCCCGTGAGTCCCACCCGTTCCGTCACGGCCGCGATAATACGGACACCATGACTCCCCTCCATCCCGGTGATCGCGTGGCGCTGCTGGTGCCCGGCTCGCTCGCCTACCTGGACGCGGTCCACCGGATGCTCACCGCCGGCGTCGTGCCGATCCCGCTGGACCCGCGACTCACCACCTACGAGCGGGAGCGGATCCTGCGCGGGCTGAGACCGACCTTGCAGGTCACGACCGACGCCGAGCTCGCCGAGCTCGCGGCGACCCTTCCTCCACCCGGGCTCCCCCTGGCCCGCCCGATGCACTGCACGAGCGGCACCACCGGCACGCCCAAGGGCGTCTGGTCGGGCCTGCTGTCCGAGGCGGACGCCGAGGCCCTGGTCGCCGAGGAGCGCGACCTCTGGGGCTTCGACGCCGACGACGTGAACCTGGTCCTCAGCCCGCTCTACCACTCCGCGCCCCTCCGCTTCGCCTTCGGTACGACGCTCGCCGGCGGCCGGATCGTCATCCCCGGCCCCTTCGACCCGGCTCTGGTCACGGCCGCCATCGAGGAGCACCGGCCGACGACGATGTTCTGCGTCCCGACCCACCTGCAGCGCCTCTTCGCCCACTGGGCCGAACGCGGCCGCCCCGACCTGAGCTGCTTCCGGCTGGTCGCCCACGCGGGCGCGCCCTGCCCCACCGATGTCAAGCGGCGGCTGATCGAGGCCTTCCCGACCGGCTCGACGTGGGAGTTCTACGGTTCGACCGAGGGCCAGTTCACCGCGTGCCGCAGCGAGGAGTGGCTCGAGCGGCCCGGCACCGTCGGCCGCGCCCGGCCGGGACGGTCGCTGGCGATCGACGACGACGGCCAGATCTGGTGCACTGTGCCGGCGTACGCCCGCTTCACCTACTTCGACGAACCCGAGAAGACCGCGGCGGCCTGGCGCGGCGACGCCTTCAGCGTCGGCGACGCGGGCCGTCTCGACGCCGACGGCTACCTCTACCTGGACGGCCGGCGCGAGGACCTGATCATCAGCGGCGGGGTGAACGTCTACCCGACCGAGGTCGAGCAGGTCCTCGGCGAGTGCCCGGGTGTCACCGACATCGCGGTCTACGCCCAGGACGACCCGCAGTGGGGCCAGCGCGTCTGCGCCGCCGTCGTGGGCACGGTCGCCGAGGCCGACCTGGCGGCGTACGCGCGCGAGCACCTGGCGCCGCCGAAGCGTCCCAAGACCTACACCTTCCGCGCCGAGCTCCCCCGCACGCTGACCGGCAAGGTACGCCGCCAGGAGCTCTGACCCACTAGCCTCCCGCCATGACCCGTTCCTGGACCGCCGCGCAGCTCACCGACCAGTCCGGGAAGGTGGCCGTCGTGACCGGCGGCAACTCCGGCATCGGCTTCCACACCGCCCGCGAGCTGGCGGCGCACGGTGCGCGGGTCGTCATCGCGTGCCGCAACGTCGACGCGGGACGCGAGGCGTCCGAGAAGATGACCGGCGACGTGACCGTCGAGCAGCTCGACCTCGCCTCGCAGGCCTCCGTCGCCGACTTCGCAGCACGCTGGGACGGACCGCTGGACCTGCTCGTCAACAACGCAGGCGTGATGAACCCGCCGGCGTACCGCACGACGGCCGACGGTCACGAGCTGATGTTCGGCACCAACCACCTCGGTCACTTCGCCCTGACCGGGCACCTCCTCCCGGCCCTGCTGGAGAGCCCCAGCCCGCGCGTGGTCACCGTGTCGTCCCTCGCCCACTTCGGCGGCACCGACAAGGTGCTCGAGGCCAACCCGGAGCAGGGCTACGTGCCGGAGCCGTACTACGGCAACAGCAAGCTGGCCAACATCCTCTTCGCCCGCGAGCTCCAGCGCCGCGCCACCGAGGCCGGCTCCCCGCTCGTCTCCACGGCGGCCCACCCCGGCATCTCCGCGACCGGCCTGGTCGGCGACCCGAACGGCATGGGCGCCAACCCGTTCGTGCGCGCCGTCGCGCCGTACGTGCTGCCGATCATCTTCCAGTCCGGAGCGAAGGGCGCCAACCCCAGCCTGTACGCCGCCACCGAGGCCGCACCCGGCTCCTACACCGGCCCGCTGCAGTTCCGGCAGACCCGCGGCCGGATCGGCGAGGCGCGGCTGAGCCGCTACGCCCGCGACGAGGACCTGGGCCGCCGGCTGTGGGCGCTCAGCGAGGAGAAGACCGGGGTCTCCTTCCCGTTCTGAGGCAGGTCAGCAGGCGAACTGGCGGCGGTAGGCCTGCGGGCTGACCCCGCGCACCCGCGAGAAGTGGTGGCGCAGGGTCGCGGCGTTGCCGAAGCCGACCTCGCTCGCGATCCGGTCGACCGACGCGTCGCTGCGCTCGAGCAGCTCCTCGGCCGCCGCCACGCGCTGCCGGGTGATCCAGCTGTGCGGGGTCGACCCGGTCTCGTCGCGGAAGCGCCGGGCGAAGGTCCGCGGCGACATCAGCGCCCGCTTGGCGAGCGCCTCGACGCTGTGGTCCTCGCGCAGGTTCTCCACGATCCAGGTCAGCAGCGGGCCGAGGGTGTCGGCCTCGCAGTCGGGCACGGCCCGTGCGATGTACTGCGCCTGGCCCCCGTCGCGGTGCGGAGGTACGACGGCCCGCCGGGCGATCGTGCTCGCGACGGCGGCGCCATACTCCTGGCGCCAGATGTGCAGGCACGCGTCCAGCCCCGCAGCGGTGCCGGCGCTCGTGACGATCTGCCCGGCGTCGACGTACAGGACCTCGGGGACGACGCGCGCCAGCGGGAAGCGCCGCTGCAGCTCCTCGGTGTACATCCAGTGCGTCGTGCACTCCAGGCCGTCCAGCAGCCCGGCCGCGCCGAGCGTGAACGCACCCGAGCACACCGACAGCAGCCGCGCGCCGCGCTCGGCGGCCTGCCGCAGCGCGGTGATGACCGGCTCCGGGGGCAGGCCGCCCTTCGGGATCGCCGGCACCGCCACCAGGTCGGCCTCGGCGACCCGCCCCAGGTCGGCGTCGACCTGGATCGAGAAGCCCATCGAGGTCCGCATCGGCTCCTGGGTGTGGGAGCAGACCGCGAAGTCGATCGCGGGCACGCCGTCGGCGCTGCGGTCGATGCCGAAGGCCTCGCACAGCACGCCGAGCTCGAACGGAGCGACACCCTCGAAGGCCAGCACGGCCACGTTGGTCAGCATCCCGCCACCCTCGCACGCGGATGGCAGGAAATCAATGAAGACCGGCATTGCTGCCACTCGTGGCGGGATCTCGATGAGCGAATGATTGCTGCCATGACCATCGCACTCGTCATCCTCGCCCTGCTCGCCCTCCTGGCCGCGCTCATCCAGTGGACCCGGACCGACCACTTCTCCGCCTGACTCTCCCTCTGCGGAGAAAAGCCAAGCAGGCCCGCTCCCCGAGGGGAGCGGGCCCGCTGGCGTTGCTAGGGCCTGATCAGGAGATCAGTTGCCGCCGGTGAGCTTCTCGCGAAGCGCCTGCAGAGCCTCGTCCGAGGCGAGCGAGCCGCCGTCGGTCGTGGACTCGGAGGAGTACGACGAGGCCTCGCCGGCCTCGGCGTCGGCAGCCTTGGCCTCGGCCTGCTGCTTGACGTGCGCCTCCCAGCGGGCGTGCGCCTTGGCGTACTGGTCCTCCCAGATGGCACGCTGCTCGTCGAAGCCCTCGAGCCACTCGCCCGTCTCCGGGTCGAAGCCCTCGGGGTAGATGTAGTTGCCCTGGTCGTCGTACGTGGCCGGCATGCCGTACAGCGTCGGGTCGAACTCCTCGACGTCCGCAGCCGTGGCAGTCTCGTTGGCCTGCTTGAGGGACAGCGAGATCCGGCGACGCTCGAGGTCGATGTCGATGATCTTGACCATGACGTCGTCGTTGACCTGGACGACCTGCTCCGGGATCTCGACGTGGCGCTCGGCCAGCTCGGAGATGTGGACCAGGCCCTCGATGCCCTCCTCGACGCGGACGAACGCGCCGAACGGGACGAGCTTGGTGACCTTGCCGGGAACGATCTGACCGATCTGGTGGGTCCGGGCGAAGTGCTGCCACGGGTCCTCCTGGGTCGCCTTCAGCGACAGGGAGACGCGCTCGCGGTCCATGTCCACGTCGAGGACCTCGACGGTGACCTCGTCACCGACGGTGACGACCTCGGACGGGTGGTCGATGTGCTTCCAGGACAGCTCGGAGACGTGGACGAGACCGTCGACGCCGCCGAGGTCCACGAACGCACCGAAGTTGACGATCGAGGAGACGACACCCTTGCGGATCTGCCCCTTCTGGAGCTGGGTCAGGAAGCCGTGGCGAACCTCGGACTGGGTCTGCTCGAGCCAGGCACGGCGGGACAGGACCACGTTGTTGCGGTTCTTGTCCAGCTCGATGATCTTGGCCTCGAGGGTCTGGCCGACGTACGGCTGCAGGTCGCGGACGCGACGCATCTCGACGAGCGAGGCCGGCAGGAAGCCGCGCAGACCGATGTCCAGGATCAGGCCGCCCTTGACGACCTCGATGACGGTGCCCTCGACGACGCCGTCGGCCTCCTTGACCTCCTCGATCGTGCCCCAGGCGCGCTCGTACTGCGCACGCTTCTTGGACAGGATCAGACGGCCTTCCTTGTCCTCCTTCTGGAGGACGAGGGCCTCGACCTTGTCGCCCACGGAAACGACCTCGGAGGGGTCGACGTCGTGCTTGATCGACAGCTCGCGCGAGGGGATGACGCCCTCGGTCTTGTAGCCGATGTCGAGGAGGACCTCGTCGCGGTCCACCTTGACGATGGTGCCGTCGACGATGTCGCCGTCGTTGAAGTACTTGATCGTCGCGTCGATCGCGGCGAGGAAATCAGCCTCGGAGCCGATGTCGTTGACGGCCACCTGGGGCGCGTCGTCGTTGTAGCCGAGGGGAGTCGAGAGGGTGCTCGTCATGAGTAGGAGTAGGTCCTTGGGCGGATGGATGGAGTAATGAACGCGTCTACGGGTGCAGACACAATTGTCAAGGGTACGCGGGCGCAGTGCCGCAGGTCCAACCGGCGACCACTACGCTGATCCCGTGCAGGAGTGGGCTCATCCGCCGGTGACGGCCCATCGTCGCAGCGCGAGCGAGACCGAGTCCCGGCTCGCCAACGGCGCGGACTGGGATCGGTACGCCGACGAGTACCAGGCGACCCACGGCGAGTACCTCGGCGACATCGGCTTCCTCTGGGGTCCCGAGGGCCTGACCGAGGCCGAGCTGGGCGTGCTCGGGCCGGTCGAGAGCCTCGTCGGGAAGCGCGTCCTCGAGGTCGGGTCCGGGGCCGGGCAGTGCTCGCGCTGGCTGTGCTCGGTCGGCGCGCACGCCTACGGCCTGGACCTCTCCCACCGCCAGCTGCAGCACTCGCGGCGCATCGACGAGTCGACCGGCATCGTCGTACCGAGCGTGCGCGGGACCGCCACCGCGCTCCCCTTCGCCGACGACTCCTTCGACGTGGTCTTCTGCGCGTTCGGGGCGCTGCAGTTCGTGGCCGACATCGACGTGGCCGTCGCCGAGGCGGCCCGGGTGCTCCGGCCGGGCGGGCGGTTCGCCTTCTCGATCACCCACCCGACGCGGTGGATGTTCCCCGATGACCCCACCGCCGAGGGCCTGCTCGCCTCGCAGTCCTACTGGGACCGCACCCCCTACGTCGAGGTCGACGACGAGACCGGCGCGACGTCGTACGTCGAGCACCACCGCACCCTCGGCGACTGGGTCGGCCTGCTGGCCGGTGCCGGGTTCCGGATCGTGAAGCTGCTCGAGCCGCAGTGGCCCGAGGACAACGACCGGCTCTGGGGCGGGTGGTCGCGGGTGCGCGGCGTGCTGACACCGGGCACCGCGATCTTCGCCGCGGACCACGACCCGCGCCCGGTCTAGTCATTCGTGACCAGGACATGAGGGACGAACGGCCCGTTTTCGGCCCGATCGACCCGGTTCCGGCAGACGGTCCGGTCCCGGCCGTACCAAACTGACGGTGCGCCCGTTGGTGCGCTCGGGGAGGGAAGACGCTCGGGACGTCGGCATGCCTTTTTCCCCAGGAACGATCGATCGACCGAGGGAGAAGAAATCGATGTCCACGCGTCCCCGCACCCGGGTCTCACGACCACGGGCGCTCACGCTGACCGGCACCGCCCTGGTGACGGCAGCGGGCCTCACCCTGGCCGCCTCCGGGTCCGCCCACGCCCAGCCGCTTCCGGCGCCGTACGACGGGCTCGCCCACGGTGACCTGGTCAGCCTCAACCTCAACGCGCCCGCGCTCGGCCTGAGCGTCGCGGGTGCGGCGATCGGTCACTCGAAGGCCACCGTCGACTCCACGCTGGCCAGCGGCAACGCGAAGGCCGAGTCCGCGAACCTCGACGCCAACCTGCTCGGCGGCCTGTCGCTGCCGGTCGACACCGCGTCGGCCACCGCTCCCCCGAAGTCCGACCCGGCCGCGCGCACGCTGCTGCCCGTCGACCTCGGCGCGCTGGCGAACGTCGGCGTGATCAGCGGAGACGAGTACGCCGACTACGGCAGCGGCACCACCTGCCCGACAGCCAACGGCACGGGTGACCGCGTCTACTCCGACGCGCTCACCACCCTGGCCGGCGTCACGCTGCTCAGCGTCCCGGTCGCCGGCAACGTCGCCACCGTCGGCGCCTCCAGCCAGCGCGCGACCACCAAGGTCGATGCCGCGGGCTCGGTCGTCTCGACGCTCACCACCAACGTGGCCCCGATCTCGCTGCTCGGCGGCGCGGTCACGGTCAAGGTCTCCTCGCCGGTCGTCCTGAAGGCGACCTCCGACGGCACCACCGGGACCGCTGGGTTCCAGGACCCGCCGACGGTGACCGTGACGGTGAACGGCAGCGACATCAACGTGCCCCTCAACGGCACCCCGCTGAGCATCAGCCTGCCGGCAGCGCTCTCCGCGATCGCGGACCTGAAGGTCACGGCCTTCTCCCCCACGAACCAGAGCTCCGGCGCGCACGGCGAGGCGGACCTGCAGGAGCTGCTGCGCATCCAGCTCAACGTGGCGTCCCTGCTCGGCAGCCCGCTGGTCGCGCTCGACCTCGGCGTCGCCCCGATGCACGTCACCGCTGACGCGCCCACCGGCGGCGTCGAGTGCGTGCCGTCGACCACCAAGGACACCGACGGCGACGGCCTGACCGACGCCCAGGAGGCCCAGCTCGGCACCGACCCGAACAACCCCGACACCGACGGTGACGGGCTGAACGACGGCACCGAGGTCAACACGACCCACACCGACCCGAAGAAGGCCGACACCGACGGTGACGGCGTCAACGACGGCGACGAGGTCTCCGGCGCCAAGAACACGACGTACGGCAGCGCGCCGACCGACCCGCTGAACGCGGACAGCGACGGCGACGGCCTCACCGACGGCCAGGAGATCACCACCTACGGCACCAACCCGAACAACGTCGACACCGACGGTGGCGGCGCGCCCGACGGTGCGGAGGTCCTCGTGGACCACACCAACCCGCTCAACCCGGCCGACGACGTCACGACCGACAGCGACAGCGACGGGCTGACCGACTCCCAGGAGCAGGTGCTCGGGACCGACCCGCACAACGCGGACACCGACGGTGACGGGCTGAACGACGGCACCGAGGTCAACACGACCCACACCGACCCGACGAAGGCCGACACCGACGGTGACGGGCTCAATGACGGCACCGAGGTCAACACGACCCACACCGACCCGACCAAGGCCGACACCGACGGCGGCGGCGTGAACGACGGCACCGAGGTCGCGGCGGGCACCGACCCGAACAACGCGGCCGACGACGTCACGGTCGACTCCGACGGCGACGGCCTGACCGACCTGCAGGAGGCCCAGCTCGGCACCGACCCGACCAAGGCCGACACCGATGGCGACGGCATCTCCGACGGCAACGAGGTGCACGGGCCGATCTCCCTGTACCCCACCTGCCACACCAACCCGCTGGCCAAGGACACCGACGGTGACGGCCTCGGCGACGGCCGCGAGGTCAAGGGCATCAGCCTGTCGCAGAAGGTGTTCCGCAACCGCGGCACCAGCGCGGTGTTCGTCCGCATCGGCACGGTCCGGACCAACCCCTGCAAGAAGGACACCGACGGCGACGGTCTCACCGACTACCGCGAGGTCACCGGCAGCAGGATCCCGACTCGGGTGATCCGGACCAAGAAGCACGGCGGCAGCTACGTGATCGGGTTCCGCACGACCGACCCGACCCACCGCGACACCGACGGCGACGGCCTGAGCGACAAGCAGGAGATCACCGGCAGCGCCAACAAGCGCTTCCACAGCCGGGCGTCCGACCCCGACCGGGCCGACACCGACTCGGGCGGCACCAAGGACGGCAAGGAAGTGCGGCAGCACACCGACCCGACCGACGACCGCAACGCTCGGGCATAGCCGCATCGAGCTCGACGCCCGTCGAGATCGACACGTGGGGGCACCGGCGCGCGCCGGTGCCCCCACCGGCATTTCACGACACTAGAGTTGGTGGGTGGACGACGCTGAGATCGCCAAGTCGGCGGAGCTGGAGCACCGGCACTGGTGGTACGCCGAGCGACGGGCCCTCGTGCGACGCGTCGTCGGCGACTGGCCGGCCGGGCGCGCCGTCGACGTCGGCTGCGGGATGGGCGGCAACACGCTCGTGCTGCGCGACCTGGGCTGGCACGCGGTCGGTGTCGAGTACACCGCGGCGGGCGCCGGCATCGCGGCCTCGCGCGGCATCCCCGTCGTACGGGGCGACGGCCGGCGGCTGCCGCTGGCCGATGAGTCGGTGGACCTGGTGATGTCGACCGACGCCTGGGAGCACATCGACGACGACGTTGCCGTGGCGGCCGAGTCGGCGCGGGTCCTGAAGCCGGGCGGCCGGCTGCTCGTCGCCGTACCGGCCGGGATGGAGCTGTGGAGCGGCCACGACGTCGCCCTGGGGCACGTACGCCGCTACGAGCGCGACCAGCTCGCGGAGCTGATCCGGGGTGCGGGCCTGGTGCTCGACGACGTGTGGTCGTGGAACGTGCTCCTGCGGCCGGTCGTGAAGGCCCGGCGGCGGAAGAAGGTCACCGCCGAGAGCGAGATGGAGGCGGTGCACCCGGTGCTCAACGCGGGCCTGCGCACCGCCGTCGCGATGGAGCGCGTCCTGCCCCTGCGCCGGCTCCGCGGCGTCAGCCTGGTCGCCCTCGCGCACAAGCCCACCAGCGCTGCCGGCGGACCGGCATGAGCCTCCTGCGCGCCCGGCTGCGCTCGTTCTACGAGCGCCGCATCGACCTCCCCGTCGGCCGCGACGACCTGGTCCTGGACGTCGGGAGCGGCGACAAGCCGTCGTGGCGTGCCGACGTGCTGCTGGACCGCTACCCCGACGACGAGTTCTCCGGCCAGCGCTCCGGCACCGGACGCACCCGGATCACCCGGCCGCTCTTCGACGCCGACGCGGCCGACATGCCGTTCGCGGACGGGGCGTTCGCCTACTCGATCTGCTCCCACGTCCTGGAGCACGTGACCGACCCGGCCGCCGTGGTCCGTGAGCTCGTCCGCGTCTCGCGGGCGGGCTACATCGAGGTCCCCGAGGCGGCGTCCTCGAAGATCATCGACTTCCCCAGCCACCTGTGGTGGTGCCGGCTCGACACCTCGACCACCCCGCCCACCCTCGTCTTCACGGCGAAGACGACCGCGAGCTTCGACCCCGAGATCGAGGCCTACCTCACCGACAGCGGGCTCGCCGGACCGATCAAGAAGCTCATCGACACGCGGCACCACCACAACGTGATCGCGCTGCGGTGGTCCGGTGCCCAGCCCGTGCGGGTGGAGGGCGAGCTCGAGCCCGGGTTCGTGGAGCGGACCGTCCACGCGGCCGCCCACCACAGCGGCGGCCAGGCCCGGATCGCCCGCCTCCTCACCGGCATCCTCACCACCGGCCGCTCGCGCCGCGGCGGCCCGATCCGGTGGGACGACGTCGTCAAGCCGGAGCTGCGCCGCAACGACGGCAGCGTGCTGGAGGCCCGCCGCTACGTGCCCTGAGCGGGCAACGACAACGGCCCCGAGCAGCTGCTCGGGGCCGTCGTCCAGCGGCTGTGGGGCCGCCGCGGGTCGGGTGGGGGGCGGTCGTTTTCAGACCCCGACCAACGGGCGGTCCGAGCCGTGGTCCTGGTCGGCGTCCTGCGCCGCGGACGAGGCGCGGGTCAGCAGGAGTCCGAGACCGAGCAGGACGAGACCGAGCAGCAGCCCGGTCAGCGGGATCCAGGTCCGCGCGCCGGCCAGCCACGGGGCCTTGTTCGAGAGGTTGTCGACGTTCTTCTGGACCTGGGCGTCGGTGTACTCGACGGTGCCGTCGAAGGCGGGGACCGTCGAACCGGCGTACTCCAGCTCCTGGGTGCGCACCTCGACCCGCTGCACCGGCGTACCGGTGGCCGGCTCGATGTAGAGCGTGCGCTCCATGCCGTACACCATCGCCGCGTTCACCGACGGCGCCTTCGACCCGAAGACCGAGCCGGGCACCTCCTGGTGCGAGATCACCCGCGGATCGATGGTCTGCACGAACTTGTAGACCTTCATGCCCTTGATCGAGGTCTCCCCCACGTACTTCGCGGTGGTCGCGGCGAGCAGGGTGTCGTCCCAGTTCTGGTAGTCGTGCTTCTGGGTGTTGAACGGGAACTTGTAGGTCTGGCCGGTGAAGACGACCGCGTCCTCCTGGCCCTTCGTGGACTGGATCCACGAGCCGCAGGAGCCGCACGCGACACCGGCGCCGGTCACCGAGTCGAACGGGATCCGCTCCTGGGACTGCTGGAAGATCGTCCCGTCGGCGCGGGTGACGGTGGTGTTGTTGTTCCACACCGAGACGTGCTGGGGGATCGAGGAGCTGCCGCTGTTGTCGGCGACCGTGTGGGCCGCGATGCTCAGGTCCGTCGTCTGCGGCGCCAGCACGCTCGGGTCCGTGTTGAACACCTGGGCGCCCTTCGACTCCAGGTAGGTCATCTCGTCGTAGCTGCTGGGGACGGTCGCGAGCGTGGGGTAGGCGTAGAAGCGGATCAGGCCCGCTGCCACGACCAGGAACACCCCCAGGCCGACCAGTGCGGTTCCGATGGTGCGACGCATGGTGGTCACCTCTCTGCGGTTGCCGCGCGCGTCGCGCGGGATCGGTGCGAGGCCGCGGGTGCGGCGCTCAGGATCTCGGTGGTCCAGTCGCGGGCGTTGTCCCGCATCTGCGACCAGTCGAACTTCTGGGCCCAGGACTGGCACGCGGCCGTCCGGTGGGCACGTACGCCGAGGGAGTCGGTGCCGTCGAGGGCCTCGACCAGCTGCTCGGCGAGCCGGCGGCCGACCAGCTCCAGGTCGGAGCTGTCCGGCACCATCCAGCCGGTCTCCCCCGGCCGGATCGAGTCGCGCAGGCCGGGCACGTTGCGGGCGACCGTGGGCACGCCCCATCCCGCGGCCTCGATGACCGACTGGCCCCAGCCCTCGGCGTCCGAGGCGCACACGTGCAGCGAGGCGCGGGCGAGCAGCTCGCCCTTCACCTCGTCGCTGACGTAGCCGTGGAAGGTGACCCGGTCGGCGATGCCGAGCTCGGCGGCGAGCAGCTCCAGCCGCTCCCGCTCCGGCCCGCGGCCGATGACGTCGAGACGCACGTCGCGTCCGGCGAGCTCGGGACTCGTGCCTGCGTCGCGCAGCGCCCGGAGCACCAGGTCGACCCGCTTGTGGGTGACGAGGCGACCCAGCACGACGACCCGGTCGGGGTCCTTGCCGGCCGCGTCGACGAGCCCGGCCTCGGGCACGTCCGCACCGTTCTCGAGCAGACCGATGGGCGTGCGCCAGTCGAGCTGCTCGCGCATCTCGACGCGGGTGGAGTGCGAGACCGCCACCGTGCGGCGGTACTTGTAGACCCGCCTCATGACGACCCGCTCCATCCACTGCCCCACCAGGGCGACTGGGTAGCGGAAGTGCGTGGCGAACTGCTGCTGGTGAACGTGGTGGACCACGAGCAGCACCGGGCGGCTGCGCGGCACGAACAGCGGCGCGTACACCGGGATGCCGCAGGACATGTCGATCACCGCGTCGACCCACCAGCGGTGCAGCAGCAACCAGCCGGCGGCGTACAGGAAGAAGGTGAGGAGCCCGCCGCCCCGGCGTACGTCGATGCCGTCGCGGGTCAGGCTGCGGGCCTGGCCGGGCTCTCGCGCGGTCAGGTAGGTGACGTGGGCGCCGCCGTCGCGCAGGGCCACGGCGTACTGCCAGGCGTAGATCTCGGCTCCGCCCGCGGCGGAGTGGTCGGTGTCGCGCCAGTTGACGACGACGACCCGGCGTCCGGCGAGGTCACTCATGACGCATCCCCGCCCAGGTCGCGACGAGCAAGGCCGGCAGGGCCACGGAGGCGGGCAGCGGCATCGGGTTCCGCCGCCGTGAGGTCCTCGACGTGACCCTGCCGGGGATGGCTTCCTCGACCCCGCGCAGGGGGGTTGCTGCGATCGCGCGGGTGCGCCAGGCGATCGCTGCGAGGTCGAGGAAGGAACGGGCGCCGTGCCGGAGCGGCACGAACGTGGAGCCGGGCACGTCGACCCAGCTCACCGGGATCTCGACGATGCGGGCCCCGGTCCGCTGCAGGCGGACCAGG
>DATFHM010000106.1:0-5037 GCA_035248385.1 Nocardioides sp. | reverse complement strand
CGAAGAGGCTCGACGCGGACACCAGGCGGACCGGGTGGGTGGGCTCGTGCAGGCGGTGCTCGGACAAGCTCGGCTCCTGAATCAGTAGGACTTCCTACTATTATTACTAGGGCGTCCAAGTAATTTCAACGTGACGCGTTCCTCGGTAGGCTCCGCCCATGACCGAGCGGCAGCCCCTCCCGTTCGACCCCATCGAGCGCGCCGGCGCGGTGTGGTCCGAGCGCATCGGCGACGCCTCCGGCATGCGCCTGGCCACCTCGATCATGCGGGTCCAGCAGCTGCTCATCGCCGAGTTCGACCGGGTGCTGCGGCCCTTCGGCATCACCTTCGCGCGGTACGAGGTCCTCGTGCTGCTCTCCTTCAGCCGGACCGGCCAGCTCGCGCTGAGCCGGATCGGCGAGCGGCTGATGGTGCACCCCACGTCGGTCACGAACGCGATCGACCGGCTGGTCGAGCAGGGGCTGGTCCGCCGCGACGTCGACGAGGCCGACCGCCGCCGGGTCCTCGCCTCGCTCACCCCCGAGGGCAAGCGCGTCCTCAAGCGGTCCACGGCCGCGCTGATGGAGATCGACTTCGGTCTCGGCGCGCTCGAGGAGGACGACCGCGAGCGGGCCTACGAGCTGCTGCGGCTCGTGCGGGCGCCCGACTTCGACGCCTGAGCGACCGGCCTCGGCGGCCGGGTCAGTCCAGTGCGTCGGTGATGGCGTCGAGCAGCGCGTCGGCCGTCCGCTCCACCATGGCCAGCACGTCGTCGAACCCGCTCGCCCCGCCGTAGTAGGGGTCGGGGACCTCGGCGCCCGGGTCGGCGGGGTCGAAGTCGCGGAACAGCCGGAGGCGCTCCGGGTCGGCCGCCGCGCCGGCGAGCGCGCGCAGGTCGGCCAGGTTGCTCCGGTCCATGGCCAGCACCAGGTCGCAGGTGTCGAACCAGGTGGTGGCGACCTGCTGGGCGCGGTGCCGCGAGGCGTCGTACCCCGCTCCGGTCAGGGTCGCCGCCGACCGGCGGTCCATCGGCTCGCCCGCGTGCCAGTCGCCGGTGCCGGCGCTCACCACCTCGACGACGTCGGCCAGACCCGCCTCGCGGACCCGCGCGGACAGCACCACGTCGGCCACGGGGGAGCGGCAGATGTTGCCGAGGCAGACCAGGGCCACGCGGTAGCGGCCGGTGGAGCGGGGCGGCGGAACGGCGGGCACGGGCGTGAGTCTGTCAGGACTCGGCCGGGCCGGACCTGCGCGCCCTCGTGCAATGATGCGGCCTCACGACCGATCGAGGAGGCCTGTGATGTCGGACCCGAACCAGCCCTCGGCTCCCCCGGGGTGGTATCCCGACGGACAGGGCGGTCAGCGGTGGTGGGACGGCGCGCAGTGGACCGAGCACGCCCAGCCGGCCGCGCCCCTGCAGGCCCCGCTCGGCCCCCCGCCCGCCCAGCCTCCCTACGGCGCAGCGGTCATCCCGCCGCCCACGCAGAGCCACAACAAGAGGGTGCTGATCATCGTCGGCGCCGTGGTCGGCGTGCTCGTCCTGATCGGTGCGGTCAGCGGCGTCCTCATCGCGGTCCTCGGCGGCAACGGCCCCGACGACGTCGCGAAGGACTACGTGAACGCCTTCCTGGACGACAACTACACCAAGGCGTGCCAGCTGCAGTCCAAGGCGCACCAGAAGGACTCCCTCGACGAGGCGGACGTCAGCGACTGCAAGGCCTACGGCAAGAAGGAGGCGCAGGACCTCGCGAACACCAAGGGCCAGTACCAGTCCGAGTTCGGCGCGTCCTACGAGAGCCTGCAGCGCGACACGCACTACTCGGTGAAGGCGACCAGCACGAAGGTCGACGGCAACACCGCGACGGTCAAGCTCGACCTCGCGGAGTCCTACTCCGGCAGCAACCAGAAGTACGTCGACGAGGTCCTCGACGGCCAGAAGTCGAAGACCGAGCACCTGACCGTCACCCTGGTCAAGGAGAAGGGGCACTGGAAGGTGTCCGACGAGTCGTCGGACAGCTGACGGCCGATGCGCATCCTCGCGGCCGCTCTCGGCCTGCTCCTGGCGACCGTGCTCGCCCCGCTCGTGATCACCGGACGGTGGACGGCGACCAAGGTCGAGCACACCGATGCGTACGTCGCCACGGTGGCACCGCTCGCCTCCGACCCGGCGCTGCGCCAGCAGTTCGGGCAGGCGCTCGGCACCGCGGCGGCCGAGCAGCTCGCCCAGCGGCTCCCGGTCGGGATGCCGTCCTCGCTCGGTGACCTGGTCCGCTCCACGGCCGTCGCCGTGGTCAACCAGCCCGGCTTCCCGGCGTACTGGCGCAGCGCGAACCGCCAGGTGCACCGGCAGTTCCTGGCGATCATGGACGGTCACGGCGACCCCTCGGGCTTCGTGTACGTCGACGCCACCCCGATGCTGCACGAGATGTTCGGCCAGCTGCAGGAGAAGGGCCTGCCGGTGCAGACGCTCGTCGACGTCCGGCTGCAGATCCCGGTCGCCAGCGACGCCCGGCTCGCCCAGCAGCGCGGCCGCTACCACCTGGTGACCGGCCTGGCGGCGTACGGACCCTGGCTGTGGGGGCTGATCGTCCTCGCGGCCATCGCGATCGCCCCGGGCTGGCGCGGGCGGCTGCGCGCCGTCTCCGGGGCGGCCCTGGCGGTCGCGGTCGGGGCGGTCGTGGTGATGGCGGCGCGCGCGCCGATGACGTCGTACGCCGCCACGCACTCCGGCGTCGGCGACACCGACCTGGTGCACCTGATCCTGCAGGTCGTGCTCGACAGCCTCGGCCCCTACGCGCGCGGGTTCGCGGTCGTGGCGCTGCCCGTCGCGATCGCCGCGCTGCTCATCTCTCTGGTCCCGCTCGGTCGTCGCGCCGAGGTGGACTGACACCGGCGATCTCGCCCCCACCGCCCGCGCCCGGGTTGTAGGTTGGTCCCACCCCCATGGCGTGCTCCACGTCACACGCACCACCCCCGCGCGCGACCGGTCCACGTCGGTCCACCCGTCGGTGCTGCGGTGACCCCGCTCGCGCCGCAAACCCAGGAACGGTGCGCATGCAGGATCACTACGCCCTCGACCGAGAGATGATCGACGCGGTCTTCGGCCCGCCGGTCGCGAGTGAGCCGGACCAGGGCCTGGTCCAGCTCCTGACCCCCGAGGGGGAGCGCGTCGAGCACCCCGACTTCCACGTCGACTTCGACGCCGACCAGCTGCGCACCTTCTACCGGGACATGTACCTGGTGCGCCGGCTCGACACCGAGGCCACCGCGCTGCAGCGGCACGGCGAGCTCGGGCTGTGGGCCCAGCTGCTCGGCCAGGAGGCCGCGCAGGTCGGTGCGGCCCACGCCCTCGCCCCGCAGGACTACGTCTTCCCCACCTACCGCGAGCACGGCGTCGCGTGGGTGCGCGGGATCGACCCGGTCGACCTGCTCGGCCTGTTCCGCGGCGTCGACTACGGCGCCTGGGACCCGCACGAGAAGCGGTTCAGCCTCTACACGATCGTGATCGGCGCGCAGACCCTGCACGCGACCGGCTACGCGATGGGCCTGCAGCGCGACGGGCTCGTCGGCACCGGCGACGACACCCGCGACACCGCCGTCCTCGCGCACTTCGGCGACGGAGCGTCCTCCCAGGGCGACGTCAACGAGGCGTTCGTGTTCTCCGGCTGGGCCAACGCGCCCGTCGTGTTCTTCTGCCAGAACAACCAGTGGGCGATCTCCGAGCCGATCGACAAGGTCTCCCGGATCCCGCTCGCCCGTCGCGCCGACGGGTTCGGCTTCCCCGGCATCCGGGTCGACGGCAACGACGTGCTGGCGACGTACGCCGTCACGAAGGCCGCCCTGCAGCGGGCCCGCGAGGGCCAGGGCCCGATGCTGATCGAGGCCTACACCTACCGGATGGGCGCGCACACGACCACCGACGACCCGACCCGCTACCGGCTGCTCGACGACGTCGAGCGGTGGAAGCTGAAGGATCCCCTGGCCCGGGTCGAGGCCTACCTGCGGCGCAACGGGGCCGTCGACGACGACTTCTTCGCCGAGCTCGCCGTCGAGGCCGACGCGCTCGGCGACCGGATGCGCCGCGAGTGCAAGGCGCTGCCGGACCCGACACCCGCCGCGATCTTCGACGGCGTGTACGCCGAGCCCACGGCCGAGCTGCTCGCGCAGCGCGACGAGGTCACGGCGTACCTCGGCTCCTTCACCGACGAGGAGGCCCGCGCATGACCGCCACGACGATGACGCTCGCCAAGGCCCTCAACGCCGGCCTGCGCCGTGCCATGGAGGACGACCCCAAGGTCCTGGTGATGGGCGAGGACGTCGGCCGGCTCGGTGGCGTCTTCCGCGTGACCGACGGCCTGCAGAAGGACTTCGGCGACGACCGGGTCATGGACACCCCGCTCGCGGAGTCCGGCATCCTCGGCACCGCCGTCGGCCTGGCCATGCGCGGCTACCGGCCGGTGGTGGAGATCCAGTTCGACGGGTTCGTGTACCCGGCGTACGACCAGATCGTCAGCCAGGTAGCGAAGCTGCACTTCCGCAGCCGGGGCAAGGTGCCGATGCCGATGGTGATCCGGATCCCGTTCGGTGGCGGCATCGGTGCGGTCGAGCACCACAGCGAGTCGCCCGAGGCCCAGTTCGCGCACACTCCCGGCCTCAAGGTCGTCGCGTGCTCGAACCCGGTCGACGGCTACTGGATGATCCAGCAGGCGATCAAGCACGACGACCCGGTGATCTTCCTCGAGCCGAAGCGGCAGTACCACGCGGACAAGGCGGAGGTCGACGAGAGCGCGACGCCCGACCCGCTGTTCACGTCGCGGCTGATCCGCGCCGGCTCCGACATCACCCTGCTCTCCTACGGCCCGATGGTGAAGACCTGTCTCGCCTCGGCCGAGGCCGCTGCGCAGGAGGGCAAGAGCGTCGAGGTCATCGACCTGCGCACGCTGTCGCCGTTGGACCTCGACCCAGTGTTCGAGTCGGTGCGCAAGACCGGTCACCTGGTGGTGGCCAGCGAGGCGCCGGGTGAGGTGTCGCTCGCTTCCGAGATCGCCTTCCGCGTGC
>DATFHM010000105.1:0-9205 GCA_035248385.1 Nocardioides sp. | reverse complement strand
AGGGAGGACTTGGGTGCCCAAGGAGGAACGCGGCGCCGTCGCGGTCGTGGCGGCGTTCGGACTGGTGATCGTCATGGCCGTCGCAGCGACGGTCATGGACATCGGCACGCTCCGCGTCGCCCGCACCGACATGCAGAGCCTCGCCGACGTCGTCGCGCTCGACCTGGTCCGCGACCTCGACGGCCGCAGCGTCGCGCAGCTCCAGCCGGTCGTGAACGCCGACGCCGTCTCGTCCATCGCCCGCAACACCACCACGGTCGGGACGCGCCCGACAGCGACGGTCCAGCTCGGCTCGACCTCGTCCAGCGGGCAGTTCGTCCTCATGGCGAGCGGGTCGCCGACCGCCGTACGGGTGAGCGTGGGGACCAACGTCTCCTTCGCCTTCGCCGGCATCATCGGCTCGCACGGCGGGTCGACGAGCCGCGCCGCCGTCGCGAACACGTCCTCCAACGCCTGCTTCCGGCTCGGCTCCTTCGCGGCCGCCCTGCGGACCGGGGACAGCGCGATCGCGGGCGTCTTCGAGAGCATGCTCGGCAGCAGCAGCGCGCTCGGCATCAGCATGACCTCGGTCGGCTACATGGGCCTGATCAACTCGAGCATCGGCCTGGACGCGCTCGCCGCCCAGATGGGCGTCGGGACGCCCGAGGCGCTGGTCCAGCAGGGCAACGTGTCGGTCAAGAACCTCTTCTCCGCCAGCGCCCAGGTGCTCAACGCCAAGGGCGACACCAGCGCCGGTGCGGTGATGGGCCAGATCGCGGCCAAGGTCAACGCGACCGTCGTCGCGAACATCGGCAACATCCTCAGCGTCGGGACCGGACAGGGAGCCGGTGCGGCGATCAACGCGGTCGACCTGCTCGGCGGGGCCGCCCTGGGCGCGGCGCTGATCGCGAACATCGCCGACCACAACAACCTGCTGCACACCGGGGTCGCCTGGAGCGCCCCGCACGCCTCCAACGGCGACATCGCGCTCACCGTCATCGAGGCGCCGAAGCAGGGCTGCGGTCTGCCCGGCACCGCGACGGCGACGACCGGTCAGATGCAGCTGATCACCGCCATCGGCTTCAACCTCCCGAACAGCGTGGCCGGGCTGTCGGACAGCAACGCGGCGGACCTCACGACCAAGCAGGCCTCGATCGCGGTCGACGCCGAGCTCGGCGGTGCCACCGGCACGCTGACCGGGACCACCTGCTCCACGAGCCTCACCGAGACCCGGGTCAGGGTCAGCACCCGGTTCACCAAGCTGCAGGTCAGCCTGCCGTTCCAGCTCAACGGCACGATCAGCGCCACCGGCATCGTGCCGGCCGCGCTCGTGCCGGCGATCCTCAAGAACGCCGCGAACCTCCAGGTCCAGCTGCACCTCCAGATGAAGGCCTCGTCCTACGTCGAGACGGCCGCGCAGGGCGGCACCCAGGACACGCTCTACGACGTGCCCCCGCACAACTACAACGACCCCCAGCCCAGCCCGGGGTCCTCGTCGTCCTACCTCGGCCTGGCCACGCCGAACGTGTCGGTCGACCTGGCGAACAGCACCGCGACTCTGACGGCGAAGGTCGCCGGTGTCACCGTCACGGCAGCCGTGGACGTGTCGCAGCTCGACCTCAGCTCGATCACCACCGCCGCGGCTGCCAGCGTCATCGGCACCTCGCTGACCGAGGTCGTGGGCAACCTGAACAACGCGCTGACGCCGGTCGCGCAGCTGCTCGGCATCCGCTTCGCGGGCGCTGACCTGTTCGGCGTACCCACTCCGACCTGCAGCAGGCCGCGACTGATCGGCTGAACCGTCGGGTCCCTAGCCCGTTCGGACTAGGACCTTCGGCCCGACCGTCTGAAATGTGCCGCAGACCGTTACCCGGCGCCTGTCGGCGGATCTACGATCCCCCCAGTGCGCTTTGGGTAGGGGGCGCGGGGAGCAGAAGGAGCGGGGGATGGCCATGGCGCGATCGAGGTGTGCGTCGCTACGTCGCCGCATGGACGACCGCGGCGCGTCGGCGGTCGAGTTCGCGCTCGTCGTACCGTTCCTGCTGCTCATCATCTTCGGCATCATCGCCTTCGGCATGATGCTCTCGTTCCGCCAGACCATGAGCCAGGCCGCCACCGAGGGTGCCCGTGCCGGCGCCCTGTCGTCCGGCGCGTCCTCGACCGCTCGCGGCACCGACGCCAAGAACGCGGCCAGCAGCGCGCTGGGTGCGCTCAAGGTCGGCGGCGTCGCGCTGGCCTGCGGCTCCGCGAACGTCACCTGCACGTACACCGAGGCGCCCTGCTCGAACGACACGACCCACACCTGCTCGACGCTGACGGTCAGCTACCCCTACCGGGCGCACCCGATGCTGTCCCTGCCCTTCGTCAACATGGTGATGCCGTCGACCTTGTCCTACGCGGCGACGGCACGGGAGAACTGAGGTGCGTCGCATCGGCGACCGGCTGCGTCGGTCGTGCCGTCGTGACGAGCGCGGCGCGGTCGCCGTGCTGGTCGGCCTGATGATGGTCCTCGTCCTCGGTGCGGCCGCGTTCACGGTCGACATCGGGCAGCAGCGCGTCGGCCGGGCCGACATGCAGTCGCTCGCCGACGTGGTGGCCATGGACCTCTCGCGCGAGCTGAACGGGCGCAGCTACGCGACGCTGAACCCGCTGATGGCGGGTCTCGCCGCGAAGAGCGAGGCCCGCAACCAGAGCGTGATCGGCTACGGCAACCACCTGCCCGTCCTCACCGTCACCCTCGGCACCTGGAACGCCGCGTCGACGCCGCACTTCACCGCGGTCACCACCGGTGTCCCGACCGCCGTGAAGGTCGACGCCCAGACCAGCGTCGGCTTCGCCTTCGGCGGGATCACCGGCACCACGTCCGGCAACGCCCAGCGCACCGCCTACGGCACGGCGTCCAACGAGGCCTGCTTCTCGATCGGCTCGTACGCCGCCCGCATCAACAGCGCGAACTCCGTCATCCTCAACGCCGTGGTCAACAAGGCCCTCGGCGGGTCGCTCAACCTCGACGCGGTCAGCTACCAGGGCCTCGCGAACGCGAACGTCACGCTGCAGCAGCTGGCCGTCCAGCTCGGCGTCGGCACCGTCGACCAGCTGCTGACCACCAGCGTCAGCCTCGGCCAGCTCTACCTGGCCACCGCGCAGGTGCTGCAGCAGAACGGCAACACCGCGGCCGCGACGATCCTGAACACGATCGCCGCCAGCATCACGCTCGCGCACAACATCACCCTCGGCAGCCTGGTCAGCGCGACCTCCGGCTCGGGCGCGGCCGAGACCGCGTCGGTGAACGTCCTGAACCTGCTGCAGGGGACCGTCCAGGTCGCGAACGGCTCCAGCGCCATCTCCATCCCCGGGCTGTCGGCCAACCTCGGCCTGGCCACCGCGACCACGACGCTGAACCTGATCAACCCCGCTACGCCGTACGTCTGCGACGTGGTCAACGGCGGCCGGACCGCCTCCACCGCCCAGCTGGGCCTCTCGGTGACCGGCACGCTGACCCCGCCGTCGCTGCTGGGCCTGACCGTCTCGAACGCGACCACGAGCGTCACCGTCAACGCGGCGAAGGCGACCGGCACCCTGACCGGCATCACCTGCGGAGCGTTGACGGCCGCCAGCCCCAGCGGCGAGGACGTCAACGTGAAGAGCGCGCTGGTCGGCGCCGGCATCAGCCAGACCGTGACCATCAGCGGCAACACCGCCAACAGCAGCCTGCTGGGTCTGTTGAGCAGCATCGCCAGCGTGCAGGTCAGCGGCTCGCTCACGATCTCGGTCAGCACGAGCGACCCGTCGGCAGGCAAGACCGCGCAGTTCCGGGTGCCGAACACCCCGACCACCTTCGCGACGCCGATCGACACCGGCTCGGGCTCGCTCGGGCTGACGAACAACACGGTCACCGTGGACTCGAGCAACCTGCACATCAAGGTGAAGGCGCTGCTGGGCCTGGTCTACGTCGACGCCGACCTCAGCCAGTTCACCACGATCCTGAACAGCCTCGTCTCCAACCTGACCAGCAGCGTCCTCAACCCCGTCATCTCCGGGGTCAACTCGACGCTGCTGCAGCCGGTGGAGGGGCTCCTCGGGCTGAGCGTGGGTGGGGCGGACGTGTTCGGCTCCAACCCGAGCTGCGGGAAGCCCAAGCTGGTCGGCTGACCCCACCGGTCACACCTGTCCCATCCCGAGCCTCCTACCGGGTCGGCGGCTGTGGATGACGGCGCGTCTCCACAGGCCGTCGCCTCATCGCCCACCGCTGTCGGCACCCCTGACCAGGGTGGTCCGCAGGAGGTGGGTCATGACGGACATGGCAGTGACATCGCAACCGCACGGGGCGACCGCAGCGTCGCGCAAGGCGCTGGGGGAGTACGGCGAGGAGGTGGCCGCGCGCTACCTGCACGGGCTCGGCTACGCGGTGCTGGAGCGCAACTGGCGCTGTGAGATCGGAGAGGTCGACCTGGTCTGCCGTGACGGCAGCACGCTGGTCATCTGCGAGGTCAAGACGCGCAGCAGCACGATCGCGGGCACGCCCCACGAGGCCGTGACCGACGCCAAGCTGGCCCGGCTCAAGCGGCTCGGCGAGCGGTGGGCGCGCGACCGCGGCATCCGGCCCGACGGGATCCGGATCGACCTCGTCGCGGTGCTGCGACCGCGGCGCGGTCCCGCCCAGGTCGACCACGTCCGCGGGCTCCTCTGATGTCCACCGCCACGGCCCACACCGTGACGCTGCGCGGCGCGCTGGGCCACCTGGTCGACGTGGAGGTGGACGTCTCCTCCGGGCAGGCCGGCATCACCCTCGTCGGGCGGGCCGAGGCGTCGCTGCGGGAGGGGCCCGAGCGGGCACGGATGGCGATCCTCAACTCGGGCCTCGACTGGCCCGCCAGCTACCGCACCACGATCCTGCTCTCACCCGCGGACCTGCCCAAGGCCGGCACCCACGTCGACCTGGCCATCGCCATCGCGGTGCTGGCGGCCTCGGGGCAGGTCGACGGAGACGGGTTGCTCGGCACCGCCTTCATCGGCGAGCTGACGCTGTCCGGCGGTCTCCGGCCGGCGTCGGGGGTGCTGCCGATGGTGATGGCCGCGGCCGAGCGCGGCATCCGCCGGGTGGTCGTGCCCGAGCCGCAGGCCCGGGAGGCCGCGATGGTGCCCGGCATGACCGTGGTCGGCGTCCGGTCCCTCGCACAGGTCGTCGCAGTGCTCGCCGGCAAGCCGATCCCGGTCGCGCCGCCGGTGGCGGGCGCGTCGGGCGCCCACCTCCTCGCGTGGCGCGGTGACACGCGCCTCGACGAGCTCGACCTCGCCGACCTGTCCGGCATGGACGAGGAGAAGTACGCCCTGGAGGTCGCGGCCGCGGGCGGCCACCCACTGATGCTCGACGGCCCGAAGGGGGTCGGGAAGACCAGCCTGGTCGAGCGGCTGCCGACGATCCTGCCGGACCTGCTGGCGGAGGAGTCCCTGGAGCTCACCGCGATCCACTCGCTGGCCGGGACCCTGGATCCGGCCGAAGGGCTGATCACCCGCCCGCCGTACTCCGCGCCGCACCACGACGCGAGCAAGGCCAGCCTGATCGGGGGCGGCAACGGCAGCGTGCAGCCCGGGGAGCTGTCCAAGTGCCACGGAGGGGTGATCTTCCTCGACGAGTTCCCCCTGTTCCGAGCCGACGTCATCGACGCGCTGCGGCAGCCGCTGGAGACCGGCGAGATCACGGTCGCCCGGCGGGAGGAGTCGGTCACGCTGCCGGCGCGGTGCCTGCTCGTCATCGCCGCGAACCCATGCCCCTGCGGCGACTGGTCCAGCACGCGCGAGCACAACAAGTGCACCTGCGACGTGGCGCTGCGCCGCACCTACCAGCGCAAGTTCTCCGGGCCGATCGTCGACCGCTTCGACATCGTGCGCCACCTGCGTCCGCAGACGCGGATGCCCGACGACCCGTTCCACCCCGTCGAGACCTCGGCTGAGGTCGCGGCCCGCATCGCACAGGTCCGCCGCCGCCAGCACGACCGCTTCGCCGGGCTCGGGTGGAGGCTGAACAGCCAGATCCCCGGTCCGCGACTGAAGGACGACTGGGCCGTGACTCCGGCTGCACAGAAGGTGGTCGACGCGGCGACCTACGGCGGGACGCTGAGTGCCCGCGGCGGCGTCCGCGTGCTGCGCCTGGCGTGGACCGTCGCGGACCTGACCTCGGTGCACGAGGGGCGCGACATCCGCCCCGGGACCGCTGAGGTCGACGTCGCGATGCGGCTGCGGCTGGGCAAGCCGCTGCCCTCGCGGATCCTGCACCGGGTGCCCGCCGCCGAGATGGAGGGCGTCGGGTGAGCGCGTCCGACGCCGAGCGGGTGGCACGCGCCACCTTGAGCCTGATCCTCGAGCCCGGTGACTGGCGCTCCCTGCGACTGATGGAGGACGCCGGCGCAGAGCTGCTGGTCGAGGGCATCGCCGACCAGGAGCGCTACCCGCAGTTCGAGGCGGCCCGAGCGCGGCTGGCCGGGGCCGACGGCGCCGCGGAGCTGGAGCGAGCCGCCGAGCGGGGCATCCGCTTCGTCGTCCCGGGCGACGACGAGTGGCCGTCCCAGCTCGACGACCTCGCCGACGCCGAGCCCGTGCAGCTGCGGGGAGGTGTGCCGATCGGGTTGTGGGTCGCCGGCCCATTGCGTCTCGACGAGCTGTCGGCCTCGGTCGCCGTGGTCGGTTCCCGCGACTCCACCGCCTACGGCGAGCAGATCGCGGTCGACATCACCTCCGGCATCGGACGCGCGGGCTGGACCACCATCTCCGGCGCCGCGATCGGCATCGACTACGCCGCCCACCGAGGCGCCGCCTCCGTCGGCGCTCCCACCGTCGCGGTGCTGGCGTGCGGCGTCGACCGCGACTACCCCGTCCGGCACGCCGAGATGCTGCGCCAGCTGAGGGCCGACCACGCCGTCGTGTCCGAGGTGCCGATGGGCGGCGCGCCCCAGCGGATCCGGTTCCTGGCCCGCAACCGGCTGATCGCCGCCCTCTCGCGCGGCACCATCGTGGTCGAGGCCGCGGCGCGCAGCGGAGCGCTCAACACCATGAACTGGGCGCAACGCCTGCAGCGCGTGACGATGGGCGTCCCCGGCCCGGTCACCAGCGTCGCGTCGCTCGGCGTCCACCACCAGCTGCGCTCCGGTGGCGCCGCCCTGGTCACCTGTGCGGCCGACGTGCTGGAGCTGGTGGGGGAGATGGGCAGCAACCTGACCGAGTTCCCCCGCGGGCCGGACCAGGAGCGCGACCTGCTCGAGCTGCGCGACCGGCAGATCCTCGACGCGGTGCCGGTCTACCGCGCGGTCGCCGCCGAGTCCATCGCCCGGCTCGCCTGCGTGGCGTTGGCCGACGTGCTCGCCGCCCTGCCGACGCTGGAGGAGTCGGGGCACGTCGAGCGCGACGCAGGTGGCTGGAGACTCGCCGAGTCGGCCCGACGCTGACCGCGGAGTGCCTCGTACGGACCTACGATGCTGGTGTGACTGCTGTGGTCGATGAGGCGGACGACGGGTTCCCCGTCCTGCCTGACCCGCTCGCCCGGGTCATCGGCGACTACGAGCGGCACCTCCGCGGGGAGCGGAACCTGGCCGAGCGCACCGTCGTCGCGTACGCCGCCGACATCGCCTCGCTCCTCGAGCACGCCCACCGGGCGAGCATCGAGGACGTGGCCGACCTGGACCTGCGGACGCTGCGCAGCTGGCTCGCCAAGCAGCAGACCATGGGCCTGGCCCGCACGACGATCGCCCGCCGGGCGACGGCAGCCCGGGTCTTCACCGCCTGGCTCGCCCGGACCGGCCGGACCCCCACCGACGTGGGTTCCTCGCTCGGGTCGCCCAAGGCGCTGCGCACCCTGCCCAACGTGCTGCGGGCCGACGAGGCGGCCGACCTCATCGCGGCCGCGGCCGAGCATGCCGACGACGGCAGCCCGACCGGGCTCCGCGACGTGGCGATGCTGGAGCTGCTCTACGCGACCGGCATCCGGGTCGGCGAGCTGGTCGGGCTCGACGTCGACGACGTCGACCGCGACCGGAACCTCATCCGCGTTCTCGGCAAGGGGAACAAGGAGCGCAGCGCGCCCTTCGGCACGCCCGCGGTCGCGGCCCTCGACGCCTGGCTGGTGCGCGGCCGCCCGCAGCTGGCTCGCCCGGGGTCAGGACCGGCGCTCTTCCTGGGCAGCCGAGGTGGCCGGATCGACCAGCGTGCCGTGCGGACGATGGTGCACCGCCGGATCGCGGACGTCCCGGGCGCTCCCGACATCGGCCCGCACGGGCTGCGCCACACCGCTGCCACCCACCTGCTCGAGGGCGGCGCCGACCTGCGGTCGGTCCAGGAGCTCCTGGGTCACGCCTCGCTGGCCACCACCCAGCGCTACACCCACGTCACCACCGACCGGCTCCGGCGCGCCTACCAGCAGGCTCACCCCCGCGCCTGAGCCAGGAGAGCGGTGAGCGGCAGCCCCCACGGCAGGTCGCGCCACAGCGGGAGCAACCGGATCGGGGCCGTCCCGACGAGCGTGAGCGGGTCGAGGTAGGCGTCGTCGCTGTTGCGGATCAGTCCCCAGTGCAGGCAGGCCCGCGGGAAGCAGTGCGACTGGGTGGTGGTGAGCCGTCCGACGACGGCGCCGGCCGCGACCCGGTCGCCGAGGTGCACCGTGGCCGCGACCGGCTCGTACGTCGTCCGGGTCGCCCCGTGGTCGACCACCACCACGCCCCGGCCCGCCAGCAGGCCGGCGAAGGTCACCGTGCCCGCGAGTGCCGTGCGCACCGCCGCACCGGGCGTGCCGGCGAGGTCGACACCCCGGTGGCCCGCGCCGTACGCCGAGTCGGGCGGGTCGAACCCGTGCACCACCTCGTGCGGGGCGGGAAGGGGCCACGTGCCCTCGCCCGCGGGCACGGGGGTGACGGCGGGGGAGACCAGGAGGAGAGGCAGGGCGACGAGCAGCAGGAGAGCGCGGTGGACCATGGCTCCACGATGGTCCGGGCGGGCGACATCGGGCCGCGGGCGTACCCGCCGCCTGTGGACACGACACACCCTCCCCAGGGCCACCCGAGACAAGTGGTCCGGATTGGTGCGGGTGGGACCCGGACGACTACGCTGGCGGGAACCGACCCGTATGGGTGGGAATTCGCACGTCCGCAGACCACGACGGCGCTCTCTCCGAACGCCGACCGCCCGTGGGCGACGGCCGTCAGTCCCTGAGAGATCAGGGTCCGGTCGCGCGCAGGCG
>DATFHM010000104.1:0-10724 GCA_035248385.1 Nocardioides sp. | reverse complement strand
CAACGACCTCGACCGGCGGACCACGTTCGCCTACGCGATGAACAAGATGGTGAACCACTACACCAGGTCCGCGCGCACCGACGCGTACCTCCGGACCGCCTTCGACTGCCTGGACCGCTCGTGACCTCCCCACCTGCCCGGGTCTGCCTGATCGGCGCCGGCTGCTCGGGCATCACCACCGCGAAGCGGCTGAAGGACCACGGCATCGACTACGACCAGTTCGAGCTGTCCGACGACGTGGGCGGCAACTGGTACTTCGCCAACCCCAACGGCCGGTCCGCGGTCTACGAGTCGCTGCACATCGACACCTCGACGACCCGGCTGCAGTTCGAGGACTTCCCGGCCCCGGAGGACTACCCCGACTTCCCGCACCACACCCTGATCCACCAGTACTTCCGCGACTACACCGAGCACTTCGGCCTGCGGGACCGGATCGAGTTCGGGGTCGGCGTGGAGCGGGCGTCGCGGGTCGACGGTGGCTGGCGGGTGGAGCTGTCGACCGGCGAGACGCGCGACTACACCGACCTCGTCGTCGCGAACGGGCACCACTGGAAGCCGCGGCTGCCGGACTGGGCATCGGATCCCTTCGACGGTGAGGTGCTGCACAGCCACCACTACGTGAACCCGTTCGAGCCGGTCGAGATCCGCGGGAAGACCGTGGTCGTGGTCGGGATGGGCAACTCGGCGATGGACATCGCCTCCGAGCTGTCCTCGCCGTGGATGGCCAAGAAGCTGTACGTGTCGGCGCGGCGCGGGGTCTGGGTGCTGCCGAAGTACCGGAACGGGCAGGCGGCCGACAAGGTGATGGCGCCGCCCGACGTACCCAAGGACGTGGCGCTCGCCGCCAGCCGGCAGCTGATCCGGGAGCTGGTCGGGTCGATGAGCAATTACGGGCTGCCCGAGCCGGACCACGAGCCGCTCTCGGCCCACCCGTCGGTCAGCGCCGACTTCCTGACCAAGGCGGGCTCCGGCGACATCCACATGCTGCCGGAGATCCGTGGGCTGTCGGGGCGGTCCGTCGAGCTCGTCGACGGGTCGTCGGTCGAGGCCGACGTGGTCATCTGCGCGACCGGCTACTCCATGGAGTTCCCGTTCTTCGACACGGCCGAGACCGACCTGCACCCCGACTCCGACCACCGCTACCCGTTGTTCAAGCGGATGATCAAGCCGGGCGTCGACCACCTCTACTTCATGGGGCTGGCGCAGTCCTCGCCCACGATCGTCAACCTCGCCGAGCAGCAGTCGAAGCTGCTCGCGCGGCTGCTGACCGGGTCCTACGTGCTGCCGTGTGTCGAGGAGCAGCTCGAGATCATGGCCGCCGACGAGGCCGCCCACCTCGAGCAGTACTACGCCTCGCCCCGGCACACGATCCAGATCGACTTCGGTCGCTACTGCGTCGACCTGATGAAGGAGATCGAGGCCGGGGAGGCCCGCGCTAGGGGTTGATCTCGTCGGGCGTCGTGACCGGGCGCTCGCAGACGAAACCCCGGCAGACGTACGCCGCCGGGCGGCCGTCGACCGGCGTACGGCCCTCCAGGAGGGGGATGCCGGCGGGCTCCGGGGCAGCCACGACGACGGCGCCGGGGATCCGTAGCGCGCGGGCCTCGAGCGCGTCGCGGTCCGGGCCGGGCTCCCCGACGACCGCCACCTCGATCGGCCCGCCGGACGCGAGGGTGGCCGCCGCGGCCAGGCTCCAGCCGGTGAACCGCGGCGCCCGCTCGGCCAGGGCCGCCACGCTCGCGAGGGCGGCCTCGGCGGCGTCCCGGTAGCGGCCGGTGCCGGTGAGCGCGTGGGCCTCGACGAGCGCGTGGACGAGGCTCGACAGCCCGCTGGGACTGGCGTTGTCGCCCGGGTCGCGGGGGCGGGTGAGCAGCTGCTCGGCGTCGGCGTGGGTGTCGTAGAAGCCGCCGTCGCCGGCGGCGAAGCCGCTCAGCGCCTCGTCGAGCAGCGCGGTGGCGAGGTCGAGCCAGCGCTGGTCCGCGGTGGCCTGGGCGAGGGCGAGGAAGCCGGACGCCACGCAGCCGTAGTCCTCGAGGACGCCCGCGTGGCTGCCGGCGACGCCGTCGCGGGACACCCGCAGCAGCCGGCCGTCGACGAGGTGGACGCGGACCAGCAGCTCGGCTGCGGCGACGGCAGCGTCGACGAGGTCGGGGCGGTGGAGGCGGCGACCCGCGTCGCACAGACCGCTGATCGCGAGGCCGTTCCAGGCGGCCACGACCTTGTCGTCGCGGGCGGGGCGCACCCGCTGGGCGCGGGCGTCGAGCAGCCGCGCCCGCACCTCGCGGAGGTGGCGCTGCTCGGTGGGGTCGGTCGGGAAGTGGCGGAGCTGGAGGGTGGAGCTGCCGTGCTCGAAGGTGCCTGCCTCGGTCACGCCGAAGAGCTGGGCCGCCCACTCCCCCTTGGCCTCGCCGAGCGCCTCCTTCAGCTCGGCCGGGGTCCAGGCGTAGAACTTGCCCTCCACGCCCTCGGAGTCGGCGTCGAGCGCGGACGCGAACCCGCCCTCGTCCGTGCGCAGCTCGCGCAGCATCCAGTCGGCGGTCTCCCCCGCGATCCGGTCGCCCTGCTCGGTGCCGAGGCGGGCGTAGAGACCGAGCAGCTGCCCGTTGTCGTAGAGCATCTTCTCGAAGTGCGGCACCACCCAGGCACGGTCCACGGCGTACCGTGCGAAGCCGCCGCCGATCTGGTCGTACATCCCGCTGCCGGCCATGGCGGCGGTCGTCCGGGCCAGCATGTGCGTGGCCCGCGAGGCGTCCGGACCGGCGTACCGACGCAGGAGCTCCAGCACCATCGTCGGCGGGAACTTGGGCGCGTTCCCGAACCCGCCGGCCATCGAGTCGAAGTCGTCGGCGAGCCGCTCCACCGCCGCGTCCAGCACCTGCTGCGTGATCGGCGCGGCCGGCGGCTGCGCGGACTGAGTGAGGTGCGCGCGGATCTGCTCGGTCGCCGCCTGCACGTCGCCGCGCCTGGTCCGCCAGGCGTCCGCGAGCGCGTCGAGGATCTGCATGAACGACGGCGACCCGTGCCGCGGCTGGTCCGGGAAGTAGGTCCCCGCGAAGAACGGCGCCCCCTCGTGGTCGAGCACGACCGTCATCGGCCACCCACCCTGCCCGGTCATGATCTGCGTCGCCTGCATGTAGATCGCGTCGACGTCGGGCCGCTCCTCCCGGTCGACCTTGACGTTGACGAAGTGCTCGTTCATGTACGCCGCCGTCGCCTCGTCCTCGAACGACTCGTGAGCCATGACGTGGCACCAGTGGCAGGCGGCGTACCCGACGGACAGCAGCAGCGGGACGTTCCGCTCCCGCGCCTCCGCGAACGCCTCCTCGCCCCACTCCCACCAGTCCACGGGGTTCTCGGCGTGCTGGAGCAGGTACGGGCTCGTCGCCGACGCGAGACGGTTCATGCCACCCATCATCGCGCCCGCCCATGGCCGGTTGGGTGCCGGTGTAACGCTTCGGGGGTGATCGGCGAAGAAGGGCTGTGAACGAGATACAGGACCATGAGGTCTCCGGGATCGGCACCGACCCGGACCTCCTCGAGGTCTTCTACCGCCAGCACCTCGCCGGCGTGAAGACCTTCTTCGCCCGCCGAGTGGACGACCCGCACCTGGTCGCCGACCTCACGGCCGACACCTTCCTCGCGGCGATGGCCGCGGCGCCGACGTACCGGCCGGACAAGGGGCGGCCGGCCGCGTGGCTGTACGGGATAGCCCGCAACACCCTCGCCGAGTCGGTACGCCGGCAGGCCCGTCGCCTGCGTGCGGAGAGCCGGATCCAGGGCCGCCGCCTGCTCGACGACGACGCCGTAGCGTCGATCGAGGATCGCATCGCGGTGGAGCGCTACTCCCGCCTGCTCTACGCGGGCCCGGCGGCACTGCCGGCACGCGACCGGGCGCTGATGGAGCTGGTCGCCGTCGACGGGATACCCGTCACGGAGGCGGCGGCGCAGCTGGGGATGAAGCCGGGGACCGCGCGGGTCCGGCTCCACCGCAGCCGCGCCCGGCTCCAGCAGCACTTCCACCACTCCACGATCGACGGCGAGCGTGCGGCTGCGGCACTGCTCGTCCAGGAGGCATGACATGAACAACGACCTCGACACCTTCGACCGAGCGCTGCTCACCGAGCTGCGCCAGGTCGCCGCGGAGACGGCGGTCGCGCCGAAGCGACGTACCGGACGGCGCTGGGCGTTCGCGAGCGGCGGCGTCGCCGCGGCCGCGGCCGGCATCATCGGCCTGTCCGCCACGCTCGGGTCCGGGGCGGCGTACGCCGTCGACGATACGAGCAACGGCGACACCGTCATCACCATCCACCAGCTCTCCGACGCCGCAGGCCTGGAGAAGGCGCTGGCCGACCACGGGATCGACGCGACCGTCGACTACGACGGCAGCGCCCTGACGTCGACGCCCGCCGGAGCGAAGCTCCAGCCGGCACCCGGAGGCCAGTCGTCGGGCGGCACGAGGATCGGCAAGGGCTCGGCCACCTCGGGGTCCATCCAGGTGGGCGGTACTGCCACCGGTCAGGACGGGAAGAGCACCTCCCCGTGCGGCGACTTCACGCACATGCCGTTCACCACGGACATGACGAAGGAGGCGTACACGATCACGATCCCGGCCGACTCGGTCCTCCGCACGTCCGACGCCGAGCTCGAGATCACCACCACCGGCGACCTCGGCGAACAGTTCGCCGGGCTCGAGGTGAGCTACTCGGTCGACGGCCAGAGCTGCAGCTTCGGCAACGCCTCCGCGTCGGCCGGCGCCCACTGACCGACCGACGACCTGCCCGACCGACAACGGACGGCCCCACCCCACCCGGGTGGGGCCGCTCGTCATTTCGACCTGTCTGGACCGGCGCCTGTGCGGGGCGTCACATCGCCAAGGTTCGCCCAAGCCGGCGTCCCTAACTTCGAGGAAAAGGCCGTGTCCACCGGCCTTCCCGCGCTCGAGCACTTCCCAGCGAGCAGTCCGACACCCCTTACTCCCGAGGAGTCCCCGATGGCCACTACTGGCGCGCCCACCGGCACGAAGCCACCCCGCAACAGGCGGCTTCACGTGATCCACCACCCGACGGCGCAGCGTCGCGCCGATCCGTCGACCGCACGACTCGTCGAGCGGCTGCTGACCGCCGAGGCGGCGCTCCACGCGCTGCTGCGGCCGCTGGCCCTGCCGGCGATGCGGGCGATCCTCGGCATCGTCTTCATCTGGTTCGGCGTGCTCAAGGTGATGGGCCGCTCGCCCGTCGCCGACCTCGTCCACCGCACGCTCCCCTGGGCGCCGAAGGACGTCGTCGTGCCGACCCTCGGCGCCGTCGAGCTCGTCCTCGGCATCGGCGTCATCACCGGTATCGCGCTGCGCGTGGTGCTGCCGCTGCTCGCCGCGCACCTCGCCGGCACGTTCCTCACGTTCGTGATGGTCCCGAGCATCATGTTCCAGCACCACGACCCGCTGCTGCTGACGGCGGACGGTGAGTTCGTCCTCAAGAACCTGGTGCTGATCTGCGCGGCCGTCGTGCTGCTGACCCATGCCGGGGCGGGAGCGAGGCTGGCTGCCGCTCGAGACGCGTGAGTACGCCGGCCGCTCCGCCGCCCCGACCGTCAGGCGTCGTCCCAGGTGACGTGCAGCTCGTCGCGCTGCCCGAACCGCTCGAGGTGCTCGGCGACGACCTGCGCGGAGCGGTCGGCGTCGCCGTCGGCGGGCACCTCCACGGTGACGTCGAGCGCACCATCGACCGGCGTCAGCCGGACGACCTGGCCGCTGTCGAAGCGGATGACGGTGACGCCGTCCTCGACGTCGGCGCTGCCCTTGCGCGCCCAGTGCCCCGCCAGCTGCTTGGCGTAGCGCGCCGGGCGGTCGGTGGGCATCGTGCCGTGACGGGTGTCGTTCATGGGTCCATCCTGGCGGCCCCGCGCAAACGCCCGGCCCTGCGCCCGCCCGGTCAGCCGGGCCGGCGAGCGACGCACAGCAGGGCGGTGCCCGGCACGTCGGTGCCACCGCCCTCGGCGGCGTACTCGGCGGTCAGCGCGGTGACCCCCTCGACGACAGCGGCGAGCTGCTCCGGCGTGGCCGCGGCGAAGGCCGCCGTCAGCTGGGGCGACAGGGTTCCGATCTCGTCGACGTGCTGGGCTGCGTCGCGGTAGTGCCGGGTCTTGGGGACACGACGCACGCTGACGTCCGAGAACCCCGCAGCACCCACCCGCCTCGCGAGGTCGTCCGGATCGCCGAGGGAGAACGGTCCACCGGGAGCCACGGGGGGCCCGCCCGCGACCAGCCCGCTGAAGGCCGCAGCCATGCCGACGGCCGTCATCCACGGGTTCTCCTGCGGGGTGCCCCAGACGGTGGTGGCGAACACCCCGCCGGGGCGCAGCACCCGGTGGATGCCGGCCAGGGCGCGATCCGGGTCGGGCGCCATCATGAGACCCATGCGGAAGACGACCGCGTCGAAGGAGCGCTCCGGCAGGTCGAGATCCATGGCGTCCGCGCGGGAGACCGTCACGTTCGGGTAGGCAGCCAGCCGCTTGTCCAGCAGCTCCACCATCCCCGGAGCAAGGTCGGTGGCGGTGAGCTGCCCGGTCGGCCCGACCTCGTCGGCCAGCCGCGCGGCGAGCTCTCCGGTGCCGCCGCCGAGCTCGAGGACCTGTGCGCCCTCCAGCGGCCTGACGGCCGCCAGGAGGAGCTCGGTGACCTCCGCCTTCATCTCCTCGATCGTGTGGCGGTGGCGATCCCAGGAGGGCGCCGCGCCGGACCAGTCGATCGCCATGCCACTCATCTCCGATACAGTTGGACTGTGTTGAATACAGTTCAGGTGTATCCGAATTGAGCGCGCCCGTCAAGAGGCGGTACGACGGGACCCGTCGTACGGCGCAGGCGCGCGCGACCGAACGCGCCGTCCTGACCGCGGCCCACGACCTGTTCGTCGCCCAGGGCTACGGCCGCACGACCATCGCCGACATCGCGCAGGCCGCGGGCGTGTCCGCGGAGACGATCTACGCTCGCTTCAAGAACAAGCCCAACCTGTTGCACCGCGTCTGGGACGTCACGGTCGGCGGGGACGACGAGGACGTCGTCTTCCACGAGCGCCCCGAGATACGGGCGATCCGCGACGAGCCCGACCTCGCGCGCCGGCTGATGATGCACGCGCGGATGTCCACCGAGACGGCGCGACGGATCGGCCCCTTCCTGCAAGCGCTGCAAGGAGGCGCCGCATCAGATCCTCGCGTCGCAGCGATGCTCGCCGAGATCGATCGCCAACGCCTCGTGGGGATGACGGTCATGGCAGCCGAAGCGGCCGCCACCGGGCAGCTCGCCGTCAGCGAGGAGCAGTGCCGTGACCTGATCTGGTCGATGACCGACGCGCACCTGTGGAACCGGCTCGTCGCCGAACGAGGGTGGACCGACGACGAGTTCGCCGCGTGGCTCGGCCGGACGTGGGTGTCGGCGTTGGTGCGGACGACCTGACCTCGCCCGCTGCTAGCCTGCCGAGCAGGCCGAATCGGGAGGAGCCCACCATGAGCGATCGGACACCGGAGCAGCGTGACCTGCCCGCCCACGACCCGCTGCGCAGCTCGTGGACGAGCAAGACCTGGACCGCTGTCGTCGGCCTGGCCGTGCTGCTGGTCCTGCTGATCGTCTTCATCGCGCAGAACACCCGCGCGGTCGCCGTACGGTTCCTCGGCTGGACGTGGCACCCGCCGCTGGCGGTGGCCCTGCTGGCCGCGGTCGCGGCGGGGCTGCTCATCGCGGTCTGCGCGGGCACGCTCCGGATCCTGCAGCTGCGCCGGCGGGTCCGGCGTACCAAGCGCCGTGGGAAGCGCGAGCCGGACCCGGCCGACGACTGAGCAGCGTCAGTACTCGCCCTTGATCACGAAGAAGGTGCCGCGGATCTCGCCGGCGAGCTTGGACTTCTGACGGGCGAACTTGAACTTCTCGGCGAGCTCGGCCGGGACGTCCATGCCCTGGGAGAGCTTGAAGCCGACGGCCCGCTTGCCACCGTCCTCGATCGTGTAGAGCACGTTGACGACGAGACCCGATTCGTAGATGACGTAGGGCCACTTGATGCCCTCGACCTCGACGTCGGCCACCTCGAGCGGCGTGGACTCGATGACGATGTCGCGCTCCTCCTTGAGGATCCGCTCGATCCACCCCAGCAGCTCCGGCGCCTCGGACGCCGGCACGGTGGTGAAGGTGTGGTCGTACTTGTTCTTGAAGTAGCGCGCCTCGTTGGCGCGCAGGCCGGCCAGCGCCTCCGCGACCGGAGAGGACTCCAGTCCGGTCGTCGAGACGTTCACGAAGTCGACTTCGTAGGACATGAGGTGCTCCTTGAGGTGGATCGGATGCGTTCGTTGGCTCGACGTCGGCGGGCACGTGGATGTGACACGAAGCGTCGCATGCCGTCCCACGCGTCACACGACGGGCCCGAATCCGTCCACAGGAAGGGCCCGGCGTCGGGCTCTCCACAGGCGGTACGCCGACGCACCGGCCGCTGTCGGGCGCGCTTCCTAGCGTGCGAGGTGCCGGATGGTCCGGCACACGTCACCTCGGGAGGCAGCCATGCTCCGCTCCACCACGTCCCTCCGCCCGTTGCGGGCCCTCGTCCTCGCCCTGGCCACCCTGGTCGCGGGCGTGGCGCTCGGGGTCGGCCTCTCACCCTCGCTCGGCGACACGGTCCGGGCGCCGCGCACGAGCGGGCTCACCATCGTCGACGTCCGTGGCGACGCCGCGAACGGCTTCGACGTGCACCACCTCAACGGCACCATCGACTACACCGAGACGATCTCCGAGGCGCTCGCCGAGTGCCTGGGCTACGACACCGTCCGCGCACGCGCGCGGTGCCGCGGCCACCTCACCACGTGGTACGCCGACCTCGGCACCCTGCAGCAGACGATCCGCTACTACCAGCAGCTCTTCGACTGACGGGTCAGCCGGGGCGATCGACCAGCGCCACCAGCTTCGCCGGCGCCTGCAGGCAGTAGGACTCGGTGAACAGCTCGCCGACCTCGACCCAGTCGGTGGCGTCGTCGAGCAGCAGCCCGACGACGTTGCCGCCCCACTCGGTCTTGAAGTACGGGTCGCCGAGGTGGGCGAACGCCATCACCTCGTCGGGCTCGGCGCGGAAGGTCACCCGGAACAGCTGGTCCTCGCCGCCGAAGACGTGGGCGATGGTCGCCGCCCCGACGCGCCAGCGCAGCCCGACCCAGGCCGACTCCTCGCGGACCTCGGGCAGGGGTTCGAGCACGGCACGGATCCGCTCGACCATCGCGAGCGGGACGTCGGGACGCTGGGCCACGGGGTCAACCTGTCACACGCCGCCGACAGCGGCGAGCGGGTCAGCTGCTGGGCTGGCCGGTGACGGCGAGACCGACGCCGAGGCCGATCATCGACGTACCGCCGACGGCGCCGAGCCGCTGGACCCGCTTCGGGGAGCTCGCGAACCAGTCGCGGGCACGCCCGGCCACCAGCGCCCAGATCGAGTCGCTGACCAGCCCGATGACGATCGCGATCCAGCCGAGCATCAGCATCTGCTGGGTCGCGGGCGGCGCCCCGGCCGAGCGGTCCACGAACGGCGGGAGCAGGGCCGCGTAGATCATGAAGCCCTTCGGGTTGGTGACCCCGACGACGAAGCCCTGCCGGGCGGCGCGCCACGGCGTCATGGGTCCGCGCACACCGGACGCGGCCAGCTCGACCTGCTTGCGGTGCCGCCACGCCTGGATGCCGAGGTAGACCAGGTAGGCGGCGCCGATCAGCTTGATCGTCATGAACACGGCATCCGAGGTGGCGACGACCGCGCCGAGGCCGCCGACGACCAGGCCCATCACGACGGTCAGCCCGGTGGTGTTGCCGGCGACGGTCGCCAGCGCGACCCGCGGCCCGTAGGTGATCGCCCGGCCGATCGCGAAGAGCACGCTCGGCCCGGGGATCACGATGATGATGAAGGCGGCCAGCCCGAAGCCGACCAGCTGGTCGAGGCTGACCACGGTGGCTACGCCTCGGCGTCGTGGGTCTCGGGCGCCTCGGCGTCCGCGTCCCGCTCGACGGGCTCGTCCCCGAAGACGCCCTCGTCCTTGGCCTTCTGGGCCTTCTTCAGCTGCTTGGTGAAGTTCCAGCAGATGAACGCCGTGGCGGCGATGAGCAGGATGAAGACGGTGAAGCCGAGCGGCCCGGCCACGACCGAGTTGTCCGGGGGCGTGCTCGGCGGGGTGGTGGCGGTCAGGGCGTACACGTCGTCATTCTCCCACTTCGGCGGTGATCCCGGCGAACAGGTCGTCCTCCGGGGTCTCGGTCGGGACGTGGCTGGTCACCAGCTCGTAGTCCTCGGTCGGCCAGACCTTCTCCTGGATCTCCCGCGGCACGGCGAACCAGAAGCCGTCGGGATCGATCTGGGTGGCGTGCGCGAGCAGCGCCTGGTCACGGACCCCGAAGTACTCCGAGCACGGCACCTTGGTCGTGATCCGGGCGTCCCACGCGGGGTCCGGCTCCCAGTCCTTGAGCCGCTCCTCCCAGGGCGACTCGAGCCCGTGCTCGACCATGGCGTCGTGCAGCGCCTGCATCCGCGGCCGGTTGAAGCCGTGGTGGTAGTAGAGCTTCTCGGTCCGCCAGGCCGGCCCGAGCTCCGGTTCGTACGCCGGGTCGGCGGCCTTCTCGAAGGCGTACACCGACACCTCGTGGCACTTGATGTGGTCGGGGTGCGGGTAGCCGCCGTTCTCGTCGTACGTCGTCATGACGTGCGGCCGGA
>DATFHM010000103.1:0-2263 GCA_035248385.1 Nocardioides sp. | reverse complement strand
GGTCAGTCCTCGTCGATGTAGCGGGGATCGACCTGCGACGGCTCGATGCCGAGGATGTCGGCGACCTGCTCGACGACCACGGTGAGGACGAGGGCCTCGATGTCGGCGCGGTCGCGGCAGCGGTGCTCGACAGGCCGGCGGAACACGACCAGCCGAGTCGGCGCGCCCTTCTTGCGCACGACCGAGGACAGCGGCACCTGCCCGTCCTGCCAGTCGTCGGGGAGCACGGGGATGTCCTCCACGGCGTACTCGATCGGCCCGAGGTGCTCGGCCCAGCGGGCGTCGATCTCGGTCACGATGTCGAGCACGGTGCGGTCGAAGGACTCGCGCCGGATCCGGGTGAGCGGGGGCTGCGGCGACAGCGACGAGGGGAGCACCGCCGGCCCTCGCTGGCCACGACCGCGACGATCGCGTCGCCGGGCCTGCTGATCCATGACAGCGAGCCTATCCGCCACGCGCGCGGGGGAGCGGTAGCGTTCGCGACGTGAGTCTGGCCCGGCGTTGTTCCCGTACGGCGTGTCAGCGTCCCGCCGTGGCGACGCTGACCTACGTCTACGGCGACCAGACGGCCGTCCTCGGCCCCCTGGCGACGTACGCCGAGCCCCACGCCTACGACCTGTGCGCCTTCCACAGCGAGCGTCTCTCGGCGCCCCGCGGCTGGGAGGTCGTGCGTCTCGCGCTCGGCACCCAGGAGCCGCAGCCCTCCGAGGACGACCTGCTGGCTCTGGCCGACGCCGTCCGGGAGGCCGGCCGGCCGCTGATCCAGCGCGCCCCGGTCGAGGTCGAGGTGCCGCGCGAGCCCGGCCGCGAGGTCGCCCGCCGCGGCCACCTCCGGGTCCTCAGCTCCGACTGACCTACGTCGCCCCAGGGCCCATCCACTAGGGTCCGTCCTATGCCCAGTGGCACCACTTCCACGGACAACCTGACCAAGGTCTTCAAGGCCTACGACGTGCGCGGCACGGTGCCGGACCAGCTCGACGAGGACCTCGCCCGGGCCACCGGCGCGGCGTACGTCGAGGTCCTCGGCGTCGACGCCCTCGTCATCGGCTACGACATGCGGCCCAGCTCGCCCGGCTTGGCGGGAGCCTTCGCCGACGGCGCGACCTCCGCGGGCGCCGACGTGACGATGATCGGGCTGGCCTCGACCGACCAGCTGTACTTCGCCTCGGGCCACCTGAACCTGCCCGGCGCGATGTTCACGGCGAGCCACAACCCCGCGCAGTACAACGGCATCAAGATGTGCCGCGCCCTCGCGCAGCCGGTCGGCGTGGAGAGCGGCCTCGCCGAGATCCGCGACCGGGTCGCGTCCGGCACCTCGGTCTCGAGCCCGCGTGAGGGGGAGATCAGCAACACCGACGTGCTGCAGGCGTACGCCGCGCACCTCCTCGCCCTCGCCCCCGTCTCCGGCCGCCGGTTGAAGGTCGTGGTGGACGCCGGCAACGGCATGGCGGGTCACACCGCGCCGGCCGTGTTCGCGCGGCTCGGCGACCAGGTCGAGGTCGTGCCGATGTACTTCGAGCTCGACGGCACCTTCCCGAACCACGAGGCGAACCCCATCGAGGCCGCCAACCTGGTCGACCTGCAGAAGCGGGTGCTGGCCGAGAAGGCCGACATCGGCCTGGCCTTCGACGGCGACGCCGACCGTTGCTTCCTGGTCGACGAGCGCGGCGCCGCGGTCTCGCCGTCCACGCTGACGGCCCTCATCGCCGCCCGTGAGCTCGCGAAGGAGCCGGGCGCCACGGTGATCCACAACCTGATCACCTCCCGCGCGGTGCCGGAGATCGTCGAGGAGCTCGGCGGCAAGCCGGTGCGCACCCGGGTCGGCCACTCCTACATCAAGGCCACGATGGCCGAGACCGACGCGATCTTCGGTGGCGAGCACAGCGGCCACTTCTACTTCCGCGACTTCTGGCGCGCCGACTCCGGCATGCTCGCGGCCCTGCACGCGCTGGCCGCGCTCGCCGAGACCGACCAGCCGCTGTCGCAGCTGCTGAAGACCTACGAGCGCTACCCGCTGAGTGGGGAGATCAACTCCACGGTCGCCGACCAGCAGGCCGTGCTGACGCAGCTCGAGGCGACGTACGGTGGCCGCGACGGGGTCGAGCTCGACCACCTCGACGGGCTCAGCGTCACCCACCCCGACTGGGCGTTCAACGTGCGCGCATCGAACACCGAGCCGCTGCTGCGGCTGAACGTCGAGGGAAGGGACGAGGCCACCATGACCAGACTGCGCGACGAGGCGCTGGGGCTGATCCGAGGGGCG
>DATFHM010000102.1:0-26925 GCA_035248385.1 Nocardioides sp. | reverse complement strand
GACCGCGGCCCGCAACGTGAGCGCCCAGCTCTCCGACAGCAGCCAGGACATCATCGGCCTGATGAAGCAGACCAACCTGGTCGTCGCCGAGGTGACGGCCCGGAAGGTCGCGATCCACAAGCTGCTCGTCGAGACCACGGGCCTCTCGCGGGCGCTGACCGCGATCGTGCAGGGCACGAACGGGAAGCTGAGGCCGGCGCTGGTGGACATCAACGACGTCATCAGCGGGCTGAACCAGGACAAGGCGCAGCTGCAGCAGGTCCTCACGGTGATGGCCCCGGCGGTCCGCTACGTCGCCAACGCGACGGGCAACGGTCCGTACCTCGATCTCTACGTCAAGCCGCCGGCGCTTCCCGCCGACAACATGAGGTGATCCGATGAACCAGAAGATCATGCGCATGTTGTGCGCGGCCGTGCTCGCCGCGGGCCTGATGCTGGCGTCCGGCTGCGGCGTCGGCAGCGGGACGATGACGGTCAAGGCCTACCTCGGCGACTCCGCCGGTCTGTTCGTCGGCAACGACGTCGGTGTGCTGGGCGTCCCGGTCGGCAAGGTCACCGCGATCACGCCGGTCGGCGACCAGGTCGAGGTGACCATGCAGGTCGACACCGACCAGCCGATCCCGGCGAACGCCTGGGCCGACGTGGTCTCGCGCTCCGTCGCGACCGACCGGTACGTCGAGCTGGCCCCGGTCTACAAGCCCGGCGAGCCGAAGATGACCGACGGGGGACAGATCCCCGAGAGCCGGACCCAGACCCCGGTCGACTTCGACGAGGTCCTCGCGGCGCTCAACACGTTCGCGACCGGCATCGGCGGGTCCAAGACCACGACGGCGGCGATCCGGCACTTCCTCAACGCCGGCACCCAGGCGCTCAGCGGCCGCGGTCCGCTGCTCAACCAGACGATCCACTCGCTGGCCAACGGCATCAACAGCCTCGCCGCCCAGCGCGGCAACGTGTCGGCCACGCTGACCTCGCTGGACAACCTGGTCGGCACCATCGCCGCGAACCAGGGCACGGCCAAGCAGTTCATCCGGCAGGTCTCGGCGGCGAGCTCGCTGCTGGCGGCCGAGCGGGTCAACTTCCGCTCCGCCCTGCGCAGCCTCAGCAAGGCCGTGCAGACGGTGGCGAAGTTCGCGGTCGACAACCGCGCCGAGCTCGTCAAGCTGCTCGGCGGCTCGTCCCAGGTGATGAAGACGGTGCTGTCCCGCCAGAAGCAGCTCGCGGAGATCCTGCGGGTCATGCCGCTCGCGCTGCAGAACCTCGCGCGGCTCCAGGGCAACCGCCTGCCGGTCCGGATCGACCCGCTGATCCTCGACCCGCTGGGTGGGGTGCTGCAGAACATCTGCGCACAGCTGCCGGGCAACCTGTGCGACATCCTCGACGGCATCCAGCCAGGAGCGAACTGATGACGACGCGATTCCGAACCGCTGTCGCCGGTGCCGTGGCGCTGGTGCTGGGCGTCATGCTCAGCGGCTGCGGACTGACCATGGGAGACCTCCCCATCCCGGGCACCGGGGTGTCGGGGGACACCATGCAGGTCAAGGCCGACTTCCGTGACGCGCTCAACCTCGCCCACGGCGCACCGGTGAAGGTCAACGGTGTCGATGCGGGCAAGGTCGACTCCATCAGCGAGAAGAACTTCACCGCCGAGGTGACGCTGACGATCCGCAAGGACGCCGAGCTGCACCAGGGTGCGACCGCGCGGCTGCGCTACACCACGCCGCTCGGCGAGCTCTTCGTCGACGTCAAGAACCCGACGAACGGCGCACTGCTGACCGACGGCGCGCAGCTGTCGCTCAAGGACACCGACACCGCTCCGACGGTGGAGGACGCGCTGTCCGAGGCGTCCCTGCTCATCAACGGTGGTGGTCTGGGGCAGCTGCAGACGGTGACCGAGGAGCTCAACACGGCGCTCAACGGCCACGAGGGCGACTACCGCGCCCTGCTGGAGAAGGCACGTACGTTCCTCACCCAGGCCAACGCCACCACGGGCAGCGTCGACAAGGTGCTGACCTCGCTGAACTCGCTGTCCCAGACGCTCAACGCGCGCAAGGACACGATCAACCGGGCGGTCCGCGAGATCCGGCCGGCGGCGCACGTGCTGCGCGAGCAGACCCCCGCCTTCACGAAGCTGCTCAAGGCGCTCGACCGGTTCGCCGGTGCCGCGAACACCACCGTGAACGCCACGCGCGGTCAGCTGCTCCGGATGCTCAAGGAGCTGCAGCCGGTGCTGGCCGAGTTCGCGAAGAACAAGGGCCGCTGGCGCTCGTCGCTGATCTCGCTCGTCAACGCGTCGAAGGCCGCCGACAAGCTGATCGCGAACGACTACCTCAACATCCACCTCAACCTGCACCTGGACGGCATGACCGGCACCACCGGCCTGCTGGCGGGTGTCGCCGGGCTGCTGCAGACGCTGGGCCTCGGCTCGCTGCTGAACAGCACCGGCACCGGCCTGCTGGGCGGGATCCTCGGCGGCGCGACCGCGTCGCACCACACGAGTGCGGGGACCAAGGGGTCAGGCGGTTCGGGCGGTACGTCGGGTACCTCCGGACTCGGTGGACTGCTGGGCAACCTGCTGGGAGGGCTCTGAGATGGTGCGCAAGATCCTGACCGACAAGCTCTACCTGAGCCTGGTGGGCGTCATCCTCGTCTTCATCTTCGCGGTGGCGTACATCTTCTCCGCGGTGCTGTCGCAGCCGCTGACGTCGCGCCCCGACACGATCAACGTCGAGCTGACCCAGACCGGTGGCCTGTTCGCGGGCTCCCAGGTGACCTACCGCGGCGTGCGCGTCGGCCAGGTCTCGAAGATCATGCCGACCGCCACCGGCGTGGTGGCCACGATCAAGATCACGACCAACACGAAGATCCCGCAGGACACGATCGCGAAGGTCCGCAGCCTGTCGCCGGTCGGTGAGCAGTACCTGGACTTCCAGCCGAAGTCCGACAGCGGCCCCTACCTCCAGGACGGCGCGACCATCGCGGCGAGCTCGACGGACATCCCGAAGAGCCTCACCTCCACGGTCATCGCGATCAACAAGGTCCTCGAGCAGATCGACGACAAGAAGCTGCGGATCGTGCTGGGCGAGCTCAGCACCGGCCTCGCCGGCACCGGCGACGACATCGGCCAGGTGCTCGACCAGGGCACCCAGCTGCTGGACACGCTCGTCAAGGTGTGGCCGCAGACCAACCGGCTGATCACCAACGCCGGTCCGGTGCTGTCGATCGTCAACGACAACAGCGGCTCGCTGCAGCAGCTGGCGCGTACGTCGAAGACGCTGGCCGCGTTCCTGAAGGGCTACGACCCGGAGCTGGTCCACACGCTCAAGACGGCGCCGGCGCAGATGCAGCAGATGATCAAGCTCATCAACGACGCCAACGACGTCCTGCCGGGCTTCCTCAGCACCGGAGTCTCCTTCACCGACATCTTCGAGTCCTACAACCCGCACCTGCGGGCGCTGCTGGCCAGCTACCAGCCCGGGCTCGCGGCGGTGCTGAACAAGGTCCGCAACAAGACCCTGTACCTGACGCTCATCGCGGACAAGGACTCGCGCTGCCGCTACGCCACCGCGATCCACGACCCGCGCGGTTCCCGGCAGCCGTTCCAGATGAACGGCTCCTGCCCGGCGTCGTTCGCGCACCTGCAGCGCGGTGCGGCGCACGCCCCCGGACCGGTTCGGTAGGTTCCTGGGTCTGTGAGCAACGAAGACAGCGGCCGCGGCGCGGTCGCCCGGATCCCCGTGATCCTGGCGGCCGCGTCCGCCGTCCTCCTGGTCGCGGTCCTGGTGCTGGCCTTCCTGGCCTTCCGGCCGACCCACGGCTGGTACCACCAGGCGCAGACGGCGAAGAAGGACGCGGCGGCCGGGCAGGCGGCGCTCGACGCCGCGCGCGCCGACCTGATCGACATCACGACGTACGACTACAAGACGGTCGACACGGACAAGGCCTGGTTGTCCGACTTCAGCGACCCCAAGGTCGCCCAGCCGTTCGCCACCAACCAGCAGGCGCTGACCAAGGTCATCAAGAGCTCGCGGACCGTCGCGAGCGGCACCGTGGTCGACGCGATGTCGCGCGTCGTGAGCGACAGCCAGGTCGAGGTGCTCGCCTTCGTCGACCAGGTCCTGCGGTCGAACATCTCGAAGGGCGTCAACCTCCAGCAGCAGCGCGTCACGATGACGATGACCCTGGTCGGCGGCGCGTGGAAGATCTCGCGGCTCGACCTGCTCGGCAGTGGCAACGCCTCCTGAAGATGCGACGGACGCTCACGCTAGATTGACCGCGTGGGCGTGAGGACGGCTGTGCGGCGGGTGCTCCTGACCCTGGTCGGGGTGCCGTTCGTCGTCGCGATCGCGATGTCGCTGGTCGACTCCTACCGGCGACGGGGCAAGCGGCCCAAGCCGTTCCCGACCCGCGCGCCCGGCTCGGTCGCTGTGGGTGACGGGTCGGTGACGACGTACACCTTCGGCAAGGACCTGTACGACGACATGCTCGCCGCCATCAACGCGGCCGAGCGCCAGATCCTCTTCGAGACCTACATCTGGAAGGGCGACGAGACCGGCGAGCGGTTCAAGCAGGCGCTGGTCGCCGCGGCCGACCGTGGCGTCGACGTCCACGTCATCTACGACGCGTTCGCGAACCTGGTCGTGTCGCCGCACTTCCAGCGGTTCCCGTCGCACGTGAAGGTGCTGCGCTACCCCGTGTACGCCGCCGGGTGGCGCTTCTTCGACCTGCGACGCTACGGGCGCGACCACCGCAAGGTCCTCGTCGTCGACGAGGAGGTCGGGTTCATCGGCGGCTACAACATCGGGTCGGCGTACGAGACCGAGTGGCGCGACACGCACATGCGGATCACCGGGCCGGCCGTCTGGGACCTCAAGCGCGCGTTCGCGGACTTCTGGAACCTCAACCGCCGCCGCCGGATCCGCGCGTCCGAGCGGCCGCTGCTGCTCGAGACGGCCTCGACCTGGGAGCCGCGGGTGCGGTTCCAGCGCAACGTGCCGCGGCTGTGGATGTTCCCCATCCGCGGGATGTACCTGGAGGCGATCAACCGCGCCAGCCGGAACATCTGGCTGACGACGGCCTACTTCCTGCCCGACCAGGACTTCGTCGACGCTCTGAAGGCGGCGGCGGGTCGCGGCGTCGACGTCCGCCTCCTGGTGCCGCTGAAGTCGAACCACGTCGTGGCCGACTGGATCTCGCGCGGCTACTACGGCCAGCTGCTCGCGTCGGGCGTGCGGATCCTGCGCTACAAGGACGCGATGATCCACGCCAAGACCGCCACGGTCGACGGCAACTGGTGCACCGTCGGCACCGCCAACATCGACCGGCTCAGCCTGCAGGGCAACTACGAGATCAACATCGAGGTCATCGACAGCAAGCTCGCCGCGGAGCTCGAGGAGGTCTTCGAGGTGGACCAGTCGAACTGCCTCGAGCTCACGATGGGGGAGTGGGAGGCGCGCGACCTGCACCGCCGCTTCACCGAGCTGGTGCTCTCGCCGCTGAGGCCCCTCCTGTGAGACCGGTCAAGGACCTGCACGGCAAGCACGTGCTCGTCACCGGTGCCGCGAGCGGGATCGGGCGGGCGGTCGCGGAGCAGGCCGCCGCGCAGGGCGCGTTGCTGCACCTCACCGACCTCCAGGCCGAGGCCCTCGCCGACGTCGCCGCGGCGATCCGGGCCGACGGCGGGACGGTCCTCACCGCCGAGGCCGCCGACGTCTCCGACCACGCGCAGGTACGCCGGCTGGCCGAGTCGGTCACGGCCCGCAGCGGCCCGATGGACGTCGTCCTCAACGTCGCCGGCATCGCCGTGTGGGGGACGGTCCGCAGCCTCGAGCCCGAGCACTGGCAGCGCCTCGTGGACGTCAACCTGATGGGCCCCATCCACGTGATCGAGGAGTTCCTGCCGCCGATGATCGACGGCGGGCGCGGCGGGCAGCTCGTCAACGTCTCGTCGGCCGCCGGCATCATCGCGATGCCGTGGCACGCGGCGTACAGCGCGTCGAAGTTCGGGCTGCGCGGCGTCTCCGAGGTGCTGCGCTACGACCTGCGCAAGCACCGGATCGGCGTCAGCCTGGTCTGCCCGGGCGGCGTCGACACCGGTCTCGTCGAGACCATTCGGATCGCCGGGATCGACCAGCAGAGCAGGGCGTTCGTGCGGGCCCGCCGGGGCTTCCAGAAGCGGGCCGTCTCGCCGGAGCAGGCGGCCGAGGCGATCTGGAGGGGCGCGCTGCGCAACCGCTACTGGGTCTACACCTCGGCCGACATCCGGCTGGTGCACCTGCTGCAGCGCTGGTGCCCGCCGGCGTACGCGCTGGCGATGCGGGCCTTCAACTACGGCGCCAACCGCGTGCTCCCCGCCGTCGAGCAGGCCCGGAGGCAGGGATGAGCGGGTCGATCGAGCCGCGTGTCGAGCCCGGCACCTGGCGCGAGGTGGGGCCGTTCATCGCGACCTTCGCCAAGATCGCGGGACGGGTCACCGGTACGAAGCCGCCCGCTGTCTTCCTCACCCTGGGCCGGCACCGCCGGCTGTTCTGGGGCTGGCTCCACTTCGCCGGACGGCTGATGCCCGGCGGCCGGCTCGCCCGTCGCGAGGCCGAGCTGGTGATCCTGCGGGTCGCCTCGCTGCTCGGCTCGGACTACGAGCTCACCCAGCACCGCCGGCTCGGCCGGCGTGCCGGTCTCAGCCCGACCGACGTGGCCGTGGCCGAGCGTGTCCCGGAGGCCGCCTCCGACGGCCTGAGCGCGCGGGAGCAGCTGCTGCTCCGCGCTGCCGACGAGCTCGTCGCCGAGCAGGACCTCTCCGACGCGCTGTGGGCCGAGCTCGGCCGCCTCTTCGACGAGCGCGAGCGGATCGAGGTGGTGCTCCTGGTGGGGCACTACGCGATGCTCGCGACGGTGCTGAAGGCGTTCCGGGTCCAGCCGGACGAGCCGCGCTGAGGGGTCTCGCTACGAGCGTTCGCGGCTGTCGGTGCCGGTCCGTAGGCTGGCCGCATGCGTCCGGTCACCGATCTCGAGCGTCGTGTCGCCCCGTTCCACGTGGAGTCCGACTACCAGCCGTCCGGCGACCAGCCGGCCGCGATCGCGGAGATCACCAAGCGCATCAACGACGGGGTCCAGGACGTCGTGCTGCTCGGCGCGACCGGCACCGGCAAGACGGCGACGGTGGCGTGGGTGGCCGAGCAGGTGCAGCGGCCGCTGCTGGTGCTGCAGCCGAACAAGACGCTGGCCGCGCAGTTCGCGAACGAGCTGCGCCAGCTCTTCCCGAAGAACGCGGTGGAGTACTTCGTCTCCTACTACGACTACTACCAGCCCGAGGCCTACGTCCCCCAGACCGACACCTACATCGAGAAGGACTCCTCGATCAACGAGGAGGTCGAGCGGCTGCGGCACAGCGCCACCAACAGCCTGCTGACCCGCCGCGACGTGATCGTGGTGTCGACGGTGTCCTGCATCTACGGCCTCGGCACCCCGCAGGAGTACGTCGACCGGATGGTCCGCCTCCGGGTCGGCGAGGAGCACGACCGTGACGCGGTGCTGCGCCGGCTGGTCGACATCCAGTACACCCGCAACGACCTGGCCTTCACCCGCGGCACCTTCCGGGTGCGCGGCGACACCCTCGAGGTCTTCCCGGTCTACGAGGAGCACGCGGTCCGCATCGAGTTCTTCGGCGACGAGATCGAGCGGCTGATGACCCTGCACCCGGTCACCGGCGAGGTCCTGACCGAGGACGAGGAGCTCTACATCTTCCCGGCCAGCCACTACGTGGCGGGCCCGGAGCGGATGGAGCGCGCCATCAACGGCATCGAGGCCGAGCTCGCCGAGCAGCTGGAGACCTTCGAGCGGCAGGGCAAGATGCTCGAGGCCCAGCGGCTGCGGATGCGCACGACGTACGACGTCGAGATGATGCGCCAGGTCGGCAGCTGCGCGGGCATCGAGAACTACTCGATGCACATCGACGGCCGCAGCCGGGGGAGCGCGCCCAACTGCCTGCTCGACTACTTCCCCGAGGACTTCCTGCTCGTCGTCGACGAGTCGCACGTCGCGGTGCCCCAGATCGGGGGCATGTACGAGGGCGACATGTCCCGCAAGCGCAACCTGGTCGAGCACGGCTTCCGGCTGCCGAGCGCCATGGACAACCGGCCGCTGCGCTGGGAGGAGTTCCTGGACCGGATCGGCCAGACCATCTACCTCTCCGCGACCCCGGGCGACTACGAGCTGGACAAGGTCCAGGGCGACGTCGTGGAGCAGATCATCCGCCCGACCGGCCTGGTCGACCCCGAGGTCGTCATCAAACCGACCAAGGGCCAGATCGACGACCTGATCCACGAGATCAAGGAGCGTACCGAGAAGAACGAGCGGGTCCTGGTCACGACGCTGACCAAGAAGATGTCCGAGGACCTCACCGACTACCTGCTCGACGCCGGCATCCGCACCCGCTACCTGCACAGCGAGGTCGACACGCTCAAGCGCATCGAGCTGCTGCGCGACCTCCGGCTCGGCACCTACGACGTGCTCGTGGGCATCAACCTGCTCCGCGAGGGCCTGGACCTGCCCGAGGTGTCGCTCGTCGCGATCCTGGACGCCGACAAGGAGGGCTTCCTGCGCTCCGACAAGTCGCTGATCCAGACCATCGGTCGCGCGGCCCGCAACGTGTCCGGCCAGGTGCACATGTACGCCGACCGGATCACGCCGTCCATGGAGTCGGCGATCGACGAGACCAACCGGCGCCGGGCCAAGCAGGTCGCCTACAACGAGGCCCACGGCATCGACCCGCAGCCGCTGCGCAAGAAGATCGCGGACATCACCGAGATGCTGGCGCGCGAGGAGGAGTCGACCCAGCAGCTGCTGGAGTCGCTCCCGGCCGGCCGCGGCAAGAGCCCGACCCCGCACCTGCGCAGCACCGACATCGGCGGCCACGCCCGCGAGCTCGCGGGGCTGCCGAGCGGCGAGCTGGCCGCCCTGATCCAGGACCTCACCGACCAGATGAAGGCGGCCGCGGCAGAGCTCCAGTTCGAGCTCGCGGCGCGTCTACGTGACGAGATCGGGGACCTGAAGAAGGAGCTCCGTCAGATGATGTCGGCGACCCAGTAGGCACCGGCACAGCAGACGCGGGCCGTGGCGGACGTAAGTCCGGTTAGGCCCGTGTTGCGCGTGACGTGGGCTACCCCGTCGAGTTAAGTACATGTGGCGGCGGCCACAGGGTGTCGCTTTGCGAGAACGAGAACACGTTCTAGTATTGCCCGGGTTCCGACCGTGACAGATGAGGTGATCGAATGGCGTTGAGCGCCGCTGCCGTGGTTCGGGGACCCGGCGAGATCGCCATCATGGTCGTCGAGGTGACCAAGCGGATCTTCACCCGGCCGTTCCAGTTCCGGGAGTTCCTGGAGCAGGCCTGGTTCGTCACGAGCGTGACGCTGATGCCCACGATCCTGGTGTCGATCCCGTTCGGCGCGGTCATCTCGCTGCAGGTCGGCAACCTCACCGGCCAGCTCGGCGCGCAGTCGTTCGCCGGTGCCACCGCGGTGCTGGCCACCGTCAGGGAGGCGGCCCCGATGGCGGCCGCGATGATCATCGCCGGCGCGGCGGGATCCGCGATCTGCTCCGACATGGGCGCCCGCAAGATCCGCGAGGAGATCGACGCCATGGAGGTGCTGGGCATCGATCCGCTCGAACGCCTGGTCGCCCCCCGCGTCGTGGCCACGATGTTCGTGGCGGTGATGATCAACGGCATCGTCATCGGCACCGGCATCGGCGGCGGCTACTTCTTCACGGTCATCGTGCAGGGCGGGTCGGCGGGTGCCTTCCTGTCCTCCTTCACGGCGCTCGCGTCCCTGCCCGACCTCTACATCGCCATGATCAAGGCCGCGATCTTCGGCCTGCTGGCCGCCGTCATCGGCGCCTACAAGGGGCTCAGCGCCGGCGGGGGCCCCTCGGGCGTCGGCCGGGCGGTCAACGAGTCGGTGATCATCGCCTTCATGGCGCTGTTCTTCCTCAACGCCGTCATCACCGCCATCTACTTCCAGATCGCACCCCCGGCAGGTCTCTGATGGCGACCCTCACCTCGTTCGCCGGCGACGTCATCAAGGCCCGGCGCCGCAACCTGGAGGAGTACGGCGACCAGCTGCTCTTCTACGTCAAGGCGCTGATCGCGGTCCCGACGACGGTGCGGAAGTACCCCCGCGAGGTGTTCAACACCCTCGCCGAGGTCGCGTTCGGTGCCGGTGGCCTGACCCTGATCGCCGGCTCGGCGGGCGTCATCGCGTTCATGGCGTTCTTCGCCGGCACCGAGGTCGGCATGCAGGGGTACGCCTCGCTGAGCCAGATCGGCGTCGCGAAGTTCAGCGCGTTCATCTCGGCGTACTTCAACACCCGTGAGGTCGCCCCGCTGGTCTCCTCGATCGCCCTAGCCGCCACGGTCGGCTGCGGCTACACGGCACGGCTCGGCGCGATGCGGATCTCGGAGGAGATCGACGCGCTCGAGGTCATGGGCATCCCGTCGCTGCAGTTCCTGGTGACCTCGCGGATGGTCGCGGCGTTCATCGCGGTGATCCCGCTCTACATCGTGGCCCTGTGCGCGTCGTACCTCTCGCCACGGCTGATCGTCACCCTCATCTACGGGCAGTCGCCCGGCACCTACGACCACTACTTCCTGGAGTTCCTGCCTCCGGTCGACATGCTGTGGTCGTTCCTCAAGCTGCTGTTCCTGGCCGTCGCGGTCATCCTCATCCACTGCTACTACGGCTACACCGCCTCCGGCGGCCCCGCGGGCGTCGGCCGCGCCGTCGGCCAGGCCATCCGGACCAGCATCGTGACCATCGTGGTCGCCGACTTCTTCCTCAGCTTCGCGATCTGGGGTTCGACGACGACGGTCAGGATCACCGGCTGATGCTGATCAACATCCACCACGACAGCCGCGGCGAGCACAACCGTCTTCTCGTGGCGGGCCTCGTGTTCCTGCTCTCGATCGCGCTGCTGATCTGGCTGTCGATCGCGATCTACGCGAAGAAGTTCGACCACGTCACGTGGGTGACGATCGACGCCGACCGGGCCGGCCTGCAGCTGGCGAAGTTCGGCGACGTCCGCCTCAACGGCGCGCTCGTCGGGCAGGTCCGCGAGATCAGCCAGGTCGGCGACCACGCGGAGATCAAGGTCGCGCTGGACCCGGCCGAGGCGAAGTCGATCCCCTCGAACGTGTCGGTCCGGATCATCCCGACGACGCTGTTCGGGCAGAAGTTCGTCCAGCTCATCGTGCCCAGCACTCCGGCGAGCACCTCGCTGACGAACGGGTCGGTCATCCCGACCTCCCGGGTGACCACGAACGTCGAGCTCAGCCAGGTCCTGGCCAACCTGTTCCCGCTGCTGCGGGCCGTCCGGCCGCAGGACCTCAACGAGACGCTGAGCGCCATCGCCACCGCGCTCGAGGGCCGCGGCGAGGAGATCGGCCGCACGATGGACCAGCTCGGCAGCTACCTGGGCGCCATCGACGGCCACCTCCCGACCCTCAAGCAGGACCTGATCCAGCTCGCGAAGGTCTCCAAGGACTACGACGTGGCCGCGCCCGACCTGCTCCACACGCTGGCCAACCTGACGGTCACCAGCCGCACGATCGTCCAGGAGAAGGCCGACATCGACGTCTTCTTCTCCGACCTGACCGGCCTCAGCGACACCGCCACCCGATTCCTCCAGGCCAACGGCCAGAACCTGATCCAGATGAGCCGGCTGACCGTGCCGATGGCCGACCTGCTCGCGCGCTACTCCCCGGAGTTCCCGTGCCTGATCAAGGGCGCGGCGGCGTACGCACCGATCCTGTCGAAGACCTTCGAGGGCGGTTGGGTCAAGCAGTTCATCGAGTTCTTCAACCCGCAGTACCACGTCTACCGCAAGTCCGACGCGATCCAGTTCGGCGAGGTCGGGCACGGTCCGTGGTGCCTGGGTCTGCCCAACTTCACCGTGCCGAGCCCCAACTGGAAGCTCAAGCAGGGCATCCAGCAGGTGCAGAACCCGCCGGGCGACATCACCCCGCTCAGCCCGTGGATCCCCACCGCGGCGATCGACAGCGGCACCGCCGGCACCGCCGGTGACCGGCAGGTCATCGACGCGATGCTCGCCGACCGCTCGGGTCACCAGCCCTCGTCGTACGGCGCCCTCGGCTCGCTCCTCTACGGCCCGGTCGTCCGGGTGGGGCGGAAGGCGGGCTCGTGAACCGTCGCAACGCAGCAACCCTGTCGGCCGGCATCAAGCTCGGCGTCTTCACCCTCGTGTCGCTCTTCGTCACCGGTGTCCTCACCGTGGTGATGGGGCACATCGGCATCGGGTCCTCGCACGACTACAACGCGATCTTCACGACCGCGAGCATGCTCAAGCGCGGTGACGACGTGCGGGTCGCCGGGGTCAGCGTCGGGTCGGTGAAGAGCGTCGACCACTACGACCGGACCATGGCGCTGGTGAAGTTCAGCGTCCGCGACGGCGTCGACATGACCACCGCGACGACGGCGCACATCAACTACATGAACCTGATCGGCGACCGCTACCTGTCGCTCCAGGAGGGCACCGACGCGAAGGACGCGGCGGCCCTGGCGCCCGGCGGCACGATCCCCGTGTCCCAGACCAAGCCGGCGCTCGACCTGACCGTGCTCTTCAACGGCTTCAAGCCGCTCTTCGCCGCGCTCACGCCGAAGCAGGTCAACGACCTGAGCGTGAACCTGGTCCAGGTGCTGCAGGGCGAGGGCGGCACGGTCCGCAGCCTCCTGCAGCACACCGCGTCGCTGACCAACACCCTGGCCGACCGCGACCAGCTGATCGGCGAGGTCGTCAGCAACCTCACCTCGACGCTCTCCACGGTCAACCAGCACCACGAGCAGCTGAGCACGCTGGTCGTGGAGCTCAAGGACTGGATGACGAACCTGGCGCGCAGCCGCAAGACCATCGGCGGATCGCTCGGCAACATCTCCCAGCTCACCGTCGCCGTGGCCGACCTGCTGCACCGCGGCCGGCCGCTGCTGAAGACCGACATCGCCGCGCTGCGGCGGCTCGCGACGCTGATGAACGACCCGAAGCAGCGGGCCAGCATCGTCGACCTGCTCAACCGCATGCCCGAGGTGATGAGCGACCAGGTCCGCACGGGCACGTACGGCTCCTGGTACCAGTACTACATCTGCGGCATCACCGCGCAGATCAAGCTGCCCGTCATCGGCAACCTGCCGATCGTCAAGCAGATCCAGGACTACATCACCAACGTCAACTTCCACTCGACCGCGCCGAGGTGCAACCCATGAGGCCCCCCAGCGACGCGCGCGTGATGCGCCTGGGCGTGATCAGCCTGATCGTCATGGCGCTGATCTCGGCCGCGACGTTCAACCTCTCGAAGCTGCCGGGCCTGCGCGGCACGACGTACTACGCGGCGTTCCACGACGCCAGCGGCCTGCACAAGGGCAACGTGGTGCAGGTCGGCGGCATCCGCTCCGGCCGGGTCACGGGAGTCGACCTGGACGGCGACCACGTGGTGGTGACCTTCGAGGTCGACGGGGGAGTCGACCTGGGCAGCGACCCGCACGCCTCGATCGAGGTCTACAACCTGCTCGGCGAGAAGTTCCTGAACCTCGCGCCGTCGGAGGGCGGCGACATCAAGAGCGGGTCCACGATCCCGATCGAGAACACCACGTCGGCGTACGACATCGTCGGGGTGTTCACCGACCTGTCCGACACCACGCAGAAGATCAACACCGACAACCTCTCGCAGGCGCTCAACGTGGTCGCCGGCACGCTCGACGACGCGGCGCCCGAGGTGCAGCAGTCGTTCCGCGGCATCGCGCGGCTCTCGCAGTCGATCGCGTCGCGCGACTCCGAGCTGCAGTCGCTGTTCACCAGCTCCCAGCAGGTGAGCAAGGTGCTCGCGGCGCGCGGCCAGGACATCGTCGACCTGATGAAGAACAGCGACCTGGTCTTCAAGGAGCTGCAGAAGCGCAAGGCCGCCATCCACCAGCTGCTCATCAACGCCCGGCTGATGGCCAAGGAGCTGCGCGGGGTCGCGACCGACAACCAGGCGCAGATCGGCCCGGCGCTGCAGCAGGTCCAGGGTCTGCTCGGCATGCTGGTACGTCGCAAGAAGCAGCTCAAGTCGGTCCTGCACCAGCTCGGACCGTACGTCTCGATCCTCTCCAACATCCTCGGCACCGGTCCCTGGTTCGACGCCTACGCGTCCAACCTGGCCGCGGTCGCGAGCGGGGAGTTCGTCCCGGGCTTCCCCGACACGAGCGGGGGCAACTGACGTGGTGAAGAGCGTCTGGAACCGGATCGACCGCAGGATCGTGATCCTGGTGGCCGTCCTCGTCGTCATCGGCGGGGCCTTCAACGTCGTCTGGTCGCCGCACGACACGAAGACCGTCACCGCGCACTTCTCGCGCACCGTGGCGGTCTACCCGGGCACCGACGTACGGATCCTCGGCGTCACGGTCGGCAAGGTCACCGCGGTCACCCCGGAGGGCAACTCGGTCCGCGTCGACATGGAGTACGACGCGAAGTACCGGGTGCCCGCCGACGCCAAGGCGGCCATCGTGACGCCGACCCTGGTCGCCGACCGGTTCGTCCAGCTCACGCCGGTCTACACCCGCGGCGCGGTGATGGCTTCCGGTGCCGACATCGCGATGCCGGACACCGCGGTTCCGGTCGAGCTCGACAAGATCTACAGCAGCCTCGAGACGCTGACCACCGCGCTCGGCCCGAACGGCGTCAACAAGGACGGCACGCTCAACCACCTGCTCAAGGCCGCCCACAACGCGCTCGGCGGGCAGGGCGCCCAGGGCAACCGGATGATCCAGCAGCTCTCGCAGGCCGCGCAGACCTTCGGCAACGGCGCCGGCCCGCTGTTCGACACGGTCAGCCAGCTCGCCGAGTTCACCCAGACGCTGGGGAACAACGACAAGCTGGTCCGGGCGTTCATGAAGGACCTCGCCGGGGTGTCCCACACGCTGTCGGCGGAGAGCGGCAACCTGCAGAAGGTGATCGCCTCGGTCGCGCGGGCCGTCGGGAGCGTGAAGGGCTTCGTCCACGACAACCGCGACGCCCTCGTCAAGCAGGTCAAGAACCTCACGACCGTGATGTCGACGATCGTCTCCGAGCGGCAGAACCTGGAGACGGTGCTGCGGGTGGCGCCGGTGGCGATGAGCAACCTGCAGGCCAGCTTCGACCACCAGACCGGCTCGGAGAACTCGCGGATCACCATCGCGGGCGTCGCCTGGGACGCCGACGGCTTCATCTGCGCGATCATCATGCAGAAGCAGGGCATGCCGGCGTCGCTGAAGAAGACCGCGTGCGACCTGATCAGCCAGCTCATGCGGCCGATCCTGGACAAGGTCCCGTACCTGCCGCCCAACTACAGCCAGTTCACCCCGCAGGGGGCGAGCAGCCGCGGCAGCAGCAGCCCGCTGAACCCGAAGGTGACCCCGGTCTACCAGGGCGACGCCTCCAACCCGAGCGTGGAGTCGCTGCTGGGAGGTGGGTCGTGAACCGCCGTACCCTCAGGGCGCTGGGCGCCCTCATCGTCTCCGTGCTGGTGCTCGGCGGCTGCACCTTCAACGGTGCCTACGACCTGCCGCTGCCCGGGCACCCGGTCTCGGCCGACAACTCCTACACCGTCACCGCGGACTTCCAGGACGTCCTGAACGTCGTGCCCCGCTCGACGGTGATGGTCGACGACGTGGTCGTCGGCGAGGTGACCGACGTGCAGCGCGTCGGTTGGCACGCTCGGGTGACGATGCGGGTCCGCGACGACGTCGACCTGCCCGACAACGCGACCGCGGAGATCCGCCAGGTCTCCCTGCTCGGCGAGAAGTACGTCGCCCTGCTGCCGCCCACCGGCGTCGCCCCCGAGGGGCGTCTTGCCGACGGCGACAACATCCCGATGGCCTCGACCGGCCGCAACCCGGAGGTCGAGGAGGTGCTCGGTGCGCTGTCGTTCCTGCTGACCGGCGGTGGCGTCGCGCAGCTCGGCACGATCACCAAGGAGGCCAACGCGGTGATGTCGGGTCGCACCGACCGGCTCCGCGGGGTCCTGCAGAACCTCAACAGCGTCGTCACGACGATCGACGGCCAGAAGACCCAGATCATCACTGCCCTGTCCTCGCTCAACAACCTGGCGAAGACGCTGAACGGTGAGAAGAGCACGATCGCCGACGCCCTGCAGGCGACCGGCCCCGCCATCCAGGTGCTCAACAGCCAGCACACCGAGATGGTGACCATGCTGAGGTCGCTGCAGCGCCTCGGCGCGGTCGGCACCCGGGTCATCAACGCGAGCAAGGACAACGTGGTCAGGATCCTCAAGGACCTCGACCCGGTCCTGAACCGGATCGCCGACGCCGGCAACAAGCTCGGGCCGGGCGTGAACCTGCTGGCCAGCTTCCCGTTCCCGAAGTCTGCGAACGCGATCGTCAAGGGCGACTACGCGAACACCATCGCGCGGGTCCAGATCGACTTCGACAACCTGTACGCCGCCCTCAAGCTGCCGAACATCAACCTCGGCAAGGCGGCCACGGGCCGCACCGCCGTCCGCCAGTGCGTGGCCAGCGGGCGGGTGCTGAGCATCAACTGCTCGGCCGTGCTCGCGAGCAAGCAGATGACGGACTCGCTGAAGAGCCTGTGCCAGCAGAAGTCCCTGTTGACCAACGCGGTGTGCCAGCCCCTCAACGCGGCGCCGGACCTCGACCTGGGCCAGCTGATCGGCGCCGGTGACGTGCTCGGCAGCGTGTTCAGCGGGTCGGCGGGCCTCTCGCGCGGCCTAGTCGACGCGTCGTCCGACAAGCCGGGATCGACCGACCAGCTGCTGGGAGGTGCCGCATGACCCGCGGCGTACGCATCCGACTGATGGCGTTCGTGGCGCTCAGCGCGATCGGCATCGTCTACATCACGGCGTCGTACCTCGGCGTGATCGACAAGGTCACCGGCCGCGAGCTGACCGTGCAGGCGACCCTGCCGAGCTCGGGAGGCCTGTACGTCGGCAGCGAGGTCACCTACCGCGGCGTGAAGATCGGCAAGGTGAGCAAGGTCGTGCCGACGGCCGACGGCATCGACGCGACGCTCACGCTGGAGAAGGACACGAAGCTGCCCGCGAGCTCGCCGATCCAGGTGCACAACCTGTCGGCCGTCGGTGAGCAGTACCTCGACTTCACGCCCGCGAGCAGCGACGGCCCCTACGCCCAGGACGGCACGGTCTTCCACGGCACGGCCGCGTCGCTGCCGGTCGACGAGGGCGACCTGCTGGTCACCCTCAACGACTTCGTGCAGTCGGTCGACAAGAAGGACCTGCAGAGCAGCGTCGCCGAGCTCGGGGCCATGTTCCACGGCACCGGCCGCGACCTGCAGAAGCTGCTGGACGGCGGGTCGACCTTCATCCGCGAGGCGTCGAAGCACACCCGGGCCACCATCACTCTGCTCGACAGCGGGCTCAAGGTGCTCAAGACCCAGAGCGGGCAGAAGGAGAACATCCGCTCGTTCGCGAAGGACCTCGACCACCTCACCGGCGCGCTCCGCCGCAGCGACGGCGACCTGCGCACGGTCATCCACGAGACGCCCTCGGCCGCACGCGAGCTGCAGGCGCTGCTCGAGGACCTCGGTCCCACCATGCCGACGATGCTGAGCGACCTGATCTCGGTGGGCCAGGTCTTCGACGCCAACCTCGCCGGCATCGAGCAGCTGCTGGTCACCTACCCGGCGCTGATCGCGGGCGGCCCGACCGGCTCGACGCGCGACGGCTGGGGCCACGTCAACCTGCAGTTCGACTACAGCGTTCCGCCGTGCACGGAGGGCTACCTGCCGCCGTCGCAGTGGCGCTCGACCCAGGACGTGACCGACGAGGACAGCGCCTTCGGCGGCCTCGGCCACTACCCGGCCGTCTGCAAGTCGCCGCTGCCCTTCGAGCGGCGCGGCACCGACCAGGCACTGGCGTACACGGCGGGCACGAACTCGTCACCGGCGCGCAACTACAGTGTCACGAGCAACGAGGAGTCCGGCGTGCTGCCGTACACCGATGACGGCCACGGCAGGCCCGTGCGGTTCCAGAAGCCGCAGAACCTGTCGGTGCTGGGAGGAGATGCGTGGAAGTGGCTTCTGGTCGGTCCGGTGGTCCAGAAGTGACCGATGCTCTCGGGTCCCAGCTGAACAGTGATCGCGCGAGGCTCAACATCGGGCTGTGGCTGGCCGCCCTGGTCGCTGCCGCCGTGGTGCTCTTCCTCGGGTCGCAGATGTGGCACCTGCACTCCGACGACGGCGGCAACGTCTTCTCCCGGGTCGGCAACACGCTGATCGACAAGCACGAGAAGGCGGCGGCCGGTCTCGGTGCCGACGTCGGCGCGGGCGTCGTGACGTCGGTGTCCGAGGCGCCGAGCGGTGACCAGCAGCGGGTGGCCGACATCCTCGACGCCAGCACCCGGATGGTGACCTCCTTCCTCAACGTCGACTGGAAGAACCCCAACGCGAGCTTCGCCGCCGTGCGGGCCGCGTCCACGGGGGCGTTCCGCACCCAGTACGACAAGTCGACGGCGGCCATCGCCAAGCTGGCCCGCCGGATGCACTCGACCGAGCGGGGCGAGGTGATCTGGGCCGGGTACGTCGCCGGCGACGCCGACTCGGCCACCGTCATCGCCGTCACCAGCGGCACGGTCGCCAGCAAGGCCACCAAGCAACAGCCCCATGCGCGGTTCTACCGCGTCCAGCTCGACCTGCAGAAGGTCGGGCAGGACTGGCTGGTCAACAACCTGCAGTTCGTGAGTTGAGAGACCGATGAGCCCACAGCAGCCCCGACGTCCCGCCAGCTCGCGCGGGGGGACGCAGCGTCCGCGCAAGATCGCGGGCCGTACGCCGGAACCGGAGCAGCCGGTCGACGAGACCGCGGCGCCGGCCGCCTCGACCCCGTCGGCTCCCACGGCTCCCACGGCCACCACCGCCGCCACCGCCGCTCCGGAGGTGGCGCCGAAGGCGGATTCGTCGCCCGCGACGGAGCCCGCCGCCTCGTGGACGTCCCTGTTCGCCGGCGCCCGCCTGACGCGCGGTCTGCTCGTCGTCCTCGCCGTCCTGGTCGTGCTCCTGGTCCTGCAGGGCGCCTGGTTCCTCCAGCACAAGCTGCGCGAGCCGAAGTCGACCCCGCAGGACGCGCTCGGCCAGGTCGTCGTCCCACCCGGGCGGCCGGTGGTCATGAACCAGTCCGACGTCGACCAGGGTGTCGACGAGGCGGCCAAGGACGCCGTCCTGCTCATCAAGCGCGACTACCGCACCTACGACGCCGACGTCGCGAAGGGCGTCGACGTGCTCACCAGCCGCTTCGCGCCGCAGTTCAAGGCGACCACGTCGGACGTCAAGCACGACTTCATCACCGCCAAGACCAGTGTCGACGCGAAGGTCGTCGCACAGGGTGTCGTCCGTGCGAACGACACGCAGCTGCAGGCACTGCTGTTCCTGGACCAGTACGTCACCAAGGGCACCGGCAAGCAACGCCGGCTCACCTACACGCCGTACAAGGTGCTGGTGACCATGGTCCACACCGATCACGGGTGGCTCGTCGACCACCTGGACACGCAATAGACCCACAGGAAGTTGGTGCCCGGTGCAGACACAGGAAACTAGAACACGTTACAGTTCTTCTGTGGACTGCGACCTGGTGATCGTGGGGGCCGGGCCGACCGGCCTCTTCGCGACGTACTACGCCGGCTTCCGAGGCATGCGTGTCGCGGTGGTGGACTCGCTGCCGGAGCTCGGCGGACAGATCACCGCGATGTACCCGGAGAAGCAGATCCTGGACGTCGCCGGCTTCCCGAGCGTCAAGGGGCGCGACCTCGTCGCGGGTCTCGTGGCGCAGGCGGACACCGCCGGAGCGACGTACCTCCTGGGACGGACGGCGACCACGCTGGTCACCGACGACGACGGCCTCACGCTGACCCTGGACGACGGCACCGAGGTGCGCGCGAAGGCGATGTTGATCACCGCCGGCATCGGCAAGTTCAGCCCGCGCCCGCTGCCCGTCGGCGACGACTGGCTGGGGCGGGGGATGGAGTTCTTCGTCCCGAGCTTCGCGCCGTACGCCGACAAGGACGTGGTGATCGTCGGCGGCGGCGACAGCGCCTTCGACTGGGCCGTGAACCTCGAGCCCATCGCCCGCTCGATCACGCTGGTGCACCGCCGGGACGCCTTCCGTGCCCACCAGCGCACCGTCGACCAGGTCAGGGCCTCCAGCGTGGAGATCCTGACGAAGGCCGAGGTCACCAAGATCATCGGCGGCGAGACCGTCGAGCAGGTCGAGATCACCGTCGACGGCGAGCCGCAGACGCGGCCCGCGCAGGCGGTCGTCGCAGCGCTCGGCTTCGTCGCCGACCTCGGCCCTCTGCAGCAGTGGGGGATCGCCACCGAGAAGCGCCACCTCCTCGTCGACCCCTCGATGCGGACCAACCTGCAGCGGGTGTTCGCGGCGGGGGACATCACCGAGTACCCCGGCAAGGTGCGGCTCATCGCGGTCGGCTTCGGCGAGGCCGCCACGGCTGTCAACAACGCCGCGGTCGTCGTCGACCCGACGGCCCACGTCTTCCCGGGCCACTCCTCGGAGGGCAGCTGAGATGGCGTCCGGTCGCGATTCCGTCCGGCTCGACGAGGACGAGGTGCAGCAGCTCCTCGGCGAGAACCTGAAGGTCCAGGTCGCCTCCAACGGCCACGACGGCTTCCCCCACCTGACCACGCTGTTCTACATCGTGCGCGACGGGAAGATCGCGTTCTGGACCTACGGACGCAGCCAGAAGATCCGCAACCTCGAGCGCGACCCGCGGGTGACCGCGCTCGTCGAGGACGGCACCGACTACTTCGAGCTGCGCGGCGTCTCGATCCGCGGCCGGGCCGAGATCATCACCGACCGCGACCGGATCTTCGACATCGGCTCCGAGGTCGCCACCCGGATGCTGAACGCCGAGTCGTTCGAGGCGCTGGGCGACTTCGGCCGCCAGACGGTCGAGAAGCAGGCGACCAAGCGGGTTGCCGTGATCATCCATCCCGAGCAGGTGGCCACCTGGGACCACCGCAAGATGACCTGAGAGGGTTCCGATGACACTCAAGATCAAGGTCGACTTCGACCTGTGCGAGTCCAACGCGATGTGCGAGGCGCTGGCGCCCGACGTCTTCGAGCTGGACGACGACGACTTCCTGCAGCTCAACACCGACGAGGTGACCTCGGAGAACGAGCAGCGGGTGCGGCAGGCGGCCGCGGCCTGCCCGCGCAACGCGATCTCGCTGGTCGAGGAGTGAGCGTGGGGGGTTCCACGGATCTCGACGGCAAGGTCGCGATCGTCACCGGGGCGGGTGCCGGTCTCGGGCGCGCCGAGGCGCTCGCCCTGGCGGCCGCGGGTGCGCGGGTCGTCGTCGCTGACCTCCCGGGCGGTGGCGACGGCACGGTCGAGGAGATCCGTGCGGCCGGCGGCGAGGCCGTCGCCGTGGGCGGCGACGTCTCCGAGCGGGCGACCGCCGACGCGATGATGGCCGCTGCCGTCGAGGGCTTCGGCGGGCTCGACATCGTCGTGAACAACGCCGGCATGACCCGCGACAAGATGCTGTTCAACATGTCCGACGAGGAGTGGGACGCCGTCATCGCGGTGCACCTGCGCGGGCACTTCCTGCTGTCGCGGAACGCGGCGTCGTACTGGCGCGAGCAGGCGAAGGCGTCCGAGTCCGGGTCGGTCTACGGCAGCATCGTCAACACCGCCTCCGAGGCGTTCCTGGGCGGCTCGCCCGGCCAGGCCAACTACGCCGCCGCGAAGGCAGGCATCGCCGCGCTGACGCTCTCCACTGCGCGCGGGCTGTCGCGCATCGGCGTACGGGCCAATGCGATCTGCCCCCGGGCGCGCACCGCCATGACGGCGGCCGTGTTCGGTGACGACACATCCGGCCGGGCGGTCGACCCGTACTCCGCCGACCACGTCGCCCCGCTGGTCGCCTACCTCGCCTCGCCCGCCGCCGAGCGGATCACCGGCCAGGTCTTCGTCGTGTACGGCGGCATGGTGGCCCTCGTCGCCGCGCCGGTCGTCGAGCAGCGCTTCGACGCCTCCGGCGACCTCTGGTCCGCCGACGACCTCGACAAGCAGCTCGGCGGGTTCTTCGCCGACCGCGACCCGTCGGTGGGCTTCGCCGCCGACTCGATCATGAAGCTGGAGGTCTGACGTGGGACGTCTCGACACCAAGGTCGCCATCGTCACCGGCGGCGCGATGGGGCAGGGCGCCGAGATCGCCCGCGCCTTCGTGGCGGAGGGCGCGAAGGTCGTCATCGCCGACGTCGCCAAGGAGCAGGGCCAGGCGCTCGCCGACGAGCTGGGCGCGGCTGCCCACTTCGTCGCCCACGACGTGAGCGACGCGGCGTCCTGGGAGGCGCTGGTCGAGGACGCGAACGCCCGTTTCGGGCCCGTCAACGTGCTCGCCAACAACGCCGGCATCCTGCGCTTCGGCGACATCGAGCGGATGCCCGCCGAGGAGGTCGAGCTGCTCTGGCGGGTCAACCAGCTCGGCTGCTTCCTCGGCATGCAGGCCGTCACCCGCACCATGCGCAAGAACGGCGGCGGCTCGATCATCAACGCGTCCTCGGTCGAGGGCCTGGCCGGCATGCCGTCCTGCACGGCGTACGCCGCCACCAAGTGGGCCATCCGCGGCATGACCAAGTGCGCGGCCATGGAGCTCGGCCCCAAGGGGATCCGGGTCAACTCCGTGCACCCCGGCATGATCGACACCCCGATGACGCGTGTCCACGGCGGCGACGCCGCGATGGAGTACGGCGCCAGCAAGGTCCCGCTGCGCCGGGTCGGCACCCCCGACGACATCGCCCCCGTCTATGTCTTCCTCGCCAGCGACGAGTCCGGCTACGTCAACGGTGCCGAGATCGCGGTCGACGGGGGAGTCACCTCCACCCACGCCTTCGGCGCCTGACTCCGCGAGTTCAGGCTTGTGGTCGACCGAATCCAGGGTTTCGGTCGACCACAAGTGGCAACTCGCGCACCACGGCGGGCCAGAATTGCATCCACAGGAGGGGCTTCGCGCTCTTCGTCCACAGGTAGCGGGACGGTTGGCGCCGTAGACGTGAGCAGGCGGCGACCATCGGTGGATGCCCGAACCTGACCTTTCCCAGCCGTTCACCTCAAGCGATCTGGCTCGTATCGGACTGACTCGTGCCGCATTGCGGCGACTCGTGGCTCAGGGGGTGGTGCGACGCGTCGTGCGCGGCGTATACGCCGCCGCGGACCTGGGGGACGACGTCGCGGTCCGCGCAAGCGCCATCGCGCTGCTGCTCGGTGAGGGACACGTGGCCTGCGATCGCACGGCAGCATGGCTCCACGGTCTGGATCTCTATCCGTACTCTGGCCATGACGTTGCTCCGGTTGTCGAGATGTGCGTCGGGCCCGGCCGGGGCGCGTCGATCGGCTCAGGCATCGGGGGCCACCGAAGAGACCTCCTTCCGGGCGAGGTCACCGAGGTGCATGGCGTCGCCGTCACTACTCCGCTGCGCACTGCCCTCGACCTCGCGTGTGTGTTGGAACGTCGCGATGCCATGGCGGCTCTGGATGCATTCCGTCGTCGCTTCGGGCTTTCCCGGGCCGAGCTCGCGGGAGCGTTGCGGTCCCGGTTCACGGGGCGCCGTGGCGTCGTACAAGCCCGCAACCTTGTGGAGCACAGCGACCCGCGCGCGGAGTCGATGCGTGAGTCCTGGGTTCGGATCACAATCATCGACGCGGGCCTTCCGGCGCCCGACCTGCAGGTGTGGGTAGTTGATGACGGCGTGCCGAGATACCGGTTGGATCTTGCCTACCGTCGGCGCAAGGTCGCTGTCGAGTACGACGGCGAGGACGGTCACCTGCAGACGGAGGAGCAGATCGAGGACGATGAGGCGCGCAGGGCGTGGTTGCGGGCTCGCGGGTGGGTGGTGATCGTCGTCCGCAGCGGGGACTTCACCGGCGCTCGTCTCGACAGGTGGATCAGTGCGCTGAGGGTGGCTATGCGTCCGTCGTACTCGAACCGACGCAGGCTCGAGAGGGGAGCCCGTGACCGCGAGTTCTGACTTCTGGTCAGCCGAAACTCGGGCTTCGGCTGACCAGAAGCCAGAACTCGCGGAGGGGTCAGTCGCGGAGGACCAGGTGGACCGCGGTCTCCATGTGGGCGGCGGTCTCGGCGGCGGTGGTGCGGCCTGTGACCCAGCCGACGAGGGCGGAGAGCCAGATGTCGCCGATGACGCGGGCGACCGCGATGTCGTCCTCGGTGATCTCGGCGTCGTCGGCCTCCTGGCCGTGCATGGCGTGGGTGACGATGGAGGTCATCGACATGCCGACGGAGTGGATCTCGTTCTTGACCGAGGAGTCGGCGAACATGAAGGCGCGGGTAAGGGCCTCGGTGAGCTTGGGGTCGCCCTGCATGCCGCGGGTGAGGCGCTTGAGCACGTACAGGACGCGGTCGGCCTGGGAGTCGCCGGGGATCTGCCGCTCGAGCAGCCGCTTGGAGGCCTCCTCGAACTGCCGGTCGAGGCCGGACACGAGAAGGTGGATCTTGGAGGGGAAGTACCGGTAGAGCGTCCCGAGCGCGACGTCGGCCTGCTCGGCCACCGCCCGCATCTGGACGGCCTCGAACCCGCCGTTGGCGGCCAGGTCGTACGTCGCGTCGAGGATCCGCTTGCGGCGGTCCCTCTGCGCGGCGGACCCGCCGTTGTCGCCGGTGGTGTCGGACGTCAGCGAGTGGGTGGTCACGTCAACTCCTCGTTGCTCGGCGGGTGGGCCGTAGCGACTAGGCTACTAACAGGTAGCGCATAATAGAAACACGTTACAGTTTTGTTCCCGGCCCTGCTCCTGGTGAGCCTGGCGCCGTGACTCGATGGTTTGAGCCGACGCCACGGGCAGTACCAAGGAGGAGATTCGGTCATGCGGATCGCGATGCTTTCCTACCGCAGCAAGCCGCACGTAGGCGGACAGGGTATCTACATCCGGCGCCTGAGCCGCGAGCTGGTCGCGCTGGGGCACACCGTGGAGGTGTTCTCCGGGCAGCCGTACCCCGAGCTCGACGAGGGTGTGACGCTGACGAAGGTCCCGAGCCTGGACCTCTACCGGCCCGGTGACGAGTTCCGGAACCCGCGTCCGCGCGAGTTCCGCGACCTGATCGACGTCCAGGAGTGGCTCACGATGCGCAGCGGCGCGTTCCCGGAGCCCCTGACCTTCAGCAAGCGGGTCGTGAAGCTGCTGCGGGCGCGTCGCGACGACTTCGACGTGGTCTTCGACAACCAGACCCTCGCGACCCCGCTGCTGCAGATCGAGGACGACGGCCTGCCGCTCGCGGCCGCCATCCACCACCCGATCACCATGGACCGGGCGATCGAGCTCAGCACCGCTCCGTGGGTACGCCGCAAGGCGACGAGCCGCGTGAAGGTGGAGCTTCCGAAGATCGGCGTGTGGCGCTGGTACTCCTTCCTGCGCCAGCAGAAGCTCACCGCTCCGCGGATCCGCCGCGTGATCGTGCCCTCGGAGTCCTCCAAGCGCGACGTGGTGCGCGAGTTCGGCGTCGACCGCGACCGGATCGACACGATCCTGCTCGGCGTCGACGACCGCTTCCGCCCGCCGACCGCGCCGCGCGTGCCCGGCCGGATCCTCGCGATGGCCAGCGCCGACGCCCCGCTCAAGGGGATCCACATCCTGCTCGAGGCGTTCGCCAAGCTGCGCACCGAGCGCGAGCTGGAGCTCGTCCTGGTGACCAAGCCCAAGGAGGGCGGTGTCACCGAGAAGCTCATCGACAAGCTCGGCATCGCCGGGCACGTCACCTTCGCCAACGGCCTCACCGACGACGAGCTGGTCGCCCTGATGGGCTCGGCCGAGCTGGCCTGCGTGCCCTCGCTGTACGAGGGCTTCTCGCTGCCCACGGCCGAGCTGATGGCCTGCGAGACCCCGCTCGTCGTCTCGCGTGCCGGCGCGATCCCGGAGGTCGTCGGCCCTGACGGCCTGTGCGCGGACGTGGTCGAGCCGGGCGACGTCGGTGCGCTCGTCACCGCGGTCGCCGACCTTCTCGACGACCCCGAGCGGCGCGCCCGGATGGGCGCTGCCGGCCGGCAGCGGGTCAAGGAGCTGTTCAGCTGGTCGGCCGTCGCGGCCCGGACCGCCGAAGTTCTCGAAGACGTGATCAAGCAGTACCAGGAGGAGCACGCAGATGCTGACCGTTGATTTCGACCGACTCGGCCTGAAGGCCGGCGAGCGCGTCCTCGACATGGGTGCGGGCGCGGGCCGGCACAGCTTCGAGATGTACCGCCGCGGCGCCGACGTCATCGCTTTCGACATCGACGCCGACGAGCTCGAGGGCGTCCGCGACCTCTTCGTCGCGATGAAGGCGGCCGGCGAGGTCCCCGAGGGCGCCGAGGCCGACGTCAAGCAGGGTGACGCGCTCGCGCTGCCCTTCGCCGACGGCGAGTTCGACCGGATCGTCTGCTCGGAGGTGCTCGAGCACATCCACGAGGACGTCGCCGCGATCCGCGAGCTGATCCGCGTCCTGCGCCCCGGCGGCACGATGGCCGTGACCGTGCCCCGCTGGCTGCCTGAGGTCATCAACTGGCGCCTGTCCGCGGACTACCACAACGCCGAGGGCGGCCACATCCGCATCTACACCGACCACGAGCTGATCGACAAGGTCACCAAGGGCGGCCGGTTCAACGACGGCACGCCCGGCGACGCGATGGTCTTCGAGGGCAAGAGCTACACCCACGGCCTGCACGCGCCGTACTGGTGGATCAAGTGCGCGGTCGGCGTCGAGAACGACACCCACCCGCTCGCCAAGGCGTACCACAAGCTGCTGGTCTGGGAGATCATGAAGCAGCCCAAGACCCTGCAGTACGCCGGCAAGGTGCTCGACCCGCTGATCGGCAAGTCGATGGTGCTGTACTTCCGCAAGCCGGAG
>DATFHM010000101.1:0-7258 GCA_035248385.1 Nocardioides sp. | reverse complement strand
CAGCCGGTCATGGCCCAGCGCATCTTGAACGTCGTCACCAACGTCGCCCACTACGACGACCCCGACCACCCGACCGGGCTGTGGCTCTCCGAGCTCACCCACGCCTGGCACGTGTTCGAGGAGGCCGGCTTCGAGCAGACGTTGGTCAGCCCGGCGGGTGGCGCCGTACCCCTGGAGCCCCGCGCCCTGAAGTTCCCGAACTACGACAAGACCGCCAAGGCCTGGCGCGCCGACCCCGCCAAGATGGCCCTGCTGGAGAGCACCCTGAGTCCCGAGCAGGTCGACTCCGCCGAGTACGACGCCATCTACTTCACCGGCGGCCACGCCGTCATGTACGACTTCCCCGACAGCGAGGGTCTGCAGCGCATCACCCGTGAGATCTACGAGCGCGGCGGCATCGTCTCCTCGGTCTGCCACGGCTACTGCGGCCTGCTCAACACCCGGCTCTCCGACGGCTCCTACCTCATCGCCGGCAAGAAGATGACCGGCTTCGCCTGGACCGAGGAGGTCCTCGCCCGGGTCGACAAGCTCGTGCCGTACAACGCCGAGGAGGCCGCCAAGGAGCGCGGAGCGCTCTACGAGAAGGCCAAGCTCCCCTTCGTCTCCTATGCCGTCGTCGATGGCAACCTGGTCACCGGACAGAACCCCGGATCGGCCAAGGAGACCGCGAACAAGGTCGTCGGCGCCCTCCGCGGATAGCTGTCACGCCGCGCCCTTGGCCCGAAAACTGAGAACCCCCTCCGCACAGCGTTTCCGCTGCTCGGAGGGGGTTCTTTGTCGCGTCGGGCTGACAGGATTTGAACCTGCGGCCTCCTCGTCCCGAACGAGGCGCGCTACCAAACTGCGCCACAGCCCGCGGTGCAACGCGCCGAGCCTACCGGAGCCGCGGCGGCCACCTCCAATCGGGACCGTCAGGTGAGGGTGAGGAGGGTCGCCTCGGGTCGGCAGGCGATCCGGATCGGCGTGTAGGGGCTCGTCCCGATGCCCGCGGAGACGTGCAGCCAGGCCGAGCCGGGGTCGCCGGGAGCGGAGCCGGCGGGGTGGCGGTGCAGGCCGCGGGCGCGGGCCGGCTCGAGGTCGCAGTTCGTGGTGAGGGCCCGGCCGCCGGGCAGGCAGACCTGGCCGCCGTGGGTGTGGCCGGCGATGATCGCGTCATAGCCGTCGGCGGCGTACTGGTCCAGGACGCGCAGGTACGGCGCGTGCGCGACGCCCAGCCGCAGGTCCGCATCGGGATCCGCGGGACCCGCGACGGCGCCGAGGTCGTCGTACCTCAGGTGCGGGTCGTCGACGCCGGCGAACGCGAGCGTCGTCTCGCCGACGGTCAGCCGCGTGCGGCGGTTCGTCAGGTCCAGCCAGCCCGCGTCCGTGAAGCCGGTGGACAGCTCGCCCCAGGGCAGCTGCGGGACGTTCGTGCGGCGCTTGCCCTTGTCGGGCAGCAGGTACTGGATCGGGTTGCGCAACCGCGGCTCGAAGTAGTCGTTCGACCCGTGCACGAAGACGCCGGGCCGGTCGAGCAGCGAGCCGAGCGCGTCGAGCACCACCGGCACCGAGCCCTGGTGGGCGAGGTTGTCGCCGGTGTCGATCACCAGGTCCGGCTCGAGGTCGGCCAGCGAGCGCAGCCAGTCCTGCTTGCCGTGCTGGTACGGCGTCATGTGGATGTCGCTCAGGTGCAGCACCCGCAGCGGTCGCATGCCCGCCGGCAGCACCGACACGGTGACCTCGCGCAGCGTGTACTGCCGGGCCTCCCACACGGCGTACGCCGTCACCAGCCCACCGCCGACGCCGGCGACGCCGAGCGCTCCGAGGGCCGACGACAAACGCATTCGGCAAGCCTGTCACGGGTGGGGGAGAATCACCGCATGAGCACCCTCAAGGACCGTCTCCGCACCGACCTGACCGCATCGATGAAGTCCCGCGACGCGGTGCGTGCCTCGACGATCCGGATGGTCCTGACCGCGATCACCAACGCGGAGGTCGCCGGCTCGGTCGCCAAAGAGCTCACCGATGACGAGATCATCGGCGTCCTCGCCACCGAGGCGAAGAAGCGCCGCGAGGCGGCGACCGCCTTTGACGACGGCGGTGCTCCGGACCGCGCCGACAAGGAGCGCGCGGAGGCGGCCGTGATTGCCGACTACCTGCCGCAGCAGCTCTCCGAGGAGGAGATCTCCGCCCTCGTCGCCGACACCATCGCCCAGCTCGGCGTGGCCGGCGAGGGCCCGCGGGCGATGGGCAAGGTGATGGGCGTCGTGACCCCGCAGGTCAAGGGTCGCGCCGACGGTGCCGTCGTGGCAGCGGAGGTCAAGCGCCAGCTCGCCTGAGCCGTTCCGGCAGGCTCAGTGGCCCTTGCCGTGGCCGTTGCCCGGCCCCGACGTCGGCGGGCTCTGCCGGTGGTGGTTCTTCCCGCCGCCGCCGTGGTGGGACGGCGGAGGCGCGTGGTAGACCGGCGCCACCGCCGGCGCGCCGTGGCCCGACGAGGTGAAGACGTAGATCGTCTGGCCGTCGGCGCCCATGCTGAGGAACGCCACCGTCCCGGAGGTGTACGACGAGTCGACGACACCGGCCAGCGCGGCCTTGTAGCCCGCGGCCTTGATCGCGTCCATCGCGTGCTTCACCCCGGCCCCGAGCACCGCCGGCACGGCGGACTGGTCCGGGCCGAGGCCGGGCGTGGTGAAGTCGGCGAACGGGATCTGGTCCTGGACCGGGCGCAGCGCGTCCGCCCACATCGGGCCGGCGACGGTCGAGCCGTGCGCGGTGCCGTAGAAGATGCCGCCGAGCGTGGACGGCACCGGGATCGGGTGACCGGCGCCGTTGACGCCGCTGACCACGGTCGAGACCGAGAGGTGCGGCGTGTAGCCGTTGAACCAGACCGCCATGTTCTCGGAGTTGGTGCCGGTCTTGCCGGCGGCCGGCCGGTTGAGCAGCAGGTTCTGGCCGAAGCCGCCCGGGGCCATCACCCGGTGCAGCACCGCGTTGATGGTGTTCGCGGTGTGCGCGGAGAGCACCTGCTTGCACTGCGTCGGGTACTTCTTCACCACCTGGCCGTTGCCGTCGAGGATCGCGCTGACCGGGTGCGGGGCGCAGAACGTGCCGCCCGAGGCGGCCGTGGCGTACGCCGACGCCATGGTCAGCGGGTTCTCGTCCGCCACACCGAGGGTGAAGCTCGGGACCTGGTTGCCCTTGTTCAGCGAGACGCCCATCTCCTTGGCCAGCTGGTAGGCCTTGCAGATGCCGGTCTTGCGCTCGAGCTGGGCGAAGTAGGTGTTGACCGACTGCGGCGCCGCGACGTCCATGTCCATGGTCTGGTTGGTCGCCGGCGTCGAGTTCGACGGCGTCCACGGGGTGGTGGCGGTGTACATGCCCTGGCAGGTGCGGAACTCGTCCTGCGCCACCGACAGCGTCTGCGGGGCGTAGAAGCTCGTCGTCTCCGGCAGGCCCTCCTCCAGCGCCGCCGCCATGACGAAGAACTTGAACGTGGACCCGGGCTGGAAGCCGTTCGCGCTGCCGTACTTCGTCGGCACCGCGTAGTTCAGGAACGTCTGGCCGGACTTGGCGTCGGCCCCCATCGGCCGTGACTGCGCGATCGCCCAGACGTCGCCGGTGCCGGGCTCGACCTCGGCGATCGCGCCGATCGCGTTGTCGGTCTTGTAGACGTGCGTCGTCGCGGCCACGGTCGCCCAGTGCTGGAACTGCGGGTGCATGGTGGTCTGGATGGTGAGGCCGCCACCCCAGAGCACGCGCTCGCGCTCCTTCTTGGTGGCCCCGAACGCCGGGTCCTTCATCAGGTAGCTCACGACGTAGCTGCAGAACGTCGGCGCGCTGGAGTTCACGCACCCGTTGGCCGTGGGCTGTACGTCGAGGCGCAGGCCCTGCTTCTTGAAGTGGTCGGCGCTCTCATAGCTGATCGCGTGCAGCTGGGCCATGCGGTCGAGCACCACGTTGCGCCGCTCGATGGCGCCCTGCGGGTTGTCGGTCGGGTTCAGCGCCTCGGGGCTGCGCACCAGTCCGGCGAGCAGCGCGGCCTGCGGCAGCGTGAGGTCCTTGGCGTTGACGTTGAAGAAGTGCTGCGCCGCGGCCTGGATGCCGTAGGCGCCGTCACCGAAGTACACGGTGTTGAGGTACTGCTGGAGGATCCAGTCCTTGCTGTGCAGCTGCTCCAGCGCGATGGCGTAGCGCAGCTCGCGCAGCTTGCGGGCGAAGGTGTCCGCGACCGCGGCCTTCTGCTCCGCGACGGTGTCGGCCTGGTTGACCAGGGTCTGCTTGACCAGCTGCTGGGTGATCGAGGACCCGCCCTGGACGACGCCGCCCTGCGTGGAGTTGGTGAACAGCGCGCGCAGCGTGCCCTTCACGTCCAGGGCGCCGTGCTGGTAGAAGCGGTAGTCCTCGATCGCGACGATGGCCTTCACCATCGTGCGCGAGATCTGGCTGAGCTGGACGTTGACCCGGTTCTGGTCGTAGAGCGTGGCGATCGGGTCGCCGGCCGAGTCAACGATCTCGGTGCGCTGCGGGAGCGCCTCGGTGGTGAGCTCCTTGGGCAGGTCGCTCGCCGAGTTGGCCAGGTCCTTCGCGCTGAAGCCGAGCACGCCGGCGAACGGGATCGCGAGCCCGGAGACGACGATGCCGAGCACCGCGGCGACCGCCATCATCACTCCGATGTGGGAGGCCACCTTGCGCTTGTCGAGACCGTCGAACCGGGGTCCTGCCATGAGTGCCAGGGTACGGGACCACCCGTGACCAGCCATTTTCGCGCTCCGCGGCCGGTCACTAGTCAGTAGTGACTAGAGATGTTGGGCCCAATTCGTCCTGTACGACTCGCCAATTTCCTTTACCGTAGGGCCACGAGTCTGGGACCAAGGGCGCTGTGGGGGCGCCACCCGGGCTCAGATGTGGGGACAATTCCATGTGGGCAGAAGACTGGGCGCTGCGCGCCGCATGTCAGAACGGCCAAGCTGACGCGTTGTTCGTCAAGGGTGCCGAGCAGAACAAGGCCAAGTCGGTGTGTTCCGGCTGTGAGGTCCGTGCCGAGTGCCTTGCTGAGGCACTCGACAACCAGATCGAGTGGGGCGTCTGGGGCGGGATGACGGAGCGGGAGCGCCGCGCGCTGCTGCGTCGTCGTCCTACCGGTTCGTGGCGCACGCTGCTCGAGTCGGCGCGTGACGCCGGCGTCGAGGCGCGAGTGGGCGCCTGACCTGATCTGTGTGGCCGGGGCTCAGGCCCCGGCCAGCAGGTCGCCGATCTCGCGGAGTCCGTCGAGGTCGTGCACGTCTCCGGCGAGCGCCGGCACCACGACGGTGCGCACCTGCGGGTGGGCCCGCGCGAAGCCGTCCCTGAGCGCGCTCTCGCGCACGGTCATCCGCATCCGGTCGGCGTGCATCCGCAGCAGGGCTGCGGCCGCCGACGTACCGTCACCGTCGGCTGCGTCGATGCGGTCGGCTCCGGCCGTCGCCTCCTCCGCGGACAGGTGCCCGGCCGGGATCGGCGTGCTGCGGTTGACGACCAGGCCCGCCAGGGGCATCCGGTCCTCGCTGAGCCTCTCGACGAAGTACGCCGCCTCGCGCAGCGCGTCGGGCTCCGGCGCCGCCACCACCAGGAACGCGGTGCCGTGCGCCTGGAGCAGCGAGTACGTCTGCTGCGCGCGCTGACGGAAGCCGCCGAAGACGGTGTCCAGCGCCGACACGAAGGTCTGCAGGTCCGACAGGAAGCCAGCCCCGAGGATCTTGTTGAGCGCGCCCGTGATGAGGCCGAAACCGGCGCTCATCAACTTGGCCGGCCCGCGGGCCGGCGCCAGCAGCAGCCGCACGAACTTGCCGTCCAGGAAGCTCGAGAGGCGTTCCGGCGCGTCCAGGAAGTCCAGTGCCGACCGGGACGGCGGGGTGTCGACGACGATCAGGTCGTAGGTGTGGTCGCCCAGCACCTTGTCGCGGTGGATCTGGCCCAGCTTCTCCATCGCCATGTACTCCTGCGTGCCCGCGAACGAGCTCGACAGCGCGATGTAGAACGGGTTGGCCAGGATCTGCTTGGCCTTCTCCGGGCTGGCCTGGGAGAGCACGACCTCGTCGAAGGTCCGCTTCATGTCGAGCATCATCGCGTCGAGCGACCCCGTGCCACCGACCTCCTTGACCGGCCGGGGGGTGTTGTCGAGGGCCTCGATACCCATCGACTGCGCGAGCCGCCGGGCCGGGTCGATGGTGAGCACGACGACCTTGCGGCCGCGCTCGGCGGCGCGCAGCGCGAGGGCGGCGGACGTGGTGGTCTTGCCGACGCCGCCGGAGCCGCAGCAGACGATGATCCCGGTGGTCGGGTCGTCGAGCAGGGCGTCGACGTCGAGCGCGGGCGCGGGGGCGCCGATCGGGCCGACCCGGGTGCGGTTGGTGCTCATGCCATCCCCTGCTTCCTGAGGAGCTCGGCCAGCTCGTAGAGGGCGCCCAGGTCGACGCCGCCGGCGAACCGGGGGAGCTCGTACGTCGGAACCCCCAGGCCGGCCACGACCTCACGCTGGCTGTCCTCGAGGGCCCTGCGCTCGGCGTACTCCTGCGCCTCGGTGAGCAACCCGGTCACCAGGGCCTCGTCGTGCGGCAGGCCGATGGCGGCGAGGTCCGCTCCGATCGCGGCGCCGTCGAGGGTGCCGCTGCGGGCAGCGACCAGGTCCGCCTCGCTGAGGTCGCTGGTGCGGGTCATGTTGACCACGACGCCGCCGACGGGGAGCTTCACGTGGTGCAGCTCCGCGATGCCGTCGGCCGTCTCCTGCACCGGCATCTCCTCGAGCACGGTCACCAGGTGCACGGCGGTGCGGGGTGAGCGGAACAGCGTCATCATCGTGTCGCTCTGGGACTTGATCGGCCCCACCTTCGCCAGCCCCGCGAGCTCGTTGCTGACGTTGAGGAACTGGGTGATCCGGCCGGTCGGCGGGGCGTCGAGCACTACGGCGTCGTACTCGATGGCGCCCTTGTTGCGGCTGTTGCGCTGGACCGCCTCGTAGATCTTGCCGGTCAGCAGCACGTCCCGTACGCCGGGCGCGATCGTCGTCGCGAACTCGATGACGCCGAAGCGGTCGAGCGCGCGTCCGGCGCGGCCGAGGCGGTAGTACATGGCGAGGTACTCCAGCAGCGCCGACTCCGCATCGACGTGCAGCGCGTAGACGGTGCCGTGGTTGCCGGCGTCGTCGGGCAGGCCGGTGGCGAGGCGGCGCTCCTCGTAGGGGAGCGGGTCGACGTCGAACATCCGGGCGATGCCCTGGCGTCCCTCGACCTCGCACAGCAGC
>DATFHM010000100.1:0-5679 GCA_035248385.1 Nocardioides sp. | reverse complement strand
GGCCTGCTCCCGGTCTGGGAGACCCTCGAGGAGACCGGGGCGCTCGCCGCGATCCTGCCCGAGTGGGAGCGGATCCGGCTGCTCCCGCACGCCTCGGTCATCCACCGGTTCACCGTCGACCGGCACGTCGTCGAGACCTGCATCGAGGCCGCCACCCTCATCCGCTCGGTCTCCCGGCCGGACGTGCTGCTCGTGGCCGCTCTGCTCCACGACATCGGCAAGGGCGGCGTCACCGAGCACAGCGTCGCCGGCGCGCCCATCGCCCGCACGATCGCGACCCGGATGGGGTTCGCGCCCGACGAGGTCGAGCTGATCGGTGAGCTCGTGCGCTGGCACCTGCTGCTCGCCCAGGTCGCCACGTCGCGCGACCCCGCCGACCCCGCCACCGTCGACGCCATCACCGACCGGCTGCGCACGCCGGAGGCGATCGCCCTGCTCGCCGCGCTCACCGAGGCCGACGCCAAGGCCGCCTCGCCCCAGGCGTGGACGGCCTGGCGGGCCGGGCTGGTCCACGACCTCGCGCGACGCGCGACGGCCGTCCTGGAGCAGGGGAGCGTCCCGCCGGCGATGGCGGTCGACGAGATCGAGATCCCCGCGGCGGCGCGCAAGCACGGCATGTCGATCCAGGTCGAGCCGGCCGGCGACGGCGCGCGGGTCACCGTGGTGTCCAAGGACCGGCTCGGGCTGCTCGCCGACGTAGCCGCCGTGTTCGCGCTGCACCGGATCCGCGTCCGGGCGGCCCGGATCTGGTCGCCGGACGAGTACGCCGTGTCGGTCTGGGACGTCGCCGAGAGCCACCTCGAGCCGGGGGCGCTCCAGGACCGCTTCGACAGCATCGTCGAGGGGCGGGTCGACCCGGCCCGACGGCTGGCCCCGCGGGCGGGGTCGGGAGCGTCGCTGGCGCCCACGGTCGTCGTACGCCCCGAGGCCAGCGAGCAGGCGACCGTGATCGAGGTGCGGACCGCCGACCAGCTCGGCGTCGTCTACCTGGTGTGCTCCGCGCTGGCCGATCTCGGCATCTCGGTGCGCTCCGCCCATGTGTCCACGCTCGGCCCGCAGGCGGTGGACGTGTTCTACGTGCAGGAGGCCTCCGCAGGGGCGCTCTCCGAGACCCGGGCCGCCTCGGCGGCGTACGCGATCAGGGAGCGATTGACGGCGACCGAGTGATCGCCCCGTAAACTCTTGGAGTTGCCCGCCGTTTGCCCGCCGTACGACGACTGAGGACATCTCACCTTGTTCGCCACACTCTCCGACCGCCTCTCCGCGACGTTCAAGAACCTCCGCGGCAAGGGCCGGCTCTCCGAAGCCGACATCGACGCCACCGCACGCGAGATCCGCATCGCGCTGCTGGAGGCGGACGTCGCGCTGCCGGTGGTCAAGGACTTCGTCGCTGCCGTCAAGGAGCGCGCACGTTCTGAGGAGGTCTCGGGCGCGCTCAACCCGGCGCAGCAGATCGTCAAGATCGTCAACGAGGAGCTCGTCACCATCCTCGGTGGCGAGACGCGCCGTCTGCGCTACGCCAAGACCGGCCCCACCGTCATCATGCTCGCCGGCCTCCAGGGTGCCGGCAAGACCACGCTCGCCGCGAAGCTCGCGCGCTGGCTCAAGGAGCAGGGCAAGTCGCCGCTGCTCGTCGCCTGTGACCTCCAGCGCCCGAACGCGGTCAACCAGCTCCAGGTCAACGGCGAGCGCGCCGGCGTACCGGTCTTCGCGCCGGAGCCCGGCAACGGCATCGGCGACCCCGTGGCCGTCGCCCGAGAGTCGGTGGAGGAGGCCAAGCGCAAGCTGTACGACGTCGTCATCGTCGACACCGCCGGTCGCCTGGGCGTCGACACCGAGATGATGAGCCAGGCCGCGGCCATCCGCGACGCGGTCTCGCCCGACGAGGTGCTCTTCGTCGTCGACGCGATGATCGGCCAGGACGCGCTCACCACGGCGCAGGCCTTCCTCGACGGTGTCGGGTACGACGGCGTCGTGCTCACCAAGCTCGACGGTGACGCCCGCGGTGGTGCCGCGCTGTCGATCCGCCAGGTCACCGGCCGTCCGGTGATGTTCGCGTCGACCGGTGAGAAGCTCGAGGACTTCGACGTCTTCCACCCCGACCGGATGGCGTCGCGCATCCTCGACATGGGCGACATGATGACCCTGATCGAGCAGGCCGAGAAGGCCTTCGACCAGGAGCAGGCGCTCAAGGCCGCGCAGAAGCTGACCGGCCAGGGCGGCGAGTTCACCCTCGACGACTTCCTCGAGCAGATGCAGCAGCTGCGCAAGCTCGGCTCGATGCAGAAGATCCTCGGGATGCTGCCCGGCATGGGCCAGATCCGCGAGCAGCTGGAGAACTTCGACGAGCGCGAGATCGACCGCGTCGAGGCGATCATCCGCTCGATGACGCCCGCCGAGCGCGCCAATCCGAAGATCATCGACGGCTCGCGCCGTGCCCGCATCGCCAAGGGCTCCGGGCGCCAGGTCTCCGACGTCAACGGCCTGGTCGACCGCTTCTTCGAGGCGCGCAAGATGATGATGCAGATGGCGCGCGGCGGCGGCATGCCCGGCATGCCGGGGATCCCCGGCATGGGCGGCGCCGGCGGCGGCAAGCGCGTCTCGGCGAAGCAGAAGGCCAAGCAGCAGGGCAAGGGCGGCAAGCGCCGCTCGGGCAACCCGGCCAAGGCCGCGCAGGAGGCCGCTGCCGCCGAGAAGCGGGCCGCCGAGCGTCCCGCCGCGAACCCGTTCGGGATCGGCCAGGACATCGACTACGAAGCGGCCGCGGCCAACCTCGAGCTCCCCAAGGACTTCTCGAAGTTCTTGAAGTAGTCCTCGTGGGCTCCACGCTGATCGTCGACGGCGCCAACGTCGTCGGTGCGCGCCCGGACGGGTGGTGGAAGGACCGCGCGGGTGCTGCCCGCCGGTTGCACGACGCCCTGCTCGTCGCCGACATCGAGTACGACGTGGTCGTGCTCGTCCTCGAGGGGCAGGCCAAGGGTGGCGTGAAGGCCGGCCGGGACGCCCACGTCCGGACAGTGCACGCACCCAAGGACGGCGACGCGACGATCGTGGAGCAGGCCCGCGTGGCCGCCGAGAAGGGCGGCCGCGTCGTGGTCGTCACGGCCGACCGGGCGCTGGACGCCCGGGTCCACGGGGTCGGCGCGACGACGCTGTCCCCGAGCTGGCTGCTCGACCGGCTCTGAGCTGCTGCTCAGACGTCGACGATCAGGTCCTCGGCGGGCAGGTACCTCACCAGCGCGCAGTTGGTCTTGAGCAGCTCCTCGCCTAGGACGTCGCCGGTCCGCCGCGAGATGACGGTCCGCCAGATCTCGTTGCGCCGGTAGACCCGGCCCTCGTGCCGCAGGAACGCCTCGTCGCGGGCCTCGACCCGGTAGGAGTGCTCGGTCGCGGTGTCGGCCCGCAGCTCGCCGCGCAGGTGCCGCTCGTCGACCCAGGTGCGCAGCTCGAAGGTGTGCGCGGTGTCGTTGCGGACCACGAGGTCGACGTAGTTGTAGACGATCGAGCAGCCCACGCCCCACGGCAGCACCCGGCCCTTGTCGGGGAACGGGTCGAAGGAGTGCTCGGAGCGCTCCACGACGGTCAGCGGGCTGTGCAGGAACATCCAGTGCAGCAGGTTGGCGAGCTGGCAGATCCCACCGCCCACGCCGGCGATCGCCTTGCCGTTCGAGAGCCGCATGCCCTCGACGTACCCCTTGCGGCGGGTGCAGTTGCCGACCACCTTGTTGAACGAGAAGGTCTCACCCGGCCGGATCAGGATCCGGTCCGTGCGGGCCGCGGCGAGGCGCAGGTTGGTGACCTTGTTGCGCTGCAGCACCATCTCGTCCTCGGACAGCTCGCGCATCAGCAGCGAGGCGTGCTTGAGCAGGCGCACCGGCAGGTCCTCCTCGGTGCGGCTCGTCGCCCAGGTCGCGTCGGAGGTCGCCCAGCGCAGGTGGCGGCGCAGCTGGTGGACGCGCACGGCCGCGGGGTAGAGGGCGGGGTGCCGCTCGGAGAGGCGAGGGCGACCGGTCACGCGGTCCGGGACGGTGAATCCCGCCGGGGCGGCCGCGGGGAGGGTCAGGGTGGTCATGTCTGTGGTGACGCGCCAGGGGTCGGTTCGGTTGCGCGACGCGCGGTACTAGGTTCGTCGCGTGACTGCGCTGCGCTTCTCCGGACCGGTCCTGCCCGACGGCGAGAGCCGCGAGCTGTACGTCATCGACGGCGTGGTCACCTACGAACGCCGGGCCGGTGCCGAGACCGTCGCGCAGGGCTGGATCGTGCCCGGCCTGGTCGACGCCCACAACCACCTGGGCCTCGAGGACGGGGGCGCGGTCTCCGACGACGAGATCGAGCGGACCGCGATCCTCGACCGCGACACCGGCGTCCTCCTGACCCGCGACTGCGGGTCGCCGGCCGACACCCGTTGGGTGCACGAGCGTGAGGACCTGCCGCGGCTGATCCGCTGCGGTCGTCACGTGGCGCGCACGCAGCGCTACATCAGGGGCTACGGCGTCGAGGTCGAGCCGGACGCGCTGGCCGACACCGTGGGGGAGCAGGCCCTCGACGGTGACGGGTGGGTCAAGCTCGTGGGCGACTGGATCTCCCGCGAGGACGGCGACCTCACGCCCTCCTTCCCGGCCGACGCGGTCGCCGCCGCGATCGGGGTGGCGCACGCCCAGGGCGCGAAGGTGACAGCGCACTGCTTCGGGCCCGACGCGCTCGGACCGCTGCTGGACGCCGGCATCGACTGCATCGAGCACGGCACCGGCCTCGGATCGCACCACATCGAGCAGATGGTGCGCGGTGGCGTGGCACTCGTGCCGACGGTGCTGCAGACCGACAAGTTCCCCGGCTTCGCGTCGGCGGGGCGCGAGAAGTTCCCGGCGTACGCCGACCGGATGCTCGCGCTGCACGAGTCGCGCCGTGACGTGCTGATGAACGCCTACGACGCCGGGGTGCGCATGTACGTCGGAAGCGACGGCGGCGGGAGCCAGCGGCACGGCGTGCTGCACGAGGAGATCCGGGCGATGGCCGCGATGGGCCTGCCCAACGACTACGTCCTGGGTGCCGCCTCGTGGCGCGGTCGCGCGTGGCTGGGGTGGAACCCCGGCCTCGACGAGGGAGACCCTGCGGACTTCGTCGTGTACCCGCGGGACCCCGTCGCCGACCTGAGCGTGCTGCTTGAGCCGAGCGCCGTGGTGCTACGGGGTCGTGTCGTCGCCTGAGCCGTCGTCGGTGGTGCCGGTGTCGTCGGTGGAGTCGTCGGTGCCGCCGGTCGACGAGTCGTCGTCGATGTCCTGGCCGGCCTCGTCGAGGCTGTCGCGGGCGTCGCGGCTGGCCGAACGCGGGCTGGAGGCGGTGATCCCCAGCGCGGTGGCGACGGCCTGGTCCAGCGCGGCCTGGGCGGCGGGGACGGTGGCGGCGCCCGCTGCGAGGCCCTCGGCCCGCCGCAGGATCGCCACGACCCGCACGTAGTTGTCGACGTGGAACGCCCGCAGCTGGCGCCGCGCGGCCTTCGCGTCGGCGGGGGCCATCGCGTCGACCGAGTCGTCGAGCGTCGCGAGGACCGTGCGGTCGTTCTCGATGTTCGCGTCGACGGCCTGCTCGGTGTCGTCGGCGAGCGCGCTCAGGGCGTGTGACCCCTCGACCCGCGTGAGCCGCCGGTCGAGACCGGCGATCTGCCGGTGCAGCTGGCGG
>DATFHM010000099.1:0-6351 GCA_035248385.1 Nocardioides sp. | reverse complement strand
CTCAGCTACAGCCGCTACCCGGTCCCCCACGCGCTGCTGGTCGACGTGGCCGAGACGATGGCGCGCTACGGCCGGCTGACGCTCGACAAGGACCCGGTCCACGGGCTCGTCCTGCGCAGCACCGACCGGCCGGTGCTCGAGGAGGTCGTCCGCGCCAAGCGGGTAGCCGGCATGCTCGGTGAGCGGCTCGACGACGACACCGTCGCCGTGCACCCCTCCGAGCGCGGCAACCTGAAGCAGGCGCTGCTCAAGCTGGGCTGGCCGGCCGAGGACTTCGCCGGGTACGTCGACGGCGAGGCCCACGCGATCGCGCTGCGCGAGGACGGGTGGCAGATCCGCGGCTACCAGTCCGACGCGGCCGAGTCGTTCTGGCACGGCGGCTCCGGGGTCGTCGTGCTTCCCTGCGGCGCGGGCAAGACGATCGTGGGTGCGGCCGCGATGGCGCACGCGCAGGCGACCACGCTGATCCTGGTCACCAACACGGTCAGCGCCCGGCAGTGGAAGGACGAGCTGATCCGGCGTACGTCCCTGACGGCGGACGAGATCGGCGAGTACTCCGGCTCGGTCAAGGAGATCCGGCCCGTCACCATCGCGACGTACCAGGTGATCACGACCAAGCGGAAGGGCGTCTACCCGCACCTCGAGCTCTTCGACGCCCGCGACTGGGGCCTCATCGTGTACGACGAGGTCCACCTGCTGCCCGCGCCGATCTTCCGGATGACCGCGGATCTCCAGGCCCGCCGGCGGATCGGCCTCACCGCGACGCTCGTGCGCGAGGACGGGCGCGAGGGCGACGTCTTCTCGCTCATCGGCCCGAAGCGGTACGACGCGCCGTGGAAGGACATCGAGGCGCAGGGCTGGATCGCGCCCGCCGACTGCGTCGAGGTGCGCGTGACGCTGCCCGAGTCGGCGCGGCTCACCTACGCCACCGCCGAGGCCGAGGAGCGCTACCGCCTCGCCGCCTGCACGCCGGAGAAGCTCGGCGTGGTCCGTGACCTGATCGCGCAGCACGCGGGTCAGCCGACGCTCGTCATCGGCCAGTACATCGACCAGCTGCACGAGCTCGGCGACAAGCTCGACGCGCCCGTGATCACCGGCGAGACCAGCGTGAAGGAACGGCAGCGGCTCTTCGACGGGTTCCGCTCCGGGGAGATCGGCCTGCTGGTCGTCTCGAAGGTCGCGAACTTCTCCATCGACCTGCCGACCGCCGAGGTGGCGGTGCAGGTGTCGGGCTCCTTCGGTTCACGCCAGGAGGAGGCCCAGCGCCTCGGCCGGCTGCTCCGTCCGGGCCCGCCCGGACCCGACGGCGAGCGCAAGGTCGCCCGCTTCTACACGGTCGTCGCGCGCGACACGGTGGACGCGGAGTTCGCGCAGAACCGGCAGCGGTTCCTGGCCGAGCAGGGGTACGCGTACCGGATCGTCGACGCGGACGACCTCGCGGTCTAGGTTCGGGGCATGACCCCGGACGGACGCGACATCGACCTGGACGCCCTGACCCGGGAACGGCAGCGGATCAAGCGGGAGTTCCTGCACGAGAACCCGCCGGAGAGCAGCGCCCGCGGCGTCCACCACACCGCCCACATCAGCTCCGACGTCCAGCGGACCGTGGAGTTCTTCCAGGGCCTGCTGGAGTTCCCGCTGGTGGAGATGTTCGAGAACCGCGACCTCCCCGGCTCGACGCACTTCTTCTTCGACATCGGCCACGGCAACCTGCTGGCCTACTTCGACCTGCCCGGGGTGCCGGTGACGCCGTACGCCGAGGTGTACGGCGGCCACCACCACCTCGCGATCTCGGTCACCAAGGAGAAGTGGGACTACCTGCGCGCCAAGCTGGTCGACGCAGGCGTCCACTTCGACATCGACTCGAATGTGTCCCTCTACTTCCGCGGGCCGGACGGGGAGCGGCTGGAGCTCCTCGCCGACCCGCTGGGAGAGATGTACGGCACCAAGATCCTCTGATCAGGCCGCAGCGGTCGCGGCCTCCGCCGCCACCAGCGCCCGCTCCAGGATCTCGGTGACCGCCCCGACGGGCGTGACGGTCAGCGCCTCCAGGATCTCGGCCGGTACGTCGTCCAGGTCGGGCCGGTTGCGCTCCGGGATGAACACCTCGGCGACGCCGGCCCGCTGGGCGGCGAGCAGCTTCTGCTTCACCCCGCCGATCGGCAGCACCCGGCCGGACAGCGTGACCTCGCCGGTCATCGCGATGTCCGAGCGGACGGGCCGTCCGGTGAGCAGCGAGACCAACGCCGTGACCATCGTGACGCCCGCGGAGGGACCGTCCTTGGGGACGGCACCGGCCGGGAAGTGCACGTGGATCGACCGCTCGAAGGCGCTCTGCTCGATGCCGAGCTCGGTCGCGTGGGCCCGCACCCACGACAGCGCGATCCGCGCGGACTCCTTCATCACGTCGCCCAGCTGGCCGGTGACGGTCAGGCCCGCCTCGCCCGAGGCGACCGAGGTCTCGACGTACAGGACGTCACCGCCCATGCCTGTCACGGCGAGGCCGGTGGCGACGCCGGGGACCGACGTGCGCTCCTCGAGGTCCGGGGTGAACCGCGGCCGCCCGATGAGGTCCTTGAGCTCGCCGACACCGATGTGGACGCTGTCCACATCACCGGTCGCCAGCCGAGCGGTCGCCTTGCGGAACGCCTTCGCCAGCAGCCGCTCCACCTGGCGCACGCCGGCCTCCCGGGTGTAGTTCGCGGCGATCTCGCGCAGCGCCTCGTCGGTGATGGTGACCTCGTCGGCCGACAGCGCGGCCCGCTCGAGCTGACGCGGGACCAGGAAGTCACGGGCGATCGCGACCTTGTCCTCCTCGGTGTAGCCGTCGATCGAGACGAGCTCCATCCGGTCCAGCAGCGCAGCCGGGATCGTCCCGATGTCGTTCGCCGTGGCGATGAACAGCACGTCGGACAGGTCCAGGTCGAGCTCGAGGTAGTGGTCGCGGAACGTGTGGTTCTGCGCGGGGTCCAGCACCTCCAGCAGCGCGGCCGCCGGGTCGCCCCGGTAGTCCGAGCCGACCTTGTCGACCTCGTCGAGCAGCACGACCGGGTTCATCGAGCCGGCCTCCTTGATGGCCCGCACGACGCGGCCGGGCAGCGCACCGACGTACGTCCGGCGGTGACCGCGGACCTCGGCCTCGTCCCGGACGCCACCGAGCGCGACCCGGACGAACTTCCGGCCGAGTGCACGGGCGACGGACTCGCCGAGCGAGGTCTTGCCGACTCCGGGAGGGCCGGCCAGCAGCACCACGGCACCGGAGCCGCGACCGCCGACGACCTCGAGGCCGCGCTCGGCGCGACGGGCGCGCACGGCGAGGTACTCCGTGATGCGGTCCTTCACCTCGTCGAGGCCGTGGTGGTCGGCGTCGAGCACCGCGCGGGCGGCGACGACGTCGGTGTCGTCCTCGGTCGTGACGTTCCAGGGCAGGTCGAGCACGGTGTCGAGCCAGGTCCGGATCCAGCCCGCCTCGGGGTTCTGGTCGCTGGACCGCTCGAGCTTGTCGACCTCGCGCAGCAGCGCCTCCCGCACCTGGTCCGGTACGTCGGCGGCCTCGACCCGGGCGCGGTAGTCGTCGCCGCCCTCGGGGTCCCCCTCGCCGAGCTCCTTGCGGATCGCGGCGAGCTGCTGGCGCAGCAGGAACTCGCGCTGGTTCTTCTCCAGCGACTCGCGCACGTCGGAGTCGATCTTGTCGCTCACCTCGGACTCCGCGACGAAGTCGCGGGTCCACTCGAGGAGCAGCTCCAGCCGCTCGCGGACCGACGGGGTCTCCAGGAGCTGCCGCTTCCGGTCGTCGGAGAGGTACGGCGCGTAGCCGGCCGTGTCGGCCAGGGTCTCCGGGTCGTCGATCCGGGACACCTGGTCCGCGATCTGCCACGCCTCGCGGCGCTGCAGCAGGCCGACGACGAGCTTGCGGTAGTCGTCGGCGAGCGCGCGGACGTCGTCGTCGATCGCGCCGCCGTCGGCCTCCTCGACCTCGACCCACAGCGCCGCGCCGGGACCGCTCACCCCGCTGCCGATGCGGGCGCGGCTGCCGGCCTTGAGCACGGCGGCGGGCTCGCCGCCGGAGAACCGGCCGACCTTCTCGACCGTGGCCACGACGCCGTACGACGCGTAGCGGTGGTCCTCGAGGCGCGGGGCGACGAGGACGCGGGTGGTCTCGCCGCTCTCGCGGGAGGCCAGCTGGGCGGCGTCGATGGCGGCGCGGGCGGGCTCGTCGAGCTCGACCCGGACCACCATGCCGGGAAGAACCACCACATCGGAGAGGAACAGCACCGGAAGCTGGATCGGGTTCGTCATGACCGGTCCAATGCTCCGGCGGGGACGGGTGTTCCGTCGTTCGCGGAGGGCGAACCGGCCCTCAGACGTCGACCGTGCCCCCGCTGCGCCAGTACACGTCGTCGGACCTGCTGAGGAAGGCCTCCTCGACCAGGTAGCGACGCAGGGCCGCGTGGTCGTCGTACACGGCCTTCAGCATCTCGTCGACCTCGCGCCAGTCGTAGCGCCGGCCCGGCTCGAAGCGCTGCGCGACGTGGTCGAGCACCAGCAGCCGCTTGGAGCGCTTCACGGGCATGTCCATCAGCCGCCCGTCGGCACTGAAGAACCGGCGCAGCACCTGGGTGTCGTCCTCGCTCACCCTTCCTTGCTACCAGCGCGGTGGCGCCGGTTCCAGCGGGTTTCAGCCCTCCGCGGACTCGGCGAACTGCTCGTGGTTGCGGATGACCTCGGCGATGATCACGCCCAGGATCTGCTCGGCGAAGCGCGGGTCGAGGCCGGAGGTCTCCGCCATCGAGCGCAGCCGGGCGATCTGGACGGCCTCGCGGCCCGGGTCCGCCGGCGGCATGCCGGCGCGGGCCTTCAGGCGACCGACCTGCTCGGTGCACTTGAACCGCTCGGCGAGCAGGTGCACCAGCGCGGCGTCGAGGTTGTCGATGCTCGACCGCAGGCGGAGCAGCTCGGCGCGGGGGTCCTCAGTCATGGGGACAATCCTGCCCCAACCCTCCCCACTCGGGCGTCGCGTGGGCTTCAATGTCCGGATGGAGGACGACCATCCCGAGACCGCCTGGCCGCTGAACGGGGCCGACGCGCTGCGCGACGAGCTGCTGGCGGCGTACGACGAACCCAGCCGGCGCTACCACGACCGGCGCCACCTCAGCGGGGTCCTGGCGCGGCTCGACCGGCTCGCCGCGGACGGTGCCGCCTTCGACGCGCTGCCCACCCGGCTGGCCGCGTGGTTCCACGACGCCGTGTACGACGGCGAGCGCGACGCCGAGGAGCGATCGGCCGCCTGGGCGGAGGTCGCGCTGCCGGCGTACGTCGACGCGGCGACCGTGGCCGAGGTGGCGCGCCTGGTCCGGCTCACCGAGTCGCACCAGCCCGATCCCGACGACCACAACGGCGCGGCCCTCTCCGACGCCGACCTGGGCGTGCTCGCGCTGCCCGCCGACGACTACGCGGCCTACGCCGCGGACGTGCGCCGGGAGTACGCCCACCTGCCCGACGACGTCTTCGCCGAGGGGCGTTCCGCCCTGCTGGCCGGCCTGCTCGACCGGTCGGCCCTGTTCCGCACCGAGGCGGCCGTGCGCCTCTGGGAGGCCGCCGCGCGGCGCAATATCACCGCCGAGCTGGCCGCGATCAGGCCTCGAACTGCAGCGAGATGACGTGCCCGTCGCCGCGGTAGGTGGTGCGCGACAGCTCGATGGGGCGCTCGCCCCACAGCGCGCGGCGTGAGTGCCGCAGGACGGCGGCACCGGGCTCGAGCTCGAGCAGCCGCGCCTCCTCCGGGGTGGCCGTCGCGGCGCTGATCGCGTCCTCGGCCCAGGTGGGGCGGTGCCCGCGGCGGGCGAGCTCGGCGTACAGGCTGCTCGGCAGGTCTCCGTCGAGGAAGTGCGGGACGAGCTGCTCGTTGAGGAAGGTGTCGCTGAGGCAGACCGGGCGCCCGTCGGCCAGCCGCAGCCGGCGCCACCGGATCACCGAGCTGCCGGGCTCGACGTCGAGCGCCTGAGCCACGCGGGTCGGCGCGGGGCAGCGGGCCGCCTGGACGCTGCGGGACTCCGCGATCAGGCCGCGCCGCTCGAGGTCCTCGGTCAGGCCGGACACCCGGGAGCGGACCCGCCGGGGCCGCGCCACGAACGTGCCGCGACCGGGGAAGCGCTCCAGGACGCCCTCCGCGACGAGGGCGTCGAGCGCGTGCCGCACGGTCATCCGGGCGACGCCGAAGCGGTCGACCAGGTCGCGCTCGGAGGGGGCGGCGGCACCGGGCGAGCTCTCCGCCACCAGGGCGCGCACGTACTCCCTGATGGTCACGTGTTTCAGTGCGATGCTCACACCAGCTGCCCCCAGTCCGGTTCT
>DATFHM010000098.1:0-3796 GCA_035248385.1 Nocardioides sp. | reverse complement strand
GCTCCTCACCGACGAGCACCTCGGCACCCGGCTCTCCCAGCGCCAGATCGAGATCCTGCAGGCGGTCAGCCAGGGCCTGCCCTACCGGCTCGTCGCCCGCCAGCTCGGCATCGGTGAGGCCACCGTCCGCGAGCACCTCGCCCGCGCGGCCGAGGCCTACCGGGTGGGTGGCGTCGACCCGGGCAACGTGCACGGCCTGATCACGCGTGCCCGCCAGGAGGGCCACCTCACGGAGTGAGGCGGGTCGCCGTCGCGTTGATGACCGTCGCGTCGTCGTCCTCGACCAGGCCCCACCCGAGCCGGCTCACGCTGGCCCGCAGGGGCGCCGCTCGCGGCCCGACGATCCCCGGCACCACCACGACCGAGGCCCGGCCGGCGGACGTGGAGAGGGTGACGCGCTGGGCCGCCGTACCGTCCAGGGCCCGGAGCACGCCGGCCAGCGCATCGCTCGCGAACGGCTCCTCGCGGATCGTCGTCTCCACCGACGCGCCCCGCCGGCGCAGGTCGTCGAGGGCGTCGCGCAGCCGGGCGTGGGCCGGGCCGGGGAGGTAGAGGCAGTCACGTACGGCGTGGGCCAGCCGGCCGACCTCCGGGCCGAGCGCCTGCCCCCGGGCGCCGGCGAGCAGGGCCGCGACGACGGCCTCGTGGCGGGCCCCGAGGACCTGACGGGTCGCGGCGGCGCGAGCGGCCGCGACGTCGAGCGAGGCGGCCTCGTCGACGACGCGACCGGCCCGCCTGCAGATGAGGGCGATGACGCCGACGAAGACCGCGTTGAGCGGCTGCACGAGGAGCAGGTGGGGGAGCACGGAGGCCGGCAGGTGGTCGCGCTCGGCGACGGAGGCGATGACCACGGCGTTCGGGACCAGCATCAGCAGGGTGACGCGCAACGACTGCTGCCAGGCCGCGGCGAGCGCCGGCAGCGCGGTCGACTCGATGATCCACGACTCCAGCCCGCCCAGCCCCGCGGGCGAGACCGTGGGCAGGACCACCGCGAGGACGTCCGCGGTCGCCAGAGCGGTGAGCGCCGCGCCCCACCACGGGACGGGTCCGCGGCGCATCCGGAGGAGCAGGGCGGCGACGAGGCCGGCGGCCACGGCGAAGCCGACGTACGTCGCCGGCTGCGGGCGGTTCTCGACGGCGAGGAAGACGGCCGTCGCCAGGTAGCCGGAGGCGAGCGCGACGATCGGACCCAGAGCGGGGCGCGCGGGGTCGCCCAGCGCCAGCCGGATCAGCCGGTCGTTCTCGCGCGACCAGCCGACCAGGCGCGCGAGCGGCGGGCCGGTCTGCCAACCGATCTCCACCGTCGTGCCGCGACCAGGGCTGCTGACGATGTGCGCGGTGCCGCCGACCGCGCCGACCCGCTCCATGACCGCGACCCGGAGGCCGACGCCGGTCGCGCCGTCGAACCCGACGCCGTGGTCGACGATGCTGATCCGGACCCGGCCGGGCACCCGGCTGACGTGGACCTCGGCGGAGCGCTGCCCGCTGTGCCGCGCGACGTTGCGGAGCGCCTCGCGCACCGCGCTCCCCAGGGCCTGGCGCACCACCTCGGGCAGGCGCACCGCCGGTCCGCTGGTGGCCACCGTGACGTCGAGACCCGTCCCCGCCGCCAGCTCGTGGATCTGCTCGGCGATGTCCTGCTGCCGGGGCGTCTCCGGCCGGGTGCCCATGGCCTCGAGGCCGCGCCCGGCCGCGGCCCGCGTCGACGGGGTGCTCTCCCCGACGGCGAGGGCGATGAGGGCCGGGATGACGTCGTCGTGCAGCGCGGAGGTCGCCTCGATCTCGGCCCGGGTCTGCTCCTCGACGACGTGCCGGTGGCTGCGCAGGGTCGCCTCCGCGTGCTCCCACGCGGCCCTGACCTGGTGGACGAGGACGACGACGCCGAACACGGTGCCGGAGATGAAGACGGCCTCCTGGACGCCGTACTCCAGACCCTCGGAGCCGTCCGTCGCCCAGCGCAGGCCCACGAACAGCACGTCGAGAGCGGCGATGAGCACCCAGGGCCGCCGCCGGGTCACGACCGCGAGCAGCATCGGCTCGACCAGGTGCAGCACCGGGGAGTCAGCGCTCCCCGGCAGCGGGACGTGGTCGCGGGGCAGGACGGACCCGGCGACGAGCGCCAGCGTGGCCAGCGCCAGGGCGGTCGGTCCCGCGCGTCCGAACAGGCAGAGGACCGCGGCCGTGCCGACGCAGGCGACCACGATCGCGGCGAGGCCGAGGACCTCGGTGGTGGGGTCGGGCCGGGCCGCGATCTCGAACCCGAACACCACGGTCTTCGCCGCGATCACGACACCGACGACGAGCTGCAGCCCGCGCTCCAGCGACAAGCCGTTGGGGGGCGCCGCCTGCGAGCTGCCCGCCGGTCGTCGCCGCATGCTCGGAGGGTAGGCCCGCGGGTCGGCCGCCGTCCGGCGTACGCCTATCTCGGCGTCCTGTCCCCTGATCCGAGGACTGCCGCGATCGGCCGGGCGGGCGTTACATGACGGGTGGGCGCGTGTTGTGGGGATATGTGGCCCTCCCGGAGGGAGCCCCGCTCAGCCGACTGGCTCTGGTTCTGGGGGGCTGGACCCGGTGGCGAGCGGGACGACCCGGGGCATGCGTTCGCAAGTGCGGAATTCACAGATCCGGGCGCCCTTCTGGGGCGTGCCTCCAACGATGGTCCGCACGGTTCGCGGGCCGGCTACCGGCCGGTAGAGTTCGCCGCATGAGCATGAAGCGCGACATCTACGACGAGGACCACGAGGCGTTCCGCGAGTCGGCGCGGACCTGGATCGAGCGGTCCGTCCTCCCGCACACCGAGGAGCACATCGCCGGCAAGGCGCTGCCCCGTGAGTTCTGGCTCGACGCCGGCAAGAACGGCATGCTCGGCCTGCAGATCCCCGAGGAGTACGGCGGCTCGGACGCCGGCGACTACCGCTTCCAGGCGATCCTCCAGGAGGAGCTGGCCAAGGTCGGGGCGGCGTACCCCACCTGCCACGGCATCCACTCCGACATCACGGTGCCCTACATCGTGGAGCTCGGCACCGACGAGCAGAAGCAGCGCTGGCTGCCCGGGTGCGCCTCGGGCGAGATCCTCACCGGCATCGGCATGACCGAGCCGTCCGGCGGCTCCGACCTCGCCGCGCTGAAGACCACCGCCGTCCGCGACGGGGACGAGTGGGTCATCAACGGCTCGAAGACCTTCATCACCAACGGCTACTCCGGCGACCTGTTCGTCACCGCCGTGCGCACCGACCCGGAGAAGGGCCCGAAGGGCATCACCCTGTTCGGGATCGAGGCGACCAAGGAGGGCTTCAGCCGCGGCCGCAAGCTCGACAAGGTCGGCATGGAGGAGTCCGACACCGCCGAGCTGTTCTTCGAGAACGTCCGGGTGACCGATGACGAGATCATCGGCGAGCTCAACATGGGCTTCATCCACATGATGCAGAAGCTGCCGCAGGAGCGCCTCGGCTGCGCGGTCGCGAACGTCGCGCACGCCAAGCAGATCCTCGTCGAGACCCTGCAGTACACCAAGGAGCGCCAGGCCTTCGGCGCCCCCATCGGCACCTTCCAGCACAACAAGTTCCTGCTGGCCGAGCTCTTCACCAAGATCGAGGTGGCCGAGGCGTACATGGACAAGTGCGTCATGGCGCACTCGAACAAGGAGCTCACCGCCGTCGAGGCCGCCAAGGCCAAGTGGTACTCCTCGCAGGTCCAGTCCGAGGTGCTCGACCACTGCGTCCAGCTGCACGGCGGCTACGGCTTCATGAACGAGTACCGCGTCGCCCGCGCCTGGCGCGACGCCCGGGTCACCAAG
>DATFHM010000097.1:0-5773 GCA_035248385.1 Nocardioides sp. | reverse complement strand
GGTGAGGACCGACGACCGCGCGATCGGCAGGGTCTTGAACCGGTCGATGATGCCCTCGGTGGAGTCCTTGGCCGCGTAGATCGCGATGCTCAGCGCCACCGACGACACGGTGATGATGAGGATGGCCGGCGACACGTAGGCGAGGTACGCGCTGCGTCCGCCGCCACCCGGCAGCCCGGCGCCCATGGTGCCGCCGAAGACGTAGACGAAGAGCAGCAGGAACAGGACCGGCTGGGCGATCAACATGATCGTCAGCGACGGGTACCGCAGCATGTGCAGCAGGTTGCGGTGGAGCATGGTGCGCGAGTCGCGCACGGCGTAGGTCAGCGTGCTCATCGCACGGCCTCCTTCTCGGTCTCGATCTCGGTGAGCGCCAGGAAGACCTCGTCGAGGGTGTCGCGGCCCGCCCGCGCCTTGAGCTCAGCCGGCGTGCCCTCGGCGACGAGTCGGCCGCCGTGCAGGACCCCCACGGTGTGCGCGAGCTGGTCGGCCTCCTCGAGGTACTGGGTGGTGAGGAAGATCGTCACGCCGTCGGCCAGCAGCTCGCGGACGATCTCCCACAGGTCGCGCCGGCTGCGCGGGTCCAGGCCGGTGGTCGGCTCGTCGAGGAAGATCAGCCGCGGCCGGCTCACCAGCGTCATGGCGAGGTCGAGGCGCCGCTTCATCCCGCCGGAGTACGTCGCCGCGCGCCGGTCGCCCGCGTCGACGAGCCCGAACCGGGCGAGCAGCTCCTCGGCCCGCGCCCGAGCCTCGGTGCGCGGCAGGTGCGCGAGGTCGGCCATCAGCCGCAGGTTCTCCCGGCCGGTGAGCAGCTCGTCGATGGCCGAGAACTGTCCGGTGACGCCGATCCGGCGGCGTACCTGATCCGCCTGGCGACGTACGTCGGCGCCGGCGACCTGCACCTCGCCGTCGTCGGCGGCGAGCAGCGTGGAGCAGATGTTGACGGTGGTGGTCTTGCCGGCGCCGTTGGGCCCGAGCAGGGCGTAGACGGTGCCCGCGGGGACGGTCAGGTCGAGACCGTCGAGCACGGTCGTCGCGCCGTAGGCCTTGCGGAGTCCGGTGATCCGGAGGGCTGGAGTGGTCATGTCCGCAAGCGTCAGGGGTTGACGCTGCGTCAAGGTCAAGCCCCGGTTCTCCGGGGCGACCTACAGCTTGTCCGCCAGGTAGAACCAGGTGAAGTAGCAGACCCCGACCAGCATGCCCACGTGTCCGAGGATCGACAGCCCGGGCCCGTGGGCCCAGTCGTCGTCGTGGGCCGGCGAGGAGTGGCGGCCGTGGCCGGGGAGCCACCGGGCCAGGATCAGCAGGCCGACGACGGCCAAGACCCACCAGAGGATCACCGCGAGCACGCCGACGCCGCGGCTGCCGCCCTGGAGGTAGACCACCCAGCCGAGGATCGTCAGCACCCCGACCGCGGTGTGGGTGTGCAGCAGACCCATCGGCGTCTCCGCCACGCCCGCCTGGCGGGTGCTGGACGCGAGCCGCCAGTGGGTGAGGAGCACGACGACCGCGGCGAGCGCCGTGAGCATCCAGGTGAGGGTCCCGAGGGTCATCCCGACACCTTGTCGGTCCGTGCGCGGCACGGCAACCCCCGGGACCCTCGTGGATCGGGCCGGATCGGGCGCGATCAGGCGGGCACCGGCGCCACCGGTCGCGGCGCCGCGACCGGCTCGGGCAGCGCGACGGTCGCGCTCTCGTCGTACGGCTCCAGACCGGCGAGCACGCTGTCGAGGCGAGCCCGGTCGAGGCTGCCGGTCCACTGCCCCACCAGCACGGTGGCGATCGCGTTGCCGGCGAAGTTGGTCAGCGCGCGCGCCTCGGACATGAACCGGTCGATGCCCACGATCAGGCCGACGCCGTCGACGAGCTCGGGCCGGTGCGAGCTCAGACCGCCGGCCAGCGTGGCCATGCCGGCGCCGGTCACGCCGGCCGCGCCCTTGGAGGCGATCATCATGAACACCAGCAGCGAGACCTGGGCGCCGAGCGAGAGCGGCTCGCCCATCGCCTCGGCGATGAACAGCGACGCCATCGTCAGGTAGATCGCGGTGCCGTCGAGGTTGAAGGAGTAGCCCGTGGGCACCACGACACCGACCGTCGCGCGGTCGACGCCGGCGTGCTCCATCTTGGCCATCAGCCGCGGGAGCGCCGACTCCGAGGACGAGGTCGACAGGATCAGCAGGAACTCCTTGCCGAGGTAGCCCAGCAGCCGCAGGACGTTGATCCGCGTCGTCACCCACAGCAGCGTGCCGAGCACGCCGAACACGAACAGCGCGCAGGTCACGTAGAAGCCGACCATGAGGACCGCGAGGCTCTTCAGGGCGTCGACGCCGGTGCTGCCGACGACCGAGGCCATGGCGCCGAAGGCGCCGATCGGCGCGGCCCACATGATCATCGCGAGGATCCGGAAGACGACCTTCTGGGCGTGCCCGACCGCGGTCACGACGGGCGCACCGGCCGAGCCGAGGCCCTGGACGGCGAAGCCGACGAGCAGCGCGATGAGCAGGGTCTGCAGCACCGCGCCCGAGGTCAGCGCGGACAGCATCGAGGTGGGGATGATGCCGAGCAGGAAGTCGGTGGTGCCGCCCGCGTCGCTGGACACCTGGGCCTGACCGGCACCGGCGATGGCACCGGTGACGCGCAGCCCCTCGCCCGGGTGCAGCAGGTTGCCGACCACCAGGCCGATGCCGAGCGCGACGGTGGACATGGCGGTGAAGTACGCGAGCGCCAGCCCGCCCACCTTGCCGACCCTGGCGGCGCTGGAGACCGACCCGACGCCGAGGACGATCGTGCAGAAGATGACCGGCTGGATCATCATCTTGATCAGCGCCACGAAGCCCTTGCCCAGCGGCGCGAGCTGCACGGCGAAGTCCGGCGCGACCAGGCCGACGACGATGCCCAGCGCGACCGCGGCCAGCACGGCCGGGTAGAGGTACTTGGTGCGGTTCCTGGGAGCGACGGTGCTCACGGCGATCCTCCTCAACTGCGGGCCGGCACCGTGCCGGCTCCTCGGCGCACCACCTTCCGCTGCCCTGTGACCGTGGTCACCCTTGTGTTCGTTGTGTTCGCAGCCGCGGTGGAACAATCCGGTCATGGCCCGCGCGTCCTCGTCCGGTCGCCTGCACCGCGCCGGCGAACCCTCCCTCGCGCGCCAGATGCTGGTGCTGCAGGTCGTCGTCGTGCTGCTGCTGGGAGCGGTGGCGATCGCCCTGGCGACGTACGACGCCCGCCACGACGCGCGCGCGGACGCGACCCACGAGGTGGCCGGTGTGGCGACCACCTTCGCCGCGTCGCCCGAGCTGGTCGCCGCCGTGCAGACGCAGACGCCGAGCCGCGTCGTGCAGCCGCTGGCCGAGGCGGTCCGGCACGCGTCGGGCGTCGACTTCGTGACCGTGATGTCGATGGGCCGGATCCGCTACAGCCACCCGAACCCCGCCGAGATCGGCAAGCCGTTCATCGGCGACGTCGGCGACGCACCGCAGGGCCACGTCTTCACCGAGGAGTACGCCGGCACGCTCGGCCCCTCGGTCCGTGCCGTCGCCCCGGTCCGGGACGCGCACGGCAAGGTCGTCGCGATGGTGGCGGTCGGCATCACCGTTTCGGCGATCGACCGGCGGATGACCCGCACCCTGCTGGTGATCGTGGCGGCCGCGGCCGGTGTGCTGCTGCTCGGCCTCGCGGGCACCTGGCTGGTCTCGCGCCGGGTACGCCGCCAGACCCACGGCCTGAGCGCCGACGAGCTGGGCCGGATGTACGAGTTCTACGCCGCCGTCCTCGGCGCGATGCGCGAGGGGCTCGTGCTGCTCGACGACGCGGGCCGCGTGCAGCTCACCAACGACGAGGCCCGGCGGCTGCTGGACCTGCCCGAGGACGTCGTCGGCCGTCGCTTCGACGACCTCGGCCTGGCCCCCGGCCTGGTCAGCACCGCCCTCGGCGCCACCGCCAGCAGCGATCACCTGTACGCCGCCGGCGACCGGCTCGTCCTGGTCAGCTCGTCCCCGGCGACCTGGGAGGGCCACGAGGTCGGTGCCGTCGTGACGCTGCGCGACCAGACCGAGCTGCGCGCCGCGACCGGCGAGCTCGAGCTCGTCCGCGGGCTCACCGACTCGCTGCACGCGCTCAACCACGAGGCGGCCAACCGGCTGCACACCGTCGTCTCCCTGATCGAGCTCGGCCGGCCCACCGACGCCCTGGAGTTCGCCACCGCGGAGCTGCACCTGAGCCAGGCGCTCACTGAGCGGCTGGTCGCCGCCGCGGGCGATCCCGCGCTCACGGCGTTGCTCGTCGGCAAGACCTCGGAGGCGGCGGAGCGCGGGATCGAGCTCGCCGTCGAGGGCGAGCTCCCCGACCTCGGCGGCATCGCCGGCCGCGACCTCGTCACGGTCGTCGGCAACCTCGTCGACAACGCCTTCGAGGCGGTGTCCTCCGCACCCGAGCGCAAGGTCCGGATCCGCTTCGCGTACGCCGACGGCGCCGTCATCGAGGTCGACGACAACGGTCCCGGGCTGACGCCCGAGCAGGCCGAGCGCGCCCTCACCCGGGGGTGGTCGACGAAGGCCGAGGCCGGGCACGGACTCGGGCTGGCGCTCGTCTCCGGGGTCGCGCGCCGGCACGGCGGCGCGGTGCGCATCGACCGCTCCGACCTCGGCGGTGCGCGGTTCCGGGTGACCCTGGCGGCCGAGCGATGAGCAGGCAGCCGCCGATCCGGGTCCTCGTGGTCGAGGACGAGGCGATCGCGGCCGAAGCGCACGCGGCGTACGTCCAACGGCTCGACCGCTTCGTCCTCGTCGGCGTCGCCCACAGCGCGGCCGACGCGGTCCGGCTGCTGCGCCGCGAGCCGGTCGACCTGCTGCTGCTCGACCTGCACCTGCCCGACGGCCACGGGCTCGCCCTGCTCCAGCGCCTGCGCGCGGAGGGCGTCCTGGCGGACGTGATCGCGGTGACGTCCGCGCGCGACAAGGACGTCGTGCGCCGGGCGGCCACCCAGGGCGTCGCCAACTACCTGCTCAAGCCGTTCACCTTCGCGGGGTTCAAGGCCAAGCTCGAGCAGTACGCCGCCTACCGCGCCCAGCTCGCGGAGTCCGCGCAGTCCGTCGTGCAGGGCGAGATCGACGCGATGTTCGACGCGCTGCACCGCCCGGCGACCACCCTGCCGAAGGGGATGAGCGCCGAGACGCTGAGCGCGGTGCTGGCCGCCCTGCGCGGGTCCGGAGGGGCCTTGTCCGCCTCCGAGATCGCCGCCCGCACGGGCACCTCACGCGTCACCGCCCGTCGCTACCTCGAGCACCTGGCCGACCGGGGCGAGGCGACCCGCGGGCACCGCTACGGCGCCGGGCGTCCCGAGGTGGAGTACCGGTTCCAGTCACGCTGAGCACGGCAGCGACGGGCTCCGACAGCTCTGCTAGCGTCCCTTCTAGTCTAGTAAGTCGCTAGACATTGTGCTTCTCGAGGAGATCCCATGCTGAACACCCCGCGGATCGGCCGGCTGGCCACCGCCGCCACCGCCGCCGTCGCGGCCCTCGCCGTCGCCCTTCCCGCCTCCGCCACCCCGACCGCGGCGCCGGTCACGGTGACGACCAACAGCCTCGGCGCGCACGCGGGCGGCGACATCTTCGTGGCGCCGTACTCCTTCGGTGGCTCGGGCTACGCCAACGCCGCGGAGATCCTGAGCCCCGACGGCAGCAGCGTCGTCTGGTCCCACCCCGCCGACCCCGGTACGACGATCGCCGACTTCCGCACCCAGACCTACCGCGGCAAGCCGGTGCTCACCTTCTGG
>DATFHM010000096.1:0-10426 GCA_035248385.1 Nocardioides sp. | reverse complement strand
GCCGGTGCGGAGGATGCCCCGGCTTCGCATGCGGGTGGGGTGTTCGTAGGCGTGGGCGGTCTGGACCGCGTTGAGGTCCAGCACGGGCTGCAGCTTGACGTTCCTGTGTCCGAGCAGGGTCGTGACCTGCTGCAGGAGCAGCGGTCCGAGGTCCTCACACCTGGCCACGCCCGCGTCGGCCAGGGTGGCCGCGGTGACGTGGAAGTACAGGACTGCGTCGCGACGAGGCTTCTCCGGCAGGGTCGGTGCGTCGGGGCCGTGGAGGAGCCGGAGCACGGCGGCCGGGTCGGCCATCAGCGCGAGGGCTTGGGCGCGGAGCTGGTCCCGGGTGGGCTGCTCGGCGTTGGGATCGAGGTTGGCGGCGAGCTTGTCGGCGAGGTCGTCGAGGAAGCAATCGAGCTCGACCAGGTCCGCGATCGGGAGCTGGGCGGCGAGACGGCCGGTGGCGGGTTCGCAAGCTCCGGCTTCGCCGCCGAGGCGGTCTCCGGTGCGGGGCCGGGAGCGCCAGACCCCGGTGCGCTGCTCGTCCGCCTGGATGCGGCGACGGTGGGCGTCGAGGTCGGCTTCGATCACCTTCGCTTCGGCGACCTGGAGCAGCTTCCCGGCGGGGAGCTGCCATGCTGCGGCGACCGCGACATCCACGAGAGCAGCCGCGTCGGGCGCCAAGGGTCGGGTCATGGCGGCGATCTTGCGGGCCACCCAGACCGGGGTCTTCAACGCCTGCACGTCCTCGAACAACAGCGGGAGTCGGTGGCGCAGGTCCAACGCATCGGCGGCCAGGTTGCGGGTGGCGATCACACCGGCCTTGCGGGCGATGGCGAGCTCAGCCCAGCACAGCTCGCTCACCAGGGGTGTGCCGTCAGCGCCGAGCTGGATGAGGCGGTCCCCGCCGGGCCGCGGCTCGGGCTCTGAGCTGTGGAGGTCGGCCCAGGCAAGGACGAGCTCGATCTCCTCGACGGCGGCCTGTCGTTGGGCGTGGGCGTTGTCAACCAGGCCGGCAAGGATGCCGCCGTGGTCGAGGTGGTGATCGCCCGAGATCATGGTCCTATTTTACTCGTACAGGTGTGCTATACAAGTGGATAACGCTGTGAATTGTGTGGATAACCGATCACATTTCAGGGGCGGCCGCGAAGCGGCGGCGCGGGCGAAGCCCGTGCCGACTCCGCGCCGTCCTGCCGCCCGGCCGGGACCCCGGGTCAAGGACGCGAAGCGCCGCGCAGCGGGGCGAGCGCAGCGAGCATCCTTGAGGCGGGGTGCCGGGCGGCTACGGTGCGGCCGCCCCAGGCCAGCCCCGAGAGCATGTCGCCGGGTCTCGTGACGGTTGCTGCGCAACCTCCTCGACCACCGGAGGGGACGTTTGCTGGACCACCCCGACCCCCGGCCGCATCACCCGCCCGAGGGTGAGGAAGCGGAGGATCGTGGCCAGCCCGTTCGCGGCCACCAGCACCACGAGCTCGGCCAGACGGGAGGGTGCCGGGTTGTGCAGGTGCAGCAGGGCCAGCGAGCCCGAGGTCAGCAGGAGCCCGACCCCGAACGCGACCAGCCCCGCCACGTGGTGGCGGACGAGCCCGGCCCGCGATCGGATCCCGAAGGTGAGCCGTCGGTTGACGGCGGTGTTGCCGACGGCGGTCACCAGCAGTGCCGCGAGGTTCGCGAGCTGGGCACCGACGGAGATCCGGCCGACCAGGTAGAGCAGCAGGTACGCCGCCGTGCTGAGCACCCCGACCGCCGCGAACCGTGCGAACCGTCCGCGCACCAGCCGAGCGACACCACGCAGGTCGTCCCGGATCGTACGGGCGATGTCGACCGAGGAGTCGGGGTCGTCGACCCAGTCCACCGGGACCTCGTGGATCCGCAGGCCCGCGTCCTCGGCGAGGACGAGGAGCTCGGTGTCGAAGAACCAGGAGTCGTCCTCGACGAGGGGCAGCAGCCTCTCGGCGACATCACGACGAAGAGCCTTGAACCCGCACTGCGCGTCGGAGAACCCTGCCGCGAGCACACCCCGCAGCAGCAGGTTGTAGCCGCGCGAGATGACCTCGCGCTGGGGTCCGCGGACCACCCGGCTCCCCCGCGCCAGACGCGTCCCGATTGCGAGGTCGGAGTGCCCGGACAGGAGCGGAGCGAGCAGGGGCGGGAGGGCCCGGAGGTCGGTGGAGAGGTCGACGTCCATGTAGCCGACGACCTCGGCCCGCGACCGGGTCCACGCCTCCCGCAGCGCCAAGCCGCGGCCCTTCCGGTCCAGGTGCAGGGCCTGTACGCCGGGCACCTGCCGCTCCAGCCGCGTCGCGATCTCCCAGGTGCCGTCGGTGCTCGCGTTGTCGGCGATCGTCACGGTGGCGTCGATGCCGGCCGAGCCGAGGTAGGCGACGAGGCGGCGTACCGACGACTCGAGCGCGCGCTCCTCGTTGTGGACCGGGATCACCAGCTCCACGCCCCTCATGCGTTCTGCGCCGTCCCGGTCGAGGTGGAGGAGGTCGACGTCAGGTCGTAGACCGTCGTGCCGCCGATGGTGGTCGGGGTGAAGCTCGACTCGACCCACGCCGTGATCTGGGCGGCGACCGAATCGGCCGACGCACCGGGACCGCCCATTCCACCGGCGTTCCCGCTCGCGATGAAGTAGTGGATCCTGCCCTCCGCGACGTCCTGCTGGAACTGGGCGAGGGTCGGGCTGGACGCCGTGCCGTTGAAGCCGCCGATCGCCATGACCGGCTCACGGCTGGCCAGCTGGTAGCTCGCCGCGTCGCTGGACCGGACCGTCGCCGCGACCCAGGTGTACGACGCCGCGTCCTGCTGCAGCGCGGCCGTCAGCTCGTTGCTCACGCTCTGCCCGCCGAACATCCCGCCGCCCATCCCGCCGGCGAAGGTCCGACCACCCATCACCGGCGGCCTCGCCCCACCGGCCATCCCGCCCATCCCGCCCATCCCCGAGACAGGCCCCGCGGTCACGATGGAGCCGGTGTGCGCGGTGCCCACCGTCTCCAGCGTGTACGCCGCCGGCCCGATCGACGTGGTCAGCACCGCCGCCAGCACCAGCCCCACCGCGGTCCGCCGGTCCAGCCGGTCCACCACGAGCAGCAAGGCCGCCGCCCCGAAGCCGAGCAGGATGACCGGCCAGCGCAGGACGTCGTACGGGTTCTCGCCGGCCTGGCCGAGCAGCACGAACGCCCACGCAGCACTCCCCGCGACAGCAACGGCGAGCACGACCCGCGCCCACGACTCCGAGCGCGCCCGCCACAGCACCATCGAGCCGATCACGGCGGTCATCGCGATCCACGGAGCCAGCGCCACCGTGTAGTAGTCGTGGTAGATCCCGGCCATGAACGAGAAGGTCAGGCCGGTGACGAGCATCGACACCCCGCTCAGCAGCAGCGCGGCGCGCGCCGTGTCGGTGCGCGGCGCCCGGCGCAGCGCCACCAGCCCGCCGACCAGCACCACCAGCGCGGCCGGCAGCAGCCACGAGATCATGCCGCCGGAGACACCACCGAACAGCCTCAGGATCCCGGCGTCGGAGCTGAAGCCCGCGTTGCCCAACCCCCCGGTCTCCGACCCGGTGAGGCGGCCGAGCCCGTTGTAGCCCAGCACCAGCTCGAGGATGTCGTTGTCGGTCGAGCCGTCGATATAGGGCCGGTCCGCGGCCGGCCACAGCTCGACGACGCAGATCCACCAGCCGGCACTGGCGATCATGGCGCCGAACGCCACCAGCAGGTGCCGGACCCGGCGGCCCAGCGAGGTCGGCGCCGCGACCAGGTACACCAGCACGAAGGCGGGCAGCACCAGGAACGCCTGCAGCATCTTGGTGAGGAAGGCGAAGCCCACCAGCACCCCGGCCAGCGCCAGCCAGCGTCCGCGCGCGGCCTCGGCCGCCCGCAGCGTCGCGTAGCCCGCGGCGACGAGCAGCAGGAGCAGCAGCGCGTCGGGGTTGTTGAACCGGAACATCAAGGCAGCCGACGGCGTGAGGGCGGTCGCCACCCCGGCGACGAACGCGGCGGGGACACCGGCGGCCCGGCGTACGGCCAGGTAGGTGAGCCAGACCGTCGCGACGCCCATCAGGGCCTCGGGGACGAGGATGGTCCACGAGCTGAGGCCGAACACCCGCACCGACAGGTCCATGACCCACAGCGACGCGGGCGGCTTGTCGACGGTGATCGCGTTGCCGGAGTCGAGGGAACCGAAGAGGAACGCCTTCCAGCTCACCGAGCCGGCCTGGACGGCGGCGGAGTAGAAGGAGTTGGCCCAGCCCGACGCCGACAGCGACCACAGGTAGGTCACTGCGGTGCCGAGCAGCAGCGCCGCGAGGCCCGCCCGTTCGGGGGCGGGCCGTCGGTGAGGCTCGGACGCGGGCGCCGCCGGCGCCACGGGAGGATCGAGGAGTGCGGTCATGCCCCCGACGATCCGGGCGCGCGCTGTGCCCCGCGTCCGACGTACCTGTGTGACGCGTGTGAGGTCAGGTCGTCAGCGGGACCAGCGCGATCGGCTTCGTCGTGGGGGCGTCGGAGCCACCCGCCTTCTCCACCGTGATGCCCAGAGCCCTGGCCGGACCGGCGTTCCCGGTCACCACCTGGGTCAGGTCGGTGCCGTTCTCGAAGAGCCCGGCGCGCTTCATCGTCCCGGACGGCGCGAGCAGCCACAGCTCGTAGACGTGACCGGCGGGCGCCTGCTGGATGCCCTTCGCGACCACGACCGCGCTGTTGAGCGCGACCGAGCGGTAGACCGTGACGGTGCCGCCGCCGGCCACCTGACCGGCGTACCTCTGCACGTCGGCCGCGTGGATCACCTGGTCCCCCGCGGTCGGCGGGGCTACCGACGAGCTGTCCCAGGGGTGCAGCGCGACGGTCGTGCCACCGGCCACGATCGCGGCGGCCGCGGCCGCGAGGCCGACCTGCTGCCACAGCCGGCGCCGCAGCGGCCGGACGTTGTCCGCGGCGGGCTCCGGGTGTGTCGGAGGCAGCGGACGTACGTCGGCGATGCCGGCCAGCACGCTCGCGCGCAGGCTCGGCGGCGGGATCTGCTCGGTGGTCGCGGCGATCTCGACCGCGGCCGCCTGCAGGTCGGCGACCTCCTGGCGGCAGGCCTCGCACGTGGCGAGGTGCTGCTCGAACTCGGCTCGTTCGGCGTCGTCGAGGGCATCGACGGCGTAGGCACCGGAGAGGGCGTGGATGTCGCTGCTCATCGGTTCACCCCCACTCCCAGAGTGTCTCTCAGTCTGATCAGGCCGTCCCTGATCCGGGTCTTCGCCGTCCCGAGCGGCAGGTCCAGCAGGCAGGCGACCTCGGTGTGCGTGTAGCCGCCGAGGTAGGCCAGCGACACCGCCTCCCGCTGCACCGGCGTGAGCGTCGCGAGCGCGCTGCGCACGCGTCGCGCCTCCAGCGAGGCGTGCGCCGCCTCGGCGGTCGAGTCGTGCTCGACGTCCTGGTTGCGGCGCTCGTAGGCGTCGTCCCGACGGCCCGCGGCCTCGGCGGACCGCACCCGGTCCACCGCCCGCCGGTGGGCGATCGTCAGGATCCACGCCTGCGGGCTGCCCTTCGCGGCGTCGTACCGGGCCGACGTGCGCCACACCTCGAGGAACGCCTCCTGGGCGACCTCCTCGGCCTGGTGCGGGTCGCGGACGACCCGGCGCACGAGTCCGTAGACCCGCGCGGACGTGGCGTCGTACAGCTCGGCGAACGCGGCCTGGTCACCGCGTGCCGAGAGGCGCAGCAGGTCGGCCAGGTCGGGGACGCCCGCACCGGGCGGCGCCTCCGGCGAGGAGGTGCCACCCGGCTCGGGGTGTGGCTGGTCCATGGGACTGATTCTTTCTTCCCTCAGGTCACATCTTGGGGAGGAGGACCTGGTCGATCACGTAGACCGTGGCGTTGGCGGTCGGGATGTTGCCGCACAGCACGTGCGCACCGTCGACGGTCATGGCGTCGGTGCTGCCGGCCACGGTGACCTTGTCCTTGTTGAGGGTGGTCTGCGCGCCGACGACCTGGCTCGGGTCGAGCTGGCCGGCGATGACGTGGTGCGTCAGGATCTCGGTGAGCACCTTCTTGTTGGCGAGCACCGCCTTGAGCTGCTTGGCCGGGATCTTCGCGAAGGCGTCGTTGGTCGGCGCGAAGACGGTGAGGCCGGACGCACCGTTGAGGGTGTCGACGAGGCCGGCCTTGGTGACCGCGGCGACGAGGGTCTTGAGCAGCGGGTTGTTGCTGGCCGCGGTGGCGACCGGGTCGTTGACCATGCCGTCGAAGGAGCCCGCGCCGGAGGTCGGGATCGCCGAGCAGGCCGGGCCGAAGGTCTGGGCACCGGCGTCGGAGGCCATGCCGGTCGAGGCCGCCGTCGTGGTGGTCGTGTCGGCCGCGTCGTCGTTGCTGCTGCCGCAGGCGGACAGGCCGCCGGTCAGGGCGAGGGCGAGGGCGGCGACAGCGCCGGTACGGCGAAGGGTGCTGGTCATGGTCATGCCTTCCGATCGTCAAACCCGTGGTGGGTACTGGTGAAAGTGGTTCGGAGCCGGTCGCGATCCGGATGGGTCGGAATGTCAGAGACCGACACGGAGATGGACTGGATGCCGCTGGAGCCCGAGGGGAACGGGGTCGCACGCACGGCCGACTGGACGTTGCCGGCGCCGTCGGTGACCCGGCAGCTGAGCAGGTGCGTGCCCGGCGTCGCGGTCCAGCGGTGGAACCACTGGCGCCAGTAGTCGTTGCCGCCGGACGGCCCGAGCTGCGCCTCCGTCCAGGCGCCCCCGTCGATGCTGACCTCGACCTTGGCGACGCCGCCGGACTCCTGCGCCCACGCGACGCCGCCGATCACGACGTCACCGGCCCTCAGCTGCTGCAGCGGCCGCGGGGTGTCGATCCGGCTGGAGATCTTGATCGGCGCGTCGGTGGCCCACCCCCGCTGCGTCCAGTACGCCGCGTGCCCGGCGTACGTCGTGAGCGTGAGCCGGGTGACCCACTTGGTGGCGCTGATGAAGCCGTAGAGGCCGGGGACCACCATCCGGGCGGGGAACCCGTGCTCCCGCGGCAGGGGTACGCCGTTCATGCCGACCGCCACGAGCGCGTCGCGACCGTCGGTCGCGAGCGCCAGCGGTGTGCTGATGGTCATCCCGCCGACGTCGGTGCTGAGGATCTGGTCGGCTCCGCCCTGCACGCTGGCCCGGTCCAGCAGGTCGGCGAGTCGTACGCCGAGCCAGCGGGCGCCGCCGACGTACGGCCCGCCGACGCTGTTGCTCACGCAGGTGAGCGTGATGTCGCGCTCGACCATCGGCATCGCGAGCAGCTCGTCGAAGCCGATGCTGAACGGGTGGTCGACCATCCCGTCCACGGTGAGGCTCCACGAGGAGCTGTCGACGACGGGGACGTCGAGGCGGGTGTCCACGCGGTAGAACCGGCCGTTCGGCGTGACATAGGGCGTGATGCCGGGGACGGTCCGGTCCAGGCCGGCGGCGAGCGGCGGGGCCGCGTCCACCGGCGCCGGGAGGGTGATGTTCTCCGGGCGGGCGCGGTGGCTGATCACCTTGCGGCCGAGCTCGCCGATGCCGGTGGCGCCGGCCGCGACGACGCCGAGGCCGATCAGCACGGCCCTCCGCGAGCCCGAGCCCTCGACGGCCGGGCGCTCCAGCCGCAGCAGGCCCAGCAGCACGCCCGAGGCCACCACCGCTGCCACCACGCTCGGCAGCACGTCACTCGCCGTCGCGATCGGCCGCGTCAGCGCGCACACGGCCGCGACGACGGAGAGGAGCACGAAGGCGGCCACCCCCCACGCCGTACGCCGCCGCGCCAGCGGCCCCACCAGGCAGCTCACCAGCAGCACCACGACGAGCACCGAGCCGGTGAGGATCGTCTTGTCGTGGGTGCCGAAGTGGCTGATCGCCCACTCCTTGACCGGGGTCGGGGTGTGGTCGATGACGACCGATCCCACGGCCAGGACCGGCGATGCGGCGGGTGTCGTGAACGCGGCGACCAGGTGCCCGGCCGCGAGGCCGAGGCCCCCGGCGGCGGGTCCGAGGGCGGCGGTGATCAGGCGGTTCCTCATGGCGGTGGTTCGGCGCCGGACCCCGCTCCGGATGGGACCAATCCGGCCACCCCGCCCTCTCCGAACCAGGGTCATGACGCAACAGACGCGCCCTCGCCGGGTCGCCGTGATCGGCTCCGGCGTGGCCGGCCTGACGGCGGCGTACGTCTGCTCGTACGACGCCGAGGTGACCCTCTACGAGGCCGCCGGCCGGCTGGGCGGGCACGCCGACACGCACCGCGTCACCGAGCCCGACGGCAGCGAGCTCGGCATCGACACCGGCTTCATCGTGCACAACCGGCGCACGTACCCGACGCTGCTGCGGCTGTTCGCCGAGCTCGGCGTCCCGACCCAGGAGTCGGAGATGTCGATGTCGATGGCCGACGACACCACCGGCGTGACGTGGGCCGGCGCGCGCGGGCTCGGCGGGCTGGTGCCCTCCGGCGGTCCCCGCCAGCTCGGCGCGCACCTGCGCATGCTGCGCGAGATCCCGCGCTTCCACCGGGCCGCGAAGGAGCTCCTCGCGACCGCGGACGACGGCGAGGGCGAGGACCTGACGCCGCTGTCCGACTTCCTGGACCAGCACGACTTCTCGGCGTACTTCGTCCGGCACTTCATGGAGCCGCTCGTCGCCGCCGTGTGGTCCTGCGACCCGGCCCTGGCGGGTGCCTACCCGGCCCGCTACCTGTTCGCCTTCCTCGCCCACCACGGCATGCTGTCGGTGACCGGGAGCCCGACCTGGCGCACCGTGACCGGCGGCTCGAAGGTGTACGTCGAGCGCGTGGCCGCCGCCCTCGAGCAGCGCGGCGGGCGGGTGCGGCTCGGCGCCGCGGTCACCGGTGTCCTCGACACCGGAAGCGCTGTCGAGGTCACCGTGGACGGCGTCCGCGAGACCTATGACCAGGTCGTCATCGCGACCCATCCGCACCAGGCGCTGGCGCTGCTCGACGACGCGACGCCGGCGCACAAGGAGGTGCTCGGCGCGATCACCTACTCGCCGAACACCGCGGTGCTGCACACCGACGCGTCCCTGCTCCCGGCCGCCGGCCGGCTGCGCGCGTCCTGGAACTTCCGGCACCGCCGCGCGGGCGCGGGCCCGGTCACGATCACCTACGACCTGACCCGGCTGCAGCGGCTGCCCACCGCCACGCGCTACCTCGTCACGCTCGGTGGCGAGGCACTGATCGACCCCGAGCACGTCATCGACGTGATGTCCTACGAGCACCCGCTCTACACCCCCGAGAGCGTGGCGGCGCAGCGCCGACTGCCCGAGCTCGACACCGATCGGGTCGCGTTCGCGGGCGCGTACCACGGTTGGGGATTCCACGAGGACGGCGCACGCTCGGGTGTCGCGGCAGCGGGCCGGCTCGGCCATCCCTGGGGGACGTCCGAGCCGGCCCGTGGACCCGGTCCGCGGGTCTACCGCACCACCGTCGAGCACGTACGCCGCCGCCCCTGGTCGCGCCGCTTCCGGCTGCGCTCGTGGATGTGGGTGGTCGACCTGGACGAGGGGGCCGACCCGCCGTCGTACGGCGTCCTCGGCACCATCGAGGCCCTCGACCACCTCGGCGACCCGGACCTGACGATCCGGGAGAACCTCGCGCGCTTCCTGCGCTCCCACGACATCGACCTGACCGGCGCGCGGGTCCGGATGGCCGCGCAGCCGCGGGCCCTCGGGCACTGCTTCAACCCGATCAGCGTGTTCTGGTGCACCGCACCGGACGGCAGCCCGCTCGCGACGGTGGTCGAGGTGCACAACACCTACGGCGACCGGCACGCCTACGTGCTGCACCCCGACGCACGCGGGGCGGCGGTGCCCAAGCGGATGTACGTCTCGCCCTTCCACGGCGTCGACGGCTCCTACCGCGTCTCCGCACCCGAGCCCGGCGACCAGCTGCACCTCGCGGTCGTGCTCCGCACCGACGACGGCGCCACCTTCACCGCGACCCTGCACGGCACCCGCGAGCCGCTGCGTCGCTCCGTCCTCGCGCGTGCCGCCGTGGCCGGAATCCGCGACAGCCTGCTCATCCGTGCGCACGGGATCGCCCTCTGGCTGCGGCGACTTCCCGTGCAGCCCCGTCCCTCCCACCACCAGGAAGGTGTCCGATGACCGTCACCCAGACCCGGACCGTGCCGCTGTGGCGCGACCTGCCCGCGCCTCCACCCGGCCGCCGCACCGCCGTCAGCGCGGCGATCGCACGGGCCCTGTTCGTGGCCGCGATCGAGCGGCTGCCGGTGACGGTGCGGCTGCACGAGGAGGCAGGGGTCCGGGTCCTCGGCCGCGGCGGGCCCGAGGTGGACGTACGCCGCCCCGACGAGCTCTTCGCCCGCCTGGGCCGCGACGCCAACATCGGGTTCGGCGAGGCGTACCTGACCGGCGCCTGGGACGCTCCGGACCTGGCGGGCTTCCTCACCGTGCTCGCCGCACGCCTGGAGC
>DATFHM010000095.1:0-4707 GCA_035248385.1 Nocardioides sp. | reverse complement strand
GACGATGGCCGGCTCGTGGTCCGCGGCGACCCGCAGCTCGTAGCAGGTCGTGAACGAGGAGCGGCTCAGGTGCCCGACCCACATCCGCACCAGGAACGGCTGGAAGGGCACGAAGCGCATCTCGGCGTGGTACTCGACCCGTTGCGCGGCGACCAGGTCGGTGATCCCGGACGGCACGTCGCGGAACAGCCCGGGCCGGCCGTCGGGGGAGTCGGGCAGGACGGCGTACCGGAGGAACATCTGGCGGGCCTCGTCCAGGACGCGCATCGCCTCGACGTTGTCCACGTGGCCGGCCAGGTTGACGTCCCGCAGGCGTGCCGGGATCTCGCAGTCGAAGACGTTGCCCACGCCCAGGATGATCCCAGCCGCTCCTAGGAGTTTGCTGAACAATCAGCAACAACTCAGGGTTCGAACCGGTAGCCCATCCCCGGCTCGTTGCGGAAGTGGACCGGACGGGCCGGGTCGGGCTCCAGCTTGCGCCGCAGCTGGGCCATGTAGAGGCGCAGGTTGCCCTGCGCGGTCTCGTAGCCCGGGCCCCACACCTCGGTCAGCAGCTGCCGCTGCGACATCAGCCGGCCGGGGTTGCGGGCCAGCACCTCGAGCAGGTGCCACTCGGTCGGCGTGAGCCGGACGTCGGCCCCGGCGCGGGTCACCCGCCGCGCGACGAGATCGACCACGACGTCGCCGAAGGTCACCGGCTCCGGGTCGTCGGGGCCGACGTGGCGGCGTACCAACGCGCGCAGGCGGGCCAGCAGCTCGTCCATCCCGAACGGCTTGGTCACGTAGTCGTCGGCACCCGCGTCGAGCGCCTCCACCTTGTCGACGCTGTCGCCGCGACCCGACAGCACCAGCACCGGTACGTCGGACCGCTCGCGCAGCCCGGCCAGCACGTCGACCCCGTCGAGGTCGGGGAGGCCGAGGTCCAGCACCACGACGTCGTACGCCGAGGAGCGGGCCTTGTACAGCGCCTCGATGCCGTCGCCGGCGGTGTCGACGGCCCAGCCGCGGGCCCGCAGGTTGATGCCGAGCGCGCGCAGGATCTGCGGCTCGTCGTCGACGACGAGGACGCGCGGCGCGGTCACGACGCCGCCTCGACCGGCAGCAGGACCGTCATCGTGAGCCCGCCGCCCTCGGTGTCGGAGGCGACGAGCCGGCCGTCCATCGCCTCGGTGAGGCCTCGGGCCAGCGCCAGCCCGAGGCCGACGCCGGACGCCGTCGAGGTGTCGCCCAGGCGCTGGAACGGGAGGAACACCCGGCCCCGGTCGGCGGGCGCGATGCCGGGTCCGTGGTCGACGACATGCACCTCGACCCACCCGTCGACGACGTCCGCCGCCACCGCCGCGGGCCGGTCGGGCGGGGAGAACCGCTGGGCGTTGGCCACCAGGTTGGCCAGGACCCGCTCGAGCAGCCCGGCGTCGGCGACGACCGCGGGGAGGTCCTCGGGCAGCTCCAGCACGACCGACCGCGGCGCGACGTCGAGGTGGTCCAGCGCCTGGGCCACCACCTCCTCGAGCACCGTCGACCGCAGCCGGACCGGCAGCGCACCGGCCTGCAGCCGGCTCATGTCGAGCAGGTTGTCGACCAGCCGGCTGAGCCGGTCGAGGGCGGAGTCGGCCGTGGCCAGCAGGTCGCCCCGGTCCTGCTCGGAGAGCGCCACCTCGGAGTCACGCATGCCGGAGACGACCGCTTTGGCCGCAGCCAGCGGCGTGCGCAGGTCGTGCCCGACGGCCGCGAGCAGCGCCGTACGCATCCGGTCGGCGGCCTCGAGCTCGGCCGCGGCCGCCGCCGCGTCGGCCCGCCGCGCGGCGACGTCGACGACCCAGCTGACCATCGCCGCCACCACGACGAAGGCGACGACGGCGACGACGTTGTCGGGGTCGTTGATCGCCAGGGTGTGCAGGGGCGCGGTGAAGAAGTAGTTGAGCAGCAGCCCGCTCCACACCGCCGCCACCAGCGCGGGCCCGATCCCGCCGACGAGCGCGCTGAGGACCACCACCACGAGGTACGCCGACACGTCGCCGGCCAGCCCGAGGTGGCCGCGCTGGGGGACGAGCGGCGCGACGAGGGCGAGGGGCCCCGCGATCCCGACGAGGTAGCCCACGGTCCGACGCTGCTGGCTGAGCACCTCGCCATTGTGACCGGGCCGACGTTAGGGACCTGTTAGAGCGCGTCGCCGCGGCCGGAACCCGCAGTTGGATGGGGTCGTGAGCACCACGCAGACCGTCGACGAGGAGCAGCAGGACCAGCACCTCGACGTACCGCACGAGAAGCCGCACGCCTGGTGGAAGGTCATGTGCCTGACCGGCGTCGACTACTTCTCGACGCTCGGCTACCAGCCCGGCATCGCGTTCCTGGCCGCCGGGCTGCTCAGCCCGATGGCCACGATCATCCTGGTCCTGCTCACGCTGTTCGGCGCCCTCCCGGTCTACCGCCGTGTCGCGGAGGAGAGCCCGCACGGGCAGGGCTCGATCTCGATGCTGGAGCGGCTGCTGCCGTTCTGGCGCGGCAAGCTGTTCGTGCTCGTCCTGCTGGGCTTCGCGCTGACCGACTTCATCATCACGATCACCCTCTCGGCCGCCGACGCGGCCGCCCACGCGGTCGAGAACCCGCACATGCCGGCGTACCTGCACGGCAAGGAGATGTGGGTGACCCTGTTCCTGGTCGCCCTGCTGGGCGCGGTGTTCCTGCGCGGGTTCAGCGAGGCCATCGGGGTCGCCGTCGCGCTCGTCGTCGCCTACCTGGCCCTCAACGCCGTCGTCATCGCGGTCGGGGTGGTGCACGTGCTGCGCCACGGGCACGTCGTCCCGGACTGGTGGCACTCGCTGACCCTGGAGCACGGCAACGTGGCGTTGATGATCGCGGTGTCGCTGACGCTGTTCCCGAAGCTCGCGCTGGGCATGTCCGGGTTCGAGACGGGCGTCGCGGTGATGGGTCACGTCAAGGGCGACCCCGACGACCGCCCCCGCCGGCCCGCCGGCCGGATCCGCAACACCAAGCGGCTGCTGACCACCGCCGCGATCATCATGAGCGTCTACCTGATCGCGTCGAGCCTGGTGACGACCTGGCTGATCCCCGCGAAGGAGTTCGAGACCGGCGGCTCGGCCAACGGCCGCGCGCTGGCCTACCTGGCCCACCTCTACCTGGGCGACACCTTCGGTACGGCGTACGACCTCTCCACGATCCTCATCCTGTGGTTCGCGGGCGCCTCGGCCATGGCCGGCATGCTCAACCTGATCCCGCGCTACCTGCCGCGCTACGGCATGTCGCCGGAGTGGGCCGGTGCCACGCGGCCGCTGGTGCTCGTGCTGACCGCCACCGCGCTGTTCATCACCTGGATCTTCGACGCGAACGTCGACGCCCAGGGCGGCGCGTACGCCACCGGCGTGCTGGTGCTGATGAGCTCGGCGAGCGTGGCCGTCGCCCTGGCCGGGCGCAAGGCGAGGCAGAAGGGCTGGACGGTCGCCTTCGTCGCGATCTCCCTGGTCATGGCCTACACGACCATCGACAACGTCCGCGAGCGTCCGGACGGCGTGAAGATCGGTGCCTGCTTCATCGCGGCGATCGTGACGCTGTCGCTGGTCTCGCGGATCTTCCGCTCCCTGGAGCTGCGCACCACCGAGATCACCTACGACGCCAAGGCCGAGTCGTTCCTGCGCGACTGCGCCCGCCGCAGCATCCGGCTGGTGGCCAACGAGCCCGGGGCGCGCGACGTGGCGGAGTACCGCGAGAAGGTGCTCCAGGTCGTCGACGACCACGAGCTGCCCGACGCGGGCGACATCATCTTCGTCGAGGTCACCGTCGCCGACTACTCCGACTTCGAGAGCCGCATCGAGGTCCACGGCGAGGTTCTCCACGACGAGTTCCGGGTACTGACCGTCCGTGCCGCGACCGTGCCGAACGCCCTTGCCGCCCTGCTGCTCGACATCTACGCGCGGACCGGCGTCCGGCCGCACATCTACTTCGAGTGGACCGAGGGCAACCCGCTCGGCCAGCTGGCCCGTTTCCTGCTCTTCGGCGGCGGCGAGGTGGCACCGTTGACCCGTGAGGTCGTCCGTCGCGCGGAGCCGGATCCGCGACGTCGACCCCACATCCACGCCGGTTGACCCGGGTGCTAACTTTCGCTAGCAGCGTGTCCGCACGGCTGCTGATGACGACACATGGGGGGCGTGACCGAGGGTGAGCGACGCAGTGCCGACCTTCCCGCCGCGGCTCACGCCCGGCGAGGCCGCGCTCGAGGTCGACCCGGGTCTCGCGCCCGAGGTGGACCCGGCCGCCCCGGTGGTGCCGGTGTCCGCTGCCGAGGCCGAGTCGACGCTCGGCCCGCGCCCGGTCGAGGCACCGGCCGGTGTGGAGATCAGCTACGAGCAGTTCGGCCGGCACTGGGTACGCCGGGTGCTGCACGCGCGCCGCATCGCCGAGACGATCGACGCGCTGCTCGGCCCCACCATCGAGCTGGGCCCGATGGGTGCCGGCCCCGGCCGGGCGTTCGCCAGCGTCAAGGTGTTCGGCCGGTTCACCGGCTGCCGCGCCACCGAGGTCCCTGGTGACCTGCTCACGTACGCCGTGGACCTGCCGATCTCGGTCACCTTCACCCTCGAGCTGCCCTTCGACACGCTCACCTTCGACGCCGACGTCGTGGTGCCGCTGCAGCTGATCGTGCACACGGTCGCGCCGACCACGCTGCACATGGAGCTGCACACCCCCGCC
>DATFHM010000094.1:0-2941 GCA_035248385.1 Nocardioides sp. | reverse complement strand
TGGAGCCGCGACGTCACGTCGTCGTGCTTCCGGCCGACTGACCTCACGAACGCCGACGTTTCACGTGAAACACGACAACGACACGGCGGCGGGTGTGCCCGAACGGCACCCCGCCGCCGTGCGGCATTTCGGCCCCGACCGACTGCCGCTCATCGATCGGTACGCCGAGCTGCTCTGCACCGAGGGTGTCGTCCGGGGACTGATCGGTCCTCGCGAGGCGCCGCGGATCTGGGACCGGCACCTGCTCAACTCGGTGCTGATGGCCCCCGCGCTCCCTGAGGGCGCGTCGGTGGCGGACATCGGCAGCGGGGCTGGGCTCCCCGGCCTGGTGCTGGCCATCGCGCGCCCGGACATCTCCATGACGCTGGTGGAGCCGTTGCTGCGGCGTACGACCTTCCTTGAGGAGGTGGCCGCAGAGCTCGGACTCGACAACGTCCGGGTGGTGCGCGGACGCGCCGATGCGCTGCACGGCAAGGAGCGGTTCGACGTGGTCACCGCCCGCGCGGTCTCGGCGCTCGGCACGTTGCTCGAGTGGTGCCTGCCGCTGACCGAGCCGAGCGGCGCGCTCGCCGTTCTCAAGGGCGAGAGCGCTGCGGACGAGATCGCCGCAGCAGCGCCGATCCTGCGGCGGTGGGGGTGCGCCCCGCCGGTCGTGGAGGTGTACGCCGACGAGGACGAGTCGATCGTTCCCGCGCGCCTGGTGAGGGTTACGGCGGCCGATCCGACCCGGGTATCGTGGCCGCCCTCGGGTGGACGCAAGCCGGCTGCCGGCGGCCCTGGACGGGGTAGGTCCCAGCACGGTTATGCGAGGAGGAAGAAGTGATCGATCCGCCGGGCTCCCCGGAGTTTTCCACCGGTGGCGGGGGCACTGCTGAGCGTGACAATCCACAGGTCGATGCTGTTTATCCACAGGAGGGTGGTGCTCACGCCGTGACGCCGAGCGAGGCTGTTTCACGTGAAACAAGCACGGGCGGAGGCATGCCGCGAATCACGACGGCTGCCGATCTCGTCGACGGAGCGACGGACTTCGACGACGACCAGACGCCGTTGGCGCGCGCCGCGCAGCAGTCGGTGATGGTCCGCCAGGGCATCCCGTCGGCGCAGCTGGCGCGTCCGTTCCGCACCCGCATCTTCGTCGTGGCCAACCAGAAGGGCGGCGTCGGCAAGACCACCTCCACGGTCAACCTCGCCGCGGCGTTGACGCACCTGGGTCAGCGCGTCCTCGTCATCGACCTCGACCCGCAGGGCAACGCGTCGACCGCGCTCAACATCGAGCACCACCGCGGCGTCGCGTCGACGTACGACGCGCTCGTCGACGGCACCCCTCTGGTCGACATCGCCCAGCCGTGCCCGGACGTCGCCAACATGCACGTGGTGCCGGCGACGATCGACCTGGCCGGTGCCGAGATCGAGCTCGTGAGCGTGGTGGCTCGTGAGGGCCGGCTGAAGAAGGCCATCCACGCGCACCCGCTCGTCGGCAACGCGGCGACGGCGGGGGAGGAGCGCTTCGACTACGTGCTCATCGACTGCCCGCCCTCCCTCGGCCTGCTCACCCTCAACGCGCTCTGTGCGGCCGAGGAGATGCTGATCCCGATCCAGGCGGAGTACTACGCGCTCGAGGGCCTGGGGCAGCTGCTCAACACCGTCGAGATGGTCAAGGCGCACCTCAACCAGGACCTGGTCGTGTCGACCATCCTGCTGACCATGTACGACGCCCGCACCCGCCTCGCGGCCGGTGTGGCCGCGGACGTCCGCGAGCACTTCGGGGACCAGGTGCTGAAGACGGCGATCCCGCGTTCGGTGCGGGTGTCCGAGGCGCCGTCGTACGGCCAGACGGTCATCACCTACGACCCCGCCTCGCCGGGTGCGCTGAGCTATCTCGAGGCCGCTCGGGAGATGGTCGACCGGGCCGAGACGGAGGTGCCGGCATGAGCACGAACGCCCCGCGGCGCGGTCTGGGCCGCGGCCTGGGCTCGCTCATCCCGAGCGCGCCGCCGGCCGGGACCGAAGCCCCCGTTGTCAACCACGACGACCGGAATTCGGACATTGCCACCACAGCGCCTTCCAGCCCCTCGGTGGACCTGGGGTCCACCGGCGCGGCCACAGGCCCGGAGAGCGCGATTTCCGGTCTGTCGGCCGTCGAGGGCGCCTACTTCGCCGAGCTGCCCGTCGACGCCATCAAGCCCAACGCGGTCAACCCGCGGACGGTCTTCGACGAGGAGTCGATGGCCGAGCTGGTCCACTCGATCAAGGAGATCGGGCTCCTGCAGCCGGTCGTGGTCCGGCAGACCGGCCCGGCGGCGTACGAGCTGGTCATGGGTGAGCGCCGTTGGCGCGCCACCCAACAGGCCGGGCTCACCACGATCCCCGCGATCGTGCGCGAGACCGACGACACCGACATGCTGCGCGACGCGCTGCTGGAGAACCTGCACCGCAGCCAGCTGAACCCGCTGGAGGAGGCGGCGGCGTACAACCAGCTGCTCGAGGACTTCGCGTGCACGCACGAGGAGCTGGCCCAGCGGATCGGCCGCTCGCGGCCGCAGATCAGCAACACGCTGCGCCTGCTCAAGCTCACCCCGGCGGTCCAGCGGCGCGTGGCCGCCGGCGTGCTGTCCGCGGGCCACGCCCGGGCCTTGCTCGGCGTGGCCGACCCGGACGCCCAGGACAAGCTCGCGCAGCGGGTGGTCGCCGAGGGCATCAGCGTGCGCGGCCTGGAGGAGATCGTCTCGGTCGGGGACGGCGAGCCCAAGCCGCAGCGCTCCCGGACCGCCAAGCCGAAGGCTCCCGGTCTCGGCGAGCTCTCCGAGCGGTTGGCGGACCGGCTCGAGACCCGGGTGAAGATCGACCTGGGCCGGGCGAAGGGCAAGGTCACCATCGAGTTCGCCAACACCGGCGACCTGCAGCGCATCGTCGACCTGATCGACCCGCGCAACCGCACCGA
>DATFHM010000093.1:0-2181 GCA_035248385.1 Nocardioides sp. | reverse complement strand
GCTCGCCCGGGAGGTTCCGGACTTGCTGGCGGTGCGGGACGAGGAGGTCGTGCGGCTGCGCGAACCCGTCGGGGAAGACGTACGGGTCGCCATGCTCACAACCTACCCACTGGGCACTTGAGTCACAGGTGCAACACGCTGAAGGGTCAGGTGGGGGTTGAGGGTTGGCGGCCGGCCCTCGCTACGCCTCGACGACCACCGGAACGATCATCGGGCGGCGTTTGTGGACGCTGCCGACCCATCGACCGATGGTCCGGCGGACCGTCTGCTGGAGCAGGTAGGCGTCGGTGTTGCCCTCGGAGAGCTGGAAGTTGACCGCGTCGACGATGGGCTGCTTGATGTCGTCGAACATCGAGTCGTCCCAGGCGTGGCCGCGGGCGTGGATCTCGGGACCGGCGCTGACCTTCTTGGCGACCGAGTCGACGACCACGATGACCGAGATGAAGCCCTCCTCGCCGAGGATCCGGCGGTCCTTGAGCTCGGTCTCGGTCACGTCGCCGACGGTCTGGCCGTCGACGAAGACCAGGCCGACCTCGACCTTGCCGACCACCGACGCGACACCGTCGACGAGGTCGACGACCACGCCGTCCTCGGCGTACACGACGTTCTCGACGCCGGTCTGCTGCGCGAGCTCGCCGTTGGCCAGCATGTGCCGGATCTCGCCGTGCACCGGCAGCACGTTGCGCGGCTTGACGATGTTGTAGCAGTAGAGGAGCTCGCCGGCGCTGGCGTGGCCGGAGACGTGGACCAGGGCGTTGCCCTTGTGCACGACGCGGGCGCCGATCTTGGCCAGGCCGTTGATGACCCGGTAGACGGAGTTCTCATTGCCGGGGATCAGCGAGGACGCCAGGACGACGGTGTCGCCCGGCTCGAGGTGCACGAAGTTGTGGCTGCGGTTCGCGATCCGCGACAGCGCCGACATGGGCTCGCCCTGGGAGCCGGTGGAGATCAGCACCTGCTTCTCCGGCGGCAGCTGCGCGAGCTCCTTGGCCTCGACCATGACGCCCGGCGGCACGGTCAGGTAGCCCAGGTCCCGGGCGATCGCCATGTTGCGGACCATCGAGCGGCCGACGTACGCGACCTTGCGGCCGTGCGCCACGGCGGCGTCGAGGACCTGCTGCACGCGGTGCACGTGCGAGGCGAAGCAGGCGACGATGATGCGCTGCTCGGACTCGCGGAAGACCTGGTCCAGGACGGGGGTGATCTTGCGCTCGGCCGTGGTGAAGCCGGGGACCTCGGCGTTGGTGGAGTCGGTGAGGAACAGGTCCACGCCTTCCTCCCCCAGCCGCGCGAAGGCGCGCAGGTCGGTGATCCGGCCGTCGAGCGGCAGCTGGTCCATCTTGAAGTCGCCGGTGTGCAGGACGAGCCCCGCGCCGGTGCGGATCGCGACCGCGAGCGCGTCCGGGATCGAGTGGTTGACCGCGACGAACTCCAGGTCGAACGGGCCGAACGAGATCCGGTCGCCCTCCTTCACCGTGGTGAAGGAGGTCTGGCGCAGCCGGTGCTCCCGGATCTTGGAGTTGACCAGCGCGAGCGTGAGCTCGGAGCCCACGAGCGGAATGTCCTGGCGCTCGCGCAGCAGGTACGGCGTGGCGCCGATGTGGTCCTCGTGACCGTGGGTCAGCACCAGCGCCTCGATGTCGCCGAGCCGGTCCCGGATCGGGCCGAAGTCGGGCAGGATCAGGTCGACGCCGGGCTGGTGGTCCTCGGGGAACAGCACGCCGCAGTCGACGAGCAGCAGGCGGCCTTCGTACTCGAAGGCGGTCATGTTCCGGCCGACCTCGCCGAGGCCGCCGAGCGGGATGACCCGCAGCCCTCCGGCCGGGAGCGTCGGCGGCGGGTCGAGCTTGGCGAGGCCCTCGAAGCTCACGACAGCACCCCGGCCGCGCGCAGACCCGCGGCGAGGGCCGCGACTTCCGCGTCGTCCAGGGCCATCAGCGGGGAGCGCACGTTGCGGTTGTCGAGCACGCCGAGCAGCTGCATCGCCGCCTTGGCGGTGGTGGCGCCGTAGTTGGGCACCCCCATCACCGCCTCGTACGCCGGCACCAGGCCGGTGTGGATGCGCAGCGCCTCCGCGTGGTCACCGCGCTGGAACGCCTCGATCATGGCGCGCAGCTCGTTGCCGGCGGCGTGGGCGACGACGGACACGAGCCCGACCGCGCCGTACGCGAGGTAGCCCAG
>DATFHM010000092.1:0-3387 GCA_035248385.1 Nocardioides sp. | reverse complement strand
GCGACCTGGTCCGCGGCGCACTCGGTGTACGCGACCTGCTTCGCGAGGCCGTGCGCCGAGGTCATCGGCAGGGCGCCGGCGGGCAGCTGGCCCACGTCGCCGCCGGGGACCTGACCACGCCCGGCGGCGTACCGCAGCAGGGCGGCGGCGCGTGCCGCGTCGGAGGCGTCCAGGCCGGAGGTGGGCACGTCGGCGTACACGGGCATGAACCCGGGGTACGCCGCCTTGCCGGCCGGCGTGGACAGCTGGTCGTACGGGAAGGTCCAGGCGCCGGCGGTGCTGTCGGGCGTCAGCAGCGCGGCCGCGGACTCGAGCCCGGCGGTCGTCGGCGAGACGAACTGCCGTCCGGCGCTGGAGGTGAAGCGCGTGCGCGTGCCCACCGACGACGTGGTCTGCAGCGCCGCGGCGCGCAGGCCGTAGCGGTAGACCGAGGTCAGCGGCACGACGCCGATGACGAAGCGCTTGCCGATCGACTGGCGGCCGGCCGTCTTCGGCACGTAGTAGGCCGGGTCGTTGGGGTCGCTCACCGGGCAGGAGGTCTGTGAGTTCGACAGCGCGAACTCGATGTCCTGCTCGATGGTGGCGACGAGCGAGACCGGGTGCGCGATCTGCGCGAAGTACGGCATGCCCTTGAGGCAGGGCAGGTTGACCAGCGCGGCCGAGCCGAGCTCGAAGCCGTCGAGCAGCGGCCAGGAGTCGACCGGCAGGGCGAAGTGCTGGCCGACCGAGGTGTCGCTGGCAGGCAGGTCGATCTCGTAGTGCGGGTTGACGCGCATGCCCCACGGGTCGGGGGAGCCCTGCAGCCAGCGCGAGGCCTCGGGGTCCGCGGCGACGTACTCGCTGAGGGCGTGGGTCATGTCGGAGTCGCTGGACAGCGCGATCAGCGCCGAGGCGGCGTTGCCGACACCGTTGATGCTGTGCGCGACGCCGGGGTTGAGCGCCTGGAACTCGGGGTCGGCGAAGATCGTCGCCGGGTTGCCCGCGAGGTCCGGGTTGGGCGTCAGCGTCTCCGACTCGCCCTGGTAGGACTGGGTCAGCAGCTTGGCCAGCAGGCGCGCGTCGAGCCGCAGCTGGTCGTAGGGCTGCCCGTCGGCGCCGTCGACGTTGTAGGCGATCGCGAAGCCGGTCATGGCGATCGGCGCCTGCACGACCGGTGAGGTGAACCCGCCGTCCGGCGGTCGTGAGGTGAAGCCGAGCTTGATCGCGCCGGACCCCACCAGGGTGCGGGCCTCGGTGTCGGTCGAGTCGACGTGCAGGAAGGGCTTCAGGCCCGCGCCGGTGCAGAACTCCGGCTGCCACTGCGCGCTGACCTCGTCCATCAGGATCGAGCCGTAGCCGAGCAGGGGAGCGGTGCTGCTGACGACGGAGCACGCGTTCGCGGCGACCGCGAAGTGCAGCGGCACGACGATGCGGTTGCGCCAGTTGGAGGCCGACCACCACAGCTGGCCCGAGGTGGCCTGGTTGAACGTCACGCCGTTGGAGGTCTGGCCGGGCGCGTAGACGTCGTCGGCCGTGCAGCCGCTCTGGTACTGCGCCTGCTGGGTGGCGGTCGGCTTCGTGGCGTCACCCGCGTCGCGGCTCCAGAAGCCGTCGCAGCTGATGCCGATGATCGGCACCGCGACCAGCGAGCACGCGACGTTGCGCGAGCAGCCGAGGGTGGCGTTGTCCTCCGCGGTCCAGACCGCGAACTGCGCCGAGCCGCTGCCGTCGGTGCCGGTGATGCCGTACGTCGTGTTGTTCGGTACGCCGCCGGGGTCCTCCTCCGACGCCTCGGGCGCGCGCGTCAGGCAGCCCACCGGGCCGCCGTCGTACGTCGCGCCACTGGCCGACTTCATCGGGACCCAGCGCTCGAAGCGGCGCACCGGGCACGACGCCGGGCGCTGCGAGGCCGGCGGGGCGCCGACGACGGGCCCGCGGTCGGCCGGGGTCTCGTAGCCGTCCGCGCGCCAGACGGGCCGGGCTGCGACGCTTCCGGCGAACTGGGTGCGCTCGCTGGACGTCTGGGTCCAGCAGGTCTCCGGCGAGATGGTCGCGGCGGTGCCGCGGCACTCCATCAGGACGAAGGGGTACTCCTGCTCCGCGCCGTGGAGGCCGTAGTTGATGTCGGACACCAGGCCACCGGTCGGGTGGGCGCCGCTCCAGGTCACGGTGACCTGCTGGTCGCTGCGCAGGTTGTCGGTGGTCGAGACCTTGAGCTTGACGTCGAAGCCGGCGGGGTGGTTCGGGAAGGCCGGCGTGGTGGTGCCGTCGGCGTTGAAGACGACGCGGTTCACGCCGTTCTTCGTGTAGGTCTGCGCGCCGGAGGTCTGCTGGAGGCGCAGGGCATGCGGCCGGTCCTGGGGGCCGCTGGGGTGGTGCGCCTTCGCATGCACGCGCGACTCCAGCGAGGCGACGGCCGCGTTGGAGGCCGGCACCGCGAAGGTCAGGAAGGTCCCGGCCAGCGCGATCAGCAGTGCGAGAACGACACGGCGGTTCATCGCGACCTCCGGCCGAGGACGGTGCTCAGCGCCGCCGGTCCGACCAGGGCGATCAGGAAGATCCCTCCGACCAGGAGCGCCAGGCCCGTGGTCGAACCGCCCTGTGCCGCGGCAAGGGTGGTGGGCACGACCGTGCCGGAGCCGCCGGCGCCGGCGTCGGTGGTGGTGCCGCCGAGACCGAGGTCGCCGGCGCCGCCGCCCGCGACGGGTGTGGTCGACCCGGGCGCGCTGCCGACCGAGGTGCCGGTCCCGCCGGTGGTGCCGGTGCTGCCCGTGCCACCGGTGCTGCCCGTGCCGCCGTTGGTGGCGTGGCCGTTGACCGGGTTGCCGTTCGTCGTACCCTCCGAGCCGGTGCAGGGACCCGCGCCGACCTTGTCGCAGGACGCCGGCATCGGCGCGATCTGCGCGAGGTAGTTGGAGTTCGGGTGGCCCGCGACGAAGGTCGGGTTGTGGCAGGTGCTGATGTTGCGGTTGGTGAAGACCACGTTGTTCTGCGCCGACTGGAGCTTCTGGATCTGGGCGAAGCCCGCCTGGACCAGGTTGACCGGTAGCGAGGAGTAGCCGATCGGGCCGATCTCGGACTGACCGGCGCAGATCGAGTAGTAGAGGAAGTCCGCGACGGTCTGGCGGGACGCCGTGGTCGCGGTCTTCGTGTCGGTCTTCGAGGTCGGGATGATCGCGTACACGTAGGACGACATCGGGTAGGTCCGCTTGTCGGAGTTCGTGTAGACCGCGTCGAGGTTCTGGGTCAGGTAGTCCGGCGAGCTCGTGTCCATGTTGATCTTGGCCTTGGTGAGCGCGACCGCGACGTTGTACTGCGTCGGCAGCGTGTAGTAGCCGGCCTGGTTGAGCAGCTTGACGCTCGGGTAGTTCTTGGCCAGCGGGTAGGAGTACTCCTCGGTCGCGATCG
>DATFHM010000091.1:0-4341 GCA_035248385.1 Nocardioides sp. | reverse complement strand
CGGGCGCGACGGGCCGGTGCACGACGCGCTGGCCGAGCTCATGCGGCGCTGGCGCCGCCAGCTCGTGGCGGACGTCGAGATCGCCGTGCGCGACGGCGACCTCCCGCCCGACACCGACGCGGAGCAGATCGCGTTCAGCCTCGAGGCGCTGGCCTCGGGCATGAACCCGGCGCGCCAGCTCTACCGCGACGAGCGGGCCGCGGCCTGGAGCCTGCAGGCCATGCGCGCGGTCCTGCGCCTGCCGGCGGCCGCCTGAGTCAGACCGTCGCGCAGGGCGGCTGGTAGCCGGGGTCGGCCGGGCCCGGGTGGCCGAGCGCGTCGAGCGTGATCGCGATCGCCGGCGGGTCGTAGGGCGTGCGCAGGTGCTCGGACGTGTCGTTCGGGCACTTGTCCTGCAGCGTGACGTTGGTGACCTGCGCGTCGTCGGGGTGCAGGAAAGCCGACGTGTAGGGCGTGACGACCTCGTCGTAGCGGGTCGCCACGTTCGTGTAGCTGACCGGCCCGGGCGTCTCGTCGCCGCTGTTGAGGTTGCGCATGAAGGCGGAGCCGGCCGCCTGCTGCGCGCAGGCCGGGCAGGCGAGCCCGAGCGGCACGGCGAACGGGTTCGTCGTGCCGTGGTTGGAGGGAGAGAGGCCGACGAGGTCGTCCACCTTGGAGGCCCCGCCCAGGAACTTGATGTAGTAGCGCGGCATCATCCCGCCCTGGCTGTGCCCGACCATCGACACCTTGCTGGCGCCGGTGGCGGCGAGCACCTTGGCGACGTACGCCTTGAGCTGGCGGGCCGAGGTCGGGATGTCGCCGGTGGCGCGGTTGCCGTAGTTGAGCGCGAAGGTGCAGAAGCCGGCCTTGATGATGCGGGTCTCGAGCACGTCGATCAGGTGGCGGCTGTCGCCGAAGGTGCCGTGGACGACCACGACCGGCTCGGGGTGCGTGGCGCTGGGCCTGCACGACCAGTTGTTGATGCCCGGGACGTCGCCCTCGGGCACGGTCGGGAGCGTCGGCAGGATGGTGGTGTCCGCGTGGGCGGGCGCCGGAGCGACCGTGAGGCCGGCGGCGAGGAGCAGGCCGGCGAGCAGTGCCGAGAGGTACGTCGGGAGCGTCCGCATGCGCTGATTCAACGACATGGAGTGGCGCCTGTCACACCCCGTCCACCGGCCGGCTCAGATGGCCGAGCGTCGTGACGGCCGCGATCACCACGCCCGCGACCACCAGACCGAGCCCCAGCTCGGCCTTGATCAGCAGCGCGCCGACCACCGCGCCGAGCAGGATCAGCGCCACCGCGCCGAACCTGCGCGCCGCGCGTGAGCGGTGCTCGCCGCGGAACGGGTCGGCGGCGAGCCCGGTCAGGGTCGAGGTGACGACGACGGTCGTGATGTCGGCGACCGCGACGTGCCGGGCCGTGGCGGCCTGGATGCCCATCGCCACCGCCGCACAGGTGGTCACGGCGACCATCACGCCGTGGGCCGGGTCGTCGACGAGCAGGAGCACCGCGCCGAGGACGAGCATGATCGCGGCGACCGCGCCGAGGGCGGCCGTGACGGGGCGGGTCCAGCCGGTGCCGGCGTACCTCATCGCCCGGCCGCCGCACGCCGCGCCGGCCAGGTAGCCGAGCAGCGCGAGCGCGGGGCCGAGGACCGGCAGCCCGGAACCGCCCGCGAGGGCCATGCCGAGGACGACAACGTTGCCGGTCATGTTGCCGGTGAACACCTTGTCGAGGCCGAGGTAGCCGACCGCGTCGTTGATGCCGGTCGTGAAGGTGAGCGCGAGCATCAGGTAGAGGTGCATCCGCTGGACGGGCACGGCGCGCAGCCGCCTCACCCGCACACCACGCGCGCGACGGGAGCGGTCACTGCGCGGAAGGTCTCGATGTGGTCGATCGCGGACTCCCCCACCTTCCGGAAGGAGCGGGTGATCGCGCGCGTGGAGCCGGGAGCGCCGGCGCTGGGCACGCACCCGGAGCCGTGCTCGGTGCGGGTCGGCGGAGCCACCGGGTCGCTGCGCGCGCCGCGCCGGATCGAGACCACCCAGGTCCGGGTCGACCAGAGCCGGACCTCGACCGCGCCGGGGTGCCCGGGACGGGCCCGCGACACGGTCACGTCGACGAGCACCCCGGAGGGGCCGTCGTTGCGGAACTCCTGGTGCCCGGGTACGTCGGTCGCGTCGACCACGACCGGCAGGTCCGCGGTGACGTCGGTGAGTCCGGCCCGGAAGGCCGCACCGAGGACGGCCACCGCCACGGCGCCGGAACCCCGCGGCAGCTGGAGCGTGTCGCCGGGACGCAGCACGTCCCCGTCGACGCGGGCCGCGGCCGCCCGCACCTCGGCGTCGTCCGCCGGGCTCGCGACCGGGACCCGGAAGGACGCGATCGGGGTGCGGATCGCCAGCGCGCGTGCGTCGGTCGCGGTGAACGTGGGCTGGGCGACGGTGCCGGCGACCACGCGGGAGCGGTCCGCGCCGCGGGCGGTCAGGGCCGCGTGGAAGGCGGTGACGACCGCGGCGTCGGTGAAGGTGGTGCCGGGGCGGGCACCGACCACGTGCGGCCGGTCGCCGACGAGCCGGACGGTGGCGTCGCGGGGCGCGGTTGCGGCCCGGGCGCGGGCGACGAGGGCCAGCACCCGCGAGGAGTGCAGCAGCGGCACCAGGTGGCCGTCCTTCGGGACCATGGCCAGCGCGTCGGCGTACTGACGCGGCTGGAGGGTGACCCTGCGGGTGCCGAAGGTGAGCGTCACCGGCGCGGACATGGCCGGCCGGGCGAAGCTCGCCACGGCAGCGGTCAGGTCCGCCTGGTCGATGTCCGGCGGAGCCGGGACGAGGGGCACCTGGGCCCGCTGCCGGCCGGAGAGGTACGCCGTCTCCAGCGCGTCGACGGCGGCCTGGAGCGAGACCGCGTCGCCGGCCTGGCCGGCGATCTCGCGCACCCCCTGGGCGATGAACGCGACACGGCCGTCGACCGGCGGAGCACCGAAGCCACCTGACATCGTGCGGATCCGCGCGGCCAGCCGGTCGGTGTCGACGGTGGCGACGGCGTCGAGCCGCGCGGCGTCGCTGAAGAAGTCCCAGAGCCGCTGCGGGCGCCAGCTGCGGGCGGGGTCGGTCCGGTCCACCGAGGCGACCGGGTCGATCCGCAGGCCGACCTGGTCGGGACGGATCGTGACGGTGCGGTCGGCACCGGTCGCGTCCGTCGCGGCGAGCGTGATCGGGGTGCGCGCGCGAGCCGCGAAGGCCGCCTGCAGCCGGGCGATCGCGGCGTCGCGGGTCAGCCCGCCGACGGCCACCCCGGAGATGGTCGTGCCGCGCGGCACGCGGTCACCGGCGGCGGCGTGCGCGGCGACGTACCCCGCTCCACCGAGGACGCCGAGCAGCAGCACCACCACGACGACCACGGACAGCCCGGCCCGCTCGCGCTCGACCCGCCCCTTCCGGTCGAGCTCAACCGGAAGGGAGGAGTCCTCCCAGAAAGTCACACCCGCATTATCGGGAGCCGGAGGGCCCACCTTCGGGAGGCACGACGGGCGGCCGCCGCCGGGCACCGATCATGCCCAGGATGAGCACGACCACCGCGGCGCCGAAGAGGGTCCAGCCGGAGAGGTCCTTGGCGACCACGAAGTCGCCCTCCGGGCGCACCTGCATCGCGTAGAGCACGAGCATCGACCAGCCGAGCGCGAAGGGCGCCCGCGCCCAGCCGCCCGGCAGAGCGACGAGCGTCGCCGCGGTCGTCACGAGCCCGAGCACCAGGCCCCAGGCGTAGCCGTGCAGCGCGACGGTGAACAGGGACACGGCGCCGCCGAGCAGCAGGCACGCCGCGGCGACGGCCCCCCGGAGCAGCCAGGTCAAGGTCAGTCGGGGTCGATGCCGGCGAACAGGTCGGACTCCCAGCCGTTCTCACCGACCGGCCCGAGGTTCCCCTTGGCGATCCGGAAGTGCTCGATCGCGAGCGCCTCCGCGCCGAGCTCGTCGTTGAGCGAGAAGAACCCGCCCTCCGGGTTGATCTGGGTGGGGTGCGCACGCAGCGCGGCCACCTTCTGCTGCACGTACGCCGACCCGTCGACCTCGCACGCGATGTCCTCGTCCTTGCAGAACATCGGCGGCAGGTCGCCGTCCGGCTCCATGCCCTCGAAGGCCGTGGTGTTGCCGGCCGCGCGCAGCCGCCGCAGCCCCTCGCGCAGCCGGGACTCCGAGATGGCGCCCCAGTAGATCTTAGTGATCTCCCACGGCTCCCCGAGGTCGCGCCGGTACGACGGGACGGCGGCCAGGCTCGCGGCGTACGTGGCGACCCGGTGGGCCTGGACGTGGTCGGGGTGGCCGTACTGGCCGAACTCGTCGTAGGTGACCATGACCTGC
>DATFHM010000090.1:0-3295 GCA_035248385.1 Nocardioides sp. | reverse complement strand
GGCGAGGTCGCCTCGGCGAAGGCCTTCGAGACCACGTCCGCGCCGAGCGGCTCCGCGCCGCCGACGAACGACTCCACCGCGGCGAGCGCGACGGCGGCGTTCTGCGCCTGGTGGGCGCCGTAGAGCGGGAGGAAGAGGTCGTCGTACCGACCCCGCAGGCCCTGCAGGGTGATGAGCTGGCCACCCACCGCCGGCGTACGGGAGACGACACCGAAGTCCACGCCCTCGCGGACGACCTTCGCACCGACCTCCGCGGCACGGGTCGCGATGACGGCCATCGCCTCCGGGGTCTGCTGGGCGACGACCGCGGTCGCGCCCTCCTTGATGATCCCGGACTTCTCGCGGGCGATCGCCTCGATCGTCCCGCCCAGGTAGTCGGCGTGGTCCATCGCGATCGGGGTGATGACGGCGACGTCGGCGTCGATGACGTTGGTGGCGTCCCACGACCCACCCATGCCGACCTCGACGACGGCCACGTCGACCGGGGCGTCGGCGAAGGCGGCGTACGCCATGCCGACGATCGCCTCGAAGAAGCTGAGCGGGTGCGCCTCCTGCTCGTCGACCAGGTGCGTGTAGGGCGCGATCTCGTTGAACGCCTCGACGAAGCGCTCGTCGTCGATCGGCTCGCCGTCGACCGAGATCCGCTCGCTCATCTTCTCCACGTGCGGGCTGGTGAACCGCCCGGTGCGCAGGTCGAGCGCACGCAGCAGCCCGTCGATCATCCGCGACGTGGAGGTCTTGCCGTTCGTGCCGGTCAGGTGGATCGAGCGGAACGACCGCTGCGGATCCCCGAGCAGCTCGGTGAAGGCCTGGATCCGGTCCAGGGACGGCTCCAGTCGGGTCTCGGGCCAACGCGACAGCAGCGCGTCCTCGGCCTCCGCGAAGGTCTCGGCCGGGCGGGCCACAGGGTCACTCATAGCGAACCGCAGTCTACGGCTCAGGCCTTCGGGCGGATCGCGAGGCCGACCAGGCGGGAGACGACGAGGGCGACGTAGAAGACCCCGACGACCTCCTCGAGCACGACGACCGAGCGCGCGTGGGCCAGCGCCGGCCCGAAGTCGCCGAGGCCGACGCTCGTCATCGCGGTGAAGGAGAGGTAGAGCAGGTCGAACCAGGCCCGCGGGTCACCGAAGGACCCGGGCCAGATCACCTGCACGGCGGCATACAGGTAGGCGAAGGCCCAGGCGACGACCGTGAACGCGCTCGCTGTGGCGAAGAGCTCGTCGCGGGTCACGCGGTCGTCGGCGAAGACGTAGCGCAGGAGGGCGTAGCTGACGAACAGGTAGAACGGCACGTGCAGGGCGGCGGAGGTGACGACGACCCAGCCGGTGTGCGGCGCGACCGACTCCCAGACCGCGAACACCGCCGCCGGTACGCCGAACAGCCCGGCCACCCAGTCGAGTGCGGGCGAGCGGTGCACGGCCGCGACCGCGGCGAGCACCACGAGCAGCTGGGCGACGCCGATGGCGGCCCGCCCGGCCGTCGTACCGTCGAGGAAGGGGTAGCCCAGCAGGACCACGACCTGCCCGACGAGCAGGACGGCGTTGGGGTGCTCCCGGATCGTGCGCATCGTCGCCACCCTAGGTGCTCAGACGATGTCGATGAGCACGGCATCGACGACCGGCTCGTACCCCAGCGCGGGGTACAGCGCGTTGGAGTCCGGGTTGGCCTGGTCGGTGAACAGGATGACCCGGTCCCCGCGGTCGCGCAGCAGACGAGACACCTCGGCGACCGCCCGGCCGGCCCAGCCGCGGCCGCGCTCCTCCTTGGGCGTGTAGACCGGCCCGATCCTGCTGACGCCGTACGCCGGCGGGTTGGCGCCGATGAGGTGCACGACCCGGCCCGCGGCGTCCTCCCAGAACCACAGGACACCCTCGGCGAGCTTGCGGCGGACGTCGTCGAGGCCGAACGCCGCGGCCTCGCCGTCGTGCCCGGCGGCGCGACCGGCCTGCTCGTCGGCGTCGACGAAGAACTGCTGGATCCAGGCCAGCGCCAGCTCGGCCTCGTCGTCGCAGACCGGACGCAACCGTCCCGGGACCTGCCGCGGCTCGACGAGGGTGCCGAGCTCGAAGAGCCGGTGGTGGAGGCGGACGACGACGCTGCGACCCGTCGCGTCCGCGATCGCCGCGGCGAACACGTCCGCCGCCGGTCGCAGCCCCGTGGCTCCGGCGACGTCCTCGCCGCGGGCCAGGACTGCGGCGGCCAGCTCGCGCACCGCGTCGTCCGGCATCGCGAGCAGGTAGACGGGGTGCGGCGCCACCCACATCGCCATTCCCACGATCCCGCCGTCGGCCCGGCTGACGACGGCGAACCAGCAGTGGGCGGCGTCGCCACGACCGTTGTCGCGGATCCGCTGGGCGATGGTCGCGACGACCGTGCCGGTCACCGGCTCCTGGGCGAGGCGCTCACCGGCCCGGGCGAGGAACTCGCCGGCGTCCTCGGTGAACCAGACGTCGTACCCGTTGCGCACGGGTCGATCCTCGCGGCCGCGGCTCCCCCGGACAACCGGGTTATCCGTTGAGCCGCTCGAGCTCCTCGTCGACGATCGCGGTGTCGAGCTTGACGAAGACCGGCGTCGGCTTGGCGACCGGCCGGCCGACCTCGATCGGCTGACGCTGCCAGGCCGGGAAGTCGTAGTCGCCGGTGATGATCGGGTAGCTGCGGGAGGTGTCGTCGAGGTCGGTGACCTCCTCGACCTGCGGCATCGGCGCGACCGCGCCCGTGCCGCCCATCGCGACGTCGACGGCGTTCGCGGAGAACGGCAGGAACGGGCTGAGCACGAGGTTCAGGTCGGCGACGCACTGCGCCATCACGTGCAGCACGGTGCCGAGCCGCTCGCGCTGGTCCTCACCCTTGAGCTTCCAGGGCTCGAGGTCCGAGACGTACTTGTTGACCTCGGCCACGGTGCGCATCGCCTCGGTGATGGCCTGCTTCTGCCGGTGCTGCGCGATGAGACCGCCGACCGTGCCGAACGCCGCCTCCGTCGCGGCGAGGACGGCCTCGTCCTCGGGCTGGAGCGGGCCCGCGGCGGGGGTCTCCTCGAAGTTCTTGGCGATCAGGTTGGCCGTGCGGTTCACCAGGTTGCCCCAGCCGGCGACCAGCTCGTCGTTGGTCCGCCGGACGAACTCCGCCCAGGTGAAGTCGGCGTCCTGGCTCTCCGGACCGGCGGCCGCGACGAAGTAGCGGAACGCGTCCGGCTGGTAGCGGCTGAGCAGGTCGCGCACGTAGATGACGACCTTCTTCGAGGACGAGAACTTCTTGCCCTCCATGGTCAGGAACTCGCTCGACACGACCT
>DATFHM010000089.1:0-8924 GCA_035248385.1 Nocardioides sp. | reverse complement strand
AGCCAGCCCCGGTAGGGGCGCAGGTGCTCGCGCATGAGTCTCAGGAGCATCAGATTTCCTCCCTCGTCACGGCGCCGTAGAGCACCGTGTCGACGATCTGCTCCGGCGTGAGGATCTCCCCGCCGGAGAACTTGGGGTGGCTGCCGGAGAAGGTGAGCATCCGCAGCAGGTGGACCAGCCGCATCGGCGGCAGCGTCAGCAGGTGGGCGTCCGGCTCGACGACGTCGAGCATCGCGGCGAGGCTGGCCTGCACCCGCTTCTGGTGCTCGGCCGACTGCGTCTGCTCCGGCGGACCGACCATCCCGATCGCGTGCATGAGCGCGAACATCTCGATGAACCGGTCCTGCAGCACGGTGACCATCCGCACCGCCCGGTCGTGCAGCGGCAGGTCGCGCGGGATCCGCTCGAGCTGCTCGACCACGTGGCCCGACTCGAAGGCCCGTGCGATCGCGGCGTCGACCAGCTCCTCCTTGGAGTCGAAGACCCGGAAGATCGTGCCCTCCGCCACGCCCGCAGCCTCCGCGATCTGCTTGGTGGTCACCGCCCGGCCGTGCAGGCTGAGCAGTGGCACCGTCGCCTCGACGAGCGCGACACGGCGCTCGTCGGGTGACATCGGGGTGGCACGGACCATGCCCGCCACCATAAATGAGTGAGCACTCACTCACAAGTGAATATCCGGGGTCGTCAGACGGCACGGCTTTACCGTGAAACGATGGGGTCGAGGCGACTCGGCGCCCCAATCTCGAAGGTCGGCTCACCTGAGGAGACGTGGTCTGGTGCTGGGTTCGTTGCGCGCTGTGCTGGAGGCCGAGGAGCCGCGCCTGCTGCCCCCGGACCGGGCGCTCGGCATCCTCGGCGCCCTCTCGGACACCCTGTTCCCGCTGCACGCCGCCGGTCGCGCGCACGGCGGCATCGGCCCGGGCAGCATCGAGGTCGACGGCGACACGGCGACGCTCGGCGACGGCCCGGACGGTACGCCGGAGGAGACCTTCCTCGCCCCCGAGCTCCGCACGGGCGGCGAGCCCACCCCCGCGACCGACGCCTACGCCTACGCGGCCCTCGCCCACCTCCTGCTCGCCGGCGACGCACCCGCGTTCGAGGGCGACGGGACCCCGCTGCCCGTCGCCGCCCGGCACCCGGGCTTCCCCGCCTTCGCCGGCGAGGCGATCGCCCGCGGCCTGCAGAAGGACCCCGCCGCGCGCCCGCTCCCCAAGGTCCTGTTCACCCTGCTGCGGGTGGTCCCGGTCGACCGCTGGCCGGCGTCCTCCCAGCCCGAGCCGGAGCCCGAGCCCGTCGCCGAGGCGCAGCCGGAACCGGAGCAGCCCGAACCGGTGGTCGAGGAGGCGGCTCAGGACCCGTCACCGGACCCCCTCGAGCACGACGAGTGGCAGGCGGCCCTCGCTCCGGCTCAGGACGTCCCGGCGATCGAGTGGCAGCCCGACGCCGACCCCACCCGCCCCTCCGACGAGGTGCCCTCCATCGACTGGGCGCACGAGCAGGGCCCGGCCCAGCACGAGATCCTCATCGCCGACCTCGAGCCGATCACCGACACCCGCGAGCAGCCGGCCGTCCGGGTCGACGACGCCACCTTCCTGCACGACTTCATGGATGCGCTGCGGGCACCCGCCGACGTACCGTCCATCGAGCCGCTCGACCAGTCCATCCCGGAGGAGCAGCTCGAGCACCGGCCGGGCCGGCGGGTGCGACGCAAGCACCACGAGCGCTCACCCGAGCGGATGCAGAAGGTCGTGCTGGTGCTGATCCTGCTGGCGCTGATCGCGGTCGGTGCGGCGTGGGCGCTGACCCACAAGGACGGGCCGAGGTACGACCCGTCGCTTCAGGGCGCGAGCCTGTCCCTGGTCCAGCCGGCGCCCGCGCGCACGTAGCGCAACCGGTCGTGCAGCCGGCCCTGCCGGCCCTGCCAGAACTCGAACACCTCGGGCCGCACGCGGTAGCCGCCCCACCCCTCCGGCACCGGGATCTCGCCGTCACCGAAGCGCTCCTCGGCCTCGGCGAGACGTCGCTCGAGCTCCTCGCGACCCGCCACCACCTCCGACTGCGGCGAGGCCCAGGCACCCAGCTGCGCGCCCCGCGGCCGCGTGGCGAAGTACGCCGCCACCTCGGCCTCGCTGAGCGGTACGGCGCGCCCCTCGACCCGGATCTGACGCTCCAGCGGGTGCCACGGGAAGAGCAGCGCACACCGGTCGTCGCCGGCCAGCGCCCGCCCCTTGCGCGAGGCGGTGTTCGTGAACAGCGTGAAGCCGTCGTCGGGCGGCTCCGGCGCGATCCCCTTGAGCAGCACCAGGCGTGCGGACGGGGTGCCGTCCGGATCGACCGTCGCGAGCACCATCGCGTTGGGCTCGTGGATGCCGCCGACGGCGGCCTCGCCGTACCAGCGCTGCCACAGGGCCCACGGGTCGTCACCGGCGTCGTGCTCGGACAGCCCGCGCTCGCCGTACTCGGTGCGCAGGGCCGCCAGGTGCTGGGCGGCGGAGGATGCGTCCATGCCCCCAACCTAGACGCGGCCTACTGCACGGTAGGAGGGTGCGGCAGAATGCCGGAGGTTGCCCCGGCGACGACTCTCCGCCGGCGACCACACCTTGTCCACCGACGCAGGAGGTCTTCGATGACCGAGGTTCACCACGGACTGGAAGGCGTCGTCGCCTTCGAGACGCAGATCGCGGAGCCGGACAAGGAAGGCTCGGCGCTGCGCTACCGCGGTGTCGACATCGAGGACCTCGTCGGCCGGGTGCCGTTCGAGAACGTCTGGGGCCTGCTCATCGACGGCAGCTACACCCCCGGCCTCCCGCCGGCCGAGGCGTTCAACCTCCCGGTCCACACCGGTGACGTGCGCGTCGACCTGCAGTCGGCCATCGCGATGCTCGCGCCGGCCTTCGGCTTCAAGCAGACCTACGACTCCACCGCCGAGGAGACGCGCAGCGACCTCGCTCGCGCGGCCGTCATGGTGCTGTCGTACGCCGGCCAGTCGGCCCGCGACATCCACCAGCCGATCGTGCCGCAGCGCGAGGTCGACAAGGGCCAGACGCTGGCCGAGAAGTTCCTCATCCGCTGGCGCGGCGAGGCCGACCCCAAGCACGCGCACGCGATCGACGCCTACTGGTCCTCGGCCGCCGAGCACGGCATGAACGCCTCGACCTTCACCGCCCGCGTCATCACCTCGACCGGTGCCGACGTCGCGGCCGCGCTGTCCGGCGCGATCGGCGCGATGTCCGGCCCGCTGCACGGCGGTGCCCCGTCCCGCGTCCTCGGCATGATCGAGGAGGTCGAGAAGTCCGGCGACGCCCGCGCGTACGTGAAGAACCTGCTCGACTCCGGCGAGCGGCTGATGGGCTTCGGCCACCGCGTCTACCGCGCCGAGGACCCGCGTGCCCGGGTCCTGCGGCGGACCGCCCGCGAGCTCGGCGCCGCGCGCTACGAGGTCGCCGAGGCGCTCGAGCAGGCCGCCCTCGCCGAGCTGCGCGACCGCCGGCCGGACCGCGTCCTCGAGACCAACGTGGAGTTCTGGGCCGCGATCGTCCTGGACTTCGCGGAGATCCCGGCGCACATGTTCACCTCGATGTTCACCTGCGCCCGCACCGGCGGCTGGTCGGCGCACATCCTGGAGCAGAAGGAGACGGGTCGCCTGATTCGTCCCTCGGCCATCTACACCGGCCCCGCCACCCGCCCCGCCGACTCGGTCGAGGGCTGGAACGCCGCCTGGGGTCAGTAGGCCACGCTGCGGTAGTCCCTGACGAAAAGCACCTCGATCCGGCGGATCGGGGTGCTTTTCGTCAGGGACTACCTCGCTTTTCAGTAGGCCACGTGGTCCAGCAGCAGACCCGCGGCCGCTGAGGCGGCCGCGGGGTCGCCGGCGCGGATGGCGGCGGCGACCGCCACGTGCTCGGCGAGGAGGTCGTCCCCGGCGTCGGGGTCGATGCTCGCGGCGACCGTGTCGACCAGCCCCTGGTAGAGCTCGCTGAGCAGCGGGTTGTGGGCGGCCTCGACGACCGCCATGTGGAAGTCCACGTCGGCTCGGACGAACTCCGCTCCGGTGACCTGGGCCCGGTGGGCGAGGACCTCGTCCATGGCCACCAGGTCCGCATCGGTACGACGCTGCGCGGCCAGCCCCGCCGCCCGCACCTCGATCATGTGCCGCACTTCGAGCAGGTGGGCGATCGCGACGCGGTCGAGCTGACGCCGCATCAGGGCCTGCACCTCGGTCGTGGCGATGACATAGGTGCCGTCGCCCCGTCGTACCTGCAGCAGACCGAGGTGCGCGAGCGCCTTCACGGCCTCGCGGACGGTGTTGCGGCTGACCCCGAGCGCGGCGGCCAGCGCGGGCTCCGGCGGGATGCGGGCACCGACGACCCACTCGCCGCTGTCGAGCAGGCCGCGCATGCCGTCGATCGCCTGGTCGACGAGCGAGGCCGTGGCCGTGGGAGCGAGAGGCATCGGACCCTCCATTTCATCCAATCATCCGATGTCTGGCATTCTAGAGCCGTGACGACCAGCACTCCAACCGCCCCGCCGACCGACCGCGTCCCCGCACGGGTCCGGGCCGGCGCCGGGCTGACCGTCGCGGTGCTGCTCATCGCCCTCAACCTCCGGCTCGCCGTCACCAGCGTCGGCGCCCTGATGGACCGGCTCGGCGAGCAGGGCGTCTCCACCGCCACCCAGAGCGTCCTGACCTCGCTGCCCGTGCTCTGCTTCGCGGTCATCGGCGCCACGGCGCTCGGCGTGACCCGGCGGCTCGGGATCCACCGCGGCCTGGAGATCTCGCTGGTCGCGCTCGCCCTCGGGCTGGTCCTCCGCGTCCTGGACGGCACGCCCGCGCTGATCCTCGGCACCCTCGTCGCGTGCGGCGGCATCGCGCTCGCCAACGTGCTCATCCCGGCGGTCGTCAAGGAGCACTTCCCCGACCGCGTGGGCGCGATGACCGGCGCCTACAGCGGTGTCCTCTCCATCGGCTCCGCGCTCGGCGCGGCCGTCACCGTTCCGATCGCGGACGCCGCGGGCGGCTGGCGGATCGGCCTGGGCGACTGGGCGCTCGTGGCCGTCGCGGCGGCAGTCGTGTGGGCGCCGTACTGCCGCGGCCGCGACCACACGCGCTCCACCGAGCGGGGCGCCTCGCTGTGGCGCAACCCGACCGCGTGGGCGGTCACGATCCTGTTCGCGACGCAGTCGACCTACGCCTACGTGATGATGAGCTGGCTGCCGAGCATGTACGCCGCCGCCGGGTTCAGCGAGCAGAAGTCCGGTCTGCTGCTGGCGATCAGCATCCTCATCGGCGTCCCGTTCTTCATGCTGGCGCCCTCCGTGGCCGGCCGGATCCGGCACCAGGGGCACCTCGTCGCGGCGCTGACCGCGATCACGGCCGCCGGGTTCGCCGGCGTGTGGCTGGCTCCCGCGGAGGGCGCGTGGCTGTGGGCCGCGCTGCTCGGCGCCGGCGGTGCGGTGTTCCCCGTGACCCTGTCGTTCTTCGGGCTGCGCACCACCACGGCCGCCGACACCGCGGCGCTGTCGACGATGGCGCAGAGCGTCGGCTACCTGCTGGCCGCGAGCGGGCCGTTCCTGGTCGGCATGCTGCACGACGCGAGCGGCAGCTGGTCGCTCCCGTGCGCGCTGCTGGTCGGCCTCGGCCTGGTGCAGACGACCGCCGGCTACTTCGCCGGGCGGCCCGTCACCATCGGCGGCTCGCGCTAGAGCCGCTTGGCGAAGGCCCGCAGCGTCGGGTACTCCGCGTAGTGCCCGAAGCCCGGGATCGCCACGTAGCCGCAGGCCTCGTAGAGCGCGATCGCCTCGGGCTGCAGCGGCCCGGTGCTCAGCACCGCGACGTCGTGCCCGGCCGCGGCCGCGGTGCGCTCCAGCTCCGCCAGGATCTGCCGGGAGAAGCCGGTACGCCGGGCCTCGGGGATGACGTACATCCGCTTGATCTCGACCGCGCTCGTGCCACCCAGCTCGAGGTTGTCCGAGACGCGCCACGCCCCCGTCGCGACCGGTACGCCGTCGGCGTACCCGACCAGGAAGAGGCCCTCGGGCGCGTCGAACTCGGCCGGGTCGACCCGGCTCTCGTCGGGTGAGCCGTAGCGGTCGACGTACTCCTGCTGGACGCGCGCGACCAGGGCCGCCGCGTCGGGGTGGGCGTAGCCGGTGACCCGCAGCTCGAGCTCAGGCAAGCGTGGCGCCGCAGTTGTCGCAGAACTTGGCGGTCGCGTCGTTGCGGGTGCCGCAGCCCCGGCAGAACGGGCCTTCGGCGGCCACGCCGAGGTTGCCCAGACCCTTGCCGGCCGTCAGGTACTCCAGGCCGTCCTTGGCGACCGGGGCGACCTCGCCGGCGGCGTACCGGAGGCCGACGCCCAGGAAGCCGGCCCGTGCCATGCCCATGCCAACGGCGAACAGGACGAACCCGCCCATGAACATGCCCATCTGTGAGAGCGGTGCCGTGTCGCCGTCGTAGTGGGCGAACGCGACGAACCCGCTGATGCACACGACGAGGCCGACCACGGCCAGGATCGGCCCGAGGATCCGGAAGGTCGTGCGGGCGCTGGTCTGGTTGCGCAGGCCGGGGTTGGTGCTCATGGGGTTCTCCTGGAGAGAAGGGGTGTCGGCGAGGATATGCCCGCCCCGTCCGGCGTTCAGACCTGGTCGCCGGAACGTTTTTCGGGCTGTCAGACTGGTCCCGTGACCGAGATCCAGATCCCTGCAGAGCTCAAGCCCGTCGACGGCCGGTTCGGTGCGGGTCCGTCCAAGATCCAGACCAGCCACCTCGACGCGCTCGCCGCGACCGGCGACCGGCTGATGGGCACCTCGCACCGCCAGGCGCCGGTGAAGAACACCGTCGGCCGGGTGCGTGAGGGCCTCGCCGCGCTGTTCGACCTGCCCGAGGGCTACGAGGTCGTCATCGGCAACGGCGGCGCCACGGCGTTCTGGGACATCGCCGCCTTCGGCCTGATCGAGAAGAAGTCGCAGCACCTCACCTTCGGTGAGTTCTCGAGCAAGTTCGCCAGCTCCGTCAAGGCTGCTCCGTGGCTGGACGCCCCCTCGGTCATCTCCTCCGACCCGGGCTCGCGCCCCGACGCGGTCGCCGAGGCCGGCGTCGACGTCTACGGCTGGGCGCACAACGAGACCTCGACCGCCGTCATGGCGCCAGTGGTCCGGCCCGCCGGCGCGGACGAGGGCGCGCTGGTCCTCGTCGACGCGACGTCGGGTGCCGGCGGTCTGCCGGTCGACGTGACCGAGGCCGACGTCTACTACTTCGCGCCCCAGAAGTGCTTCGCCTCCGACGGCGGCATCTGGTTCGGCATCTTCAGCCCGGCCGCGATCGAGCGCGCCGAGCGGATCGCCGCGTCCGACCGTTACATCCCGCCGTTCTTCGACCTGAAGACAGCGATCGACAACAGCCGGCTCAACCAGACCTACAACACCCCGTCGGTCGCCACGCTGTTCCTGATGGCCGAGCAGCTGGACTGGATGAACGCCAACGGCAACCTCGCCGGCATGGTCAAGCGGACCACGGAGTCGTCGAACGCGCTCTACGGCTGGGCCGAGCGCACGTCGTACACCACGCCGTACGTCGCCGACCCGGGCAACCGCTCGCTCGTCATCGGCACCATCGACTTCGACGACTCGATCGACGCCACCGCCGTCGCGAAGGCGCTGCGCGCCAACGGCATCGTCGACACCGAGCCTTACCGCAAGCTCGGCCGCAACCAGCTGCGCATCGCGATGTACCCGGCGATCGACCCGTCCGACATCGAGCAGCTCACCAAGTCGATCGACTACGTCGTGGGCGCTCTCTGACCTAGCCTTCGGGCATGCCGCTCTCCCGCCGTTCCGTTTTGACGGCGGGAGGCGCCATTTTGGGGACTGGTACGGCCGCCACCGCGGTCGGCATCCAGACCGAGGTGCTCCCCGGCCGCTCGTGGGTCTACCAGCACCTCGGGATCAACGGCGCGACCGGCCTGGCGCCCGACGTCGCCAGCGGCCCGGTGCTGAGCGGCTCGTTCGCGTCGAAGGCGCGCGGGACGGACGTGGGCTGGGCGATCGCCTACCCACCCGGGATGGCGGGCCGGACGCTGCCGGTGGCCGTCGCGCTGCACGGGCGGGGCGCCAGCTACCGGGACGCCATGTCCCCCGACCACCAGGCGCTCAACCTCTTCCTCGCGGATGCCGTCGGCAAGGGCCTGCCGCCCTTCGCGATCGCGAGTGTCGACGGCGGCGAGTCGTACTGGCACGACCGCGCCTCCGGCGACCGCGCCGGCACGGTGGTCGAGGAGCTCCTGCCCCTCCTCGCGCGACACGGCCTGGACACCACCCGGGTCGGCTTCATCGGGTTCTCCATGGGCGGGTACGGCGCCCTCCACTTCGGCATCCAGCTCGGCGCCTCCCGCGTCGCGGCCGTGTGCGCGCTGAGCCCGGCCATCTGGCCGTCGTACGCCGCCACGACACCCGGCTCCTTCGACGACCAGGCCGACTTCGACGCCAACACGGTCTTCGGCCGCCAGCAGGACCTCGACGGGATCCCGGTCCGCATCGACTGCGGCGACAGCGACCCCTTCTACTCCAACGTCAAGGCCTTCCGGGAGGGCTTCACGACCCAGCCCACCGGCGGCTTCACCCTGGGCGCCCACAACTCCAAGTACTGGCGGCGGGTCCTGCCGGCGCACATCGCCTTGCTGGGCACATCTCTCGCGGCGTAGGGCCGCGCTCACGCGGTGGTCGGTCGCCGGTTGCGGAGCAGCCGTCACGAGGCCAGCTGGTCGATTGCGGGGTCGGTGAAGGCATGGCGGGGTGGGTAATCGGGGTGGGGGTGTCACCGGACGCTCCCGAGGCTCTGCCCGCCGGGGCGAGAGTGGGGTCCCCGCCCGGCAAGGCATTTGTTCTGAGTCGCTGACTCCTGCACGTTTGCCGGGCACCCCAATCGC
>DATFHM010000088.1:0-24317 GCA_035248385.1 Nocardioides sp. | reverse complement strand
ACCCCGTCAGCGGGTGGTGGGGAGCCCCGGCACCGACACGTCGATGGAGTGCGCCTTGGTCTTCAGCAGCGCGAGGAGGACCTTGGCCTTGGCCGTCGACTCCTCCGCGCTCCCCCACAGCACCTGGCGGCCGTCGCGCAGGGACAGCTGGATCCGGTCGATCGTGGCGACCTCGATGTGGTCGACGAGCTTGGCGACCTCGGGCGGCAGCGACGCCGCGACCTTGGCCCCCTCGGCGAGCGCGTTCTCGTCGGCCGTGGCGCCGGTGTCGATGGCGGGGAGGCTGCCCGGGTTCTTCAGCACGGGCATGAAGGTGACGCCGCTGGCGTCGACCTGCACGTAGGACCCGCCGCGCGCGAGCACGGCCACGGGCGTGCGCTCGGTGACGACGATCCGGACGTCGTGCGGCCAGGAGCGCGACACGTCGGCCGACCTCACGATCGCCAACGCCTCGACCCGCTGCTCGATCGCGTGCAGGTCCTCGTGCGCCAGCGGTCCACCGAGGGGTACGTCGGCGGCAGCGATCACCTGCTCACGGGTGAGCTGCTGGATGCCCTCCACCTGCACCTTCTCGGTGCGCAGCCACGGCGAGAAGTAGACGGCGTAGACGGCGAACCCGGCGAGGAGGACCACCACGGCGGCGTACAGGACGTAGCGCCAGGTCAGCCAGCGACGGCCCCACTGCCGGCGCTGGAAGCGGCGGCGCGAGCTGTCCTGGGGCGAGCGGGGTCGCCGGAGCTCAACCATCGGCCCGCTCCAGCCCGGCGAGCACCTGCGGAGCGAGGGCCGTGACGTCGCCGGCGCCGAGGGTGAGCACGAGGTCCCCGGGACGCGCCTCCCCCACCAGCAGGGGTACGACGGCCGCCCGGTCGGGCTCGAAGGTGACCCGGTCCGCGGGCAGCGGGACGGCGCCCGCCACGAGCGCGCCGGTCACGTCGGGGTCGGGGTCCTCGCGGGCGACGTACACGTCCAGGACGACGACGCGGTCGGCGGCGCCCAGCTCGCGGCCCATCTCCTCGCCGAAGATGCGGGTGCGGGAGACCAGGTGCGGCTGGAAGCAGACGACGAGCCGCCCGTCGGAGACCAGCGAGCGGGCGGCCTCGAGGTCGCCGCGGATCTCGCTGGGGTGGTGGGCGTAGGAGTCGTAGACGCGCACGCCGGCCGCCTCGCCGATGAGCTCCATCCGGCGCTTGGCCCCGCGGTGCCGGCCGAGGCCACGGATCAGCGCCGCGGGCTCGAGACCGAGCGAGAGCCCGGCGCCGAGCGCGTAGAGCGCGTCCTGGGCGTAGTGGCGGCCCGGGACGGCGAGCTCCACGGTGCCGAGGTCGGTGCCGTCGTACGCGACGGAGAAGCGGGTGCGGCCGGCCTCCACGACGAGGTCGCTCCCCCGCAGCCGGGCGTCCGGGCCGAAGCCGGCCGTGACGTCGGCCAGCCCGGGGTCCTCGGCGATCGTGACCGGAGCGCGCTGCGCGAACTCGGCGAACGCGGCGTCGTACGCCTCCGCGCTCCCCCAGTGGTCGAGGTGGTCGGCGTCGACGTTGGTGATGACGCCGATCTCCGGGGTGTAGACGAGGAAGGCACCGTCGGACTCGTCGGCCTCGACGACAGCGACGTCGTCGGCTCCGAGCCGGGCGTTGGTGCCGAGGCTCTCGACCTCCGCGCCGATCGCGAAGGTCGGGTCGAGACCCGCCTCCTGCAGCGCCACCACGGTCATCGCGGTGGTGGTCGTCTTGCCGTGCGTGCCGGCGATCGCGACGACCCGCCGGCCCAGCAGGACCGACTGCAGACCGGCCGAGCGGGGCCAGAGCCTCAGGCCCCGCGCGATCGCCTCGACGATCTCGGGGTTGTCCTCGCGCGCGGCCGTCGTGGCGACGACGGTGTCGGCCCCGGCGACGTGCGCGGCGTCGTGGCCGACATACACGGTGATGCCCTCGGACTGCAGGGCCCGCACGACGGCCGAGTCGTTGGCGTCACTCCCGCTGACGGATACGCCTGCCTGGTGCATCAGGCGCGCGATGCCCGAGAGGCCCGCCCCGCCGATGCCGACGAAGTGGACCCGCCCCAGCCGGTCGGCCGGGAGGATCTCTGCCGGGACCGGGATCTTCACCGCCCGGCCGCCTCGCGGATGATGCTGGCCAGCTTGTCGTCGGCGTCGCGTGGCACCAGGTGGGCCGCGGCGCGGCCCATGGCGGCGAGCCGGCCCGGGTCGCCCGCGAGCAGCGGGACGGTGTCGGCGACATAGTCGGCGGAGAAGTCGGCGTCGGAGCAGATCAGCGCCCCGCCGGCGTCGACGACGGGCTGGGCGTTGCGCGCCTGCTCGCCGTTGCCGATGGCCAGCGGCACGAAGATGGCGGGTACGCCGGTCGCGGCCGCCTCGACCACGCTGGACGCACCGGCCCGGCAGACCATCAGGTCGGCCGCCGCGAGCGCGTAGTCCATCCGGTCGACGAAGGGCACGATGACGTACGGCGTCCCGCTCGGCGCCGGGGCGACCCAGTCCGGGTCCTCGGTGCCCTTCGGGCCGACGACGTGCAGCACCTGCACCCCGGCGGTGCCGAGCACGGGCGCCGCCGCGGCCACCGCGCGGTTGAGCCGCCACGCGCCCTGCGATCCGCCGGTGACGACCAGGGTGGGCCGCTCCGGGTCGAGCCCGAAGAAGGCGCGCGCCTCGGCCCGCAGCGCGGACCGGTCCAGCGTCGAGATCATCCGACGCAGCGGCAGGCCGACGTACTCGGCGTTCTTGAGGGGCGTGTCCGGAAAGCTCACGGCGACCCGGTCGGCGACGCGGGCGCCGACCTTGTTGGCGATGCCGGGCAGGGCGTTCTGCTCGTGGACCACGAGCGGCAGCTTGCGGCGGCGGGCGGCCAGGTAGGCCGGCATCGAGACGTAGCCGCCGTAGCCGACGATCACGTCGGGCTGGATCCGGTCGACGATCTCGAGGGTGGCCCGGACGGCTCCGCGCAGCCGGGCGGGCACGCGGGCGAGGTCGGCGTTGGGCTTGCGCGGCAGCGGCACCGGCGGCACCAGCTCCAGCGGGTAGCCGGCCGCGGGGACCACGGTGTTCTCCAGGCCGCGGGGTGTGCCGAGGCACGTGATCTCGACGCTCGGGTCGAGCCGGCGCAGCGCATCGGCCGTCGCCAGCAGGGGTGAGGTGTGCCCGGCCGTACCCCCACCTGCCAGGAGAACTCTCAACGCGCGCCCTTCGCCTTGTCCCGGCGCTTCTGGGCCAGCGCGCGTGCCGCGGCCGGCTCGCGACGGGCGAAACCGATCACCAGACCGAGTGCGGTCAGGGTGGGGACAAGGCTAGATCCGCCGTACGAGACCAGCGGCAGCGGGATGCCGATGACGGGCAGCAGCGCGAGCACCATGCCGATGTTGATCATCATCTGGCCGAGCAGCCAGACCGCGATGCCGAAGCTGGCGTAGCGGATGAACGGCTCCTTGGTCTCGCGGGCGACGCGGATGATCGCGTAGGCGATGACGAGGAAGAGGCTGATGACGAGCAGCGTGCCGACCAGGCCGAGCTCCTCGCCGAGCACCGCGAAGATGAAGTCGGTGTGGGCCTCGGGCAGGTTGCCCCACTTCTGCTGGCTGGCGCCGATGCCCTCACCGAAGATCCCGCCGCGGGCCAAGGCGAACAGGCCGTGGACGGCCTGCCATCCGGTCGAGTGGTACTCCGAGAGCGGGTCGGTGAAGTTCGTGAGCCGGGCCATCCGGGTCGGGTCGGTCACGACCAGCGCGCTGGCCAGGAGGCCGACGCCGAGGATCGCGGCACCGAAGATCCGGCCGGGGGCGCCGACGACCCAGAGCATCCCGGCGAGGATGGCGAAGAAGACCAGGGTCGTGCCGAGGTCGTCGCCGACCAGCACCAGGCCCATGGCGATGGCCATGCCGGGCACCACCGGGATCACGATCTCGTGCAGCCGGGTGAGCCGGCGCTCCTTGATCGCGTAGATGTGTGCGGCCCAGATGATGAGCGCGAACTTGGCGATCTCGGAGGGCTGGATCTGCAGCGGGCCGATGACCAGCCAGTTCGTGTTGCCGTTGACGGCGCGGCCCATCACGGCGGTCAGGCCGAGCAGCACCAGCGAGATCGCGAAGCCCGGGTAGACCAGGCCGCGCAGCCACTTGATCGAGACGCGCGAGGCGAAGTAGGCGCACGGGATCGCCAGCAGCAGCCACATCGCCTGCCGCTCGACGACCGTGTAGGAGCTGCCGGTGTAGTGGAAGGAGTAGACGCTCGACGCGCTCATCACCATGATCAGGCCGATGGTGAGCAGCAGGGCGACCGAGCCCAGCAGCAGGTAGTACGTCGTCAGCGGCCGGTCGAGCGCGGCCTTGGCCGAGGCCACCCAGCGCGAGCGCGCGGGCGAGAGTCGGGACAGCGCGGTGAGCCGGATCCCCTTGAACCGGGGCCGCTCGGGCGAGACGGCGGTGATGGCGATCCCCTCCGTTCGCGGTTACGTCGTCAGCTGGTGTGCTCCCGGACCGCCGCCGCGAAGGCGTCGCCCCGTGCCTTGTAGTCGGTGAACTGGTCCATCGAGGCGCATCCCGGAGCCAGGAGCACCGTGTCGCCGGGGCGTGCGACCCGAGCCGCCTCCTCGACGACGCGCCGCATCAGGTCAGCACCGTCTACGGCATCAGTCTCGCCGGTGTCGACCACGATGATCGGAACATCGGGAGCGTGTCGCGAAAGCGCGTCGGCGATGACGTCGCGGTCGCGGCCGATGAGCACGACCGCCCGCAGCCGGCTCGCGGCCTGCTCCACCAGCTCGTCGAAGGTCGCGCCCTTGGCGAGCCCACCCGCCACCCAGACGACGGGCTCGTAGGCCAGCAGCGAGGACTGTGCGGCGTGCGGGTTGGTGGCCTTGGAGTCGTCGACCCAGGTGATGTCGTCGTGGACGGCCACGGTGGCGATCCGGTGACCGTCGGGCCGGAAGGACGTCAGGCCCTCCCGTACGGCGGATCGGCTCACCCCGTGCGCCAGTGCCAGTGCCGCGGCGGCGAGCGCGTTCGCCACGAAGTGCGGCGCCGGCGAGTAGAGGTCGGCCACCGTGCACAGCTCGGCCGCGCTGCGGTGCCGGTCGTCGATGAACGCCCGGTCGACGAGGATGTCCTCGACGACGCCGAGCATGCCGACGCCCGGGGTGCCCAGGGTGAACCCGATCGCCCGCGCGCCCTCGACCACGTCGGCCTCCTCGACCAGGCGCCGGGTCGCCTCGTCGGCGACGTTGTAGACGCAGGCGCGCTCGACGCCGGTGAAGATCCGGCCCTTGTCGGCGGCGTACGCCGCCATGCCGGCCTCGCCCGGACCGTACCAGTCCAGGTGGTCCTCGGCGAGGTTCAGCACGGCAGCCGACTCGGCCGCCATCGAGTCGGTGTAGTGCAGCTGGAAGCTCGACAGCTCGGCCACGATCGCGTCGTACGGCTCGGGGTCCATGACGGCCTCGGTGATCGGCAGGCCCACGTTGCCGGCGGCCACGCTGCGCAGCCCGGCGGCCCGGAGGATGGCATCGAGCATCTGCACGGTGGTGGTCTTGCCGTTGGTGCCGGTCACGCACAGCCAGGGCGCGGGGTGTGCGGGGTCGCGCAGCCGCCAGGCGAGCTCGACCTCGCCCCAGACGGGCACGCCGCGCTCCTGGGCCTGGACGACCAGGGCCGAGTCGGGCCGGAAGCCGGGCGAGACGACGAGCAGGTCGACGTCCTCGGGCAGCGTGTCGGTCGCGGCCGGGCCGGACACGAACACCGCGCCGAGGCTCTCCAGGAGCTCGGCCCGCTGCTGGATCGACGCCGCGACCGCGGCGGTCAGGACGGTGACGTCGGCGCCCAGGAAGAGCAGGTTGTCGACGGCGGCGGCGCCGCTGGTGCCGAAGCCCGCGACCACGGCACGGACGCCGGACCAGCTGTCATCACGGCCCAGGGTCAGCGGGTCGGTCACGCCTTCGCCACCCACTCGGCGTAGAAGAGCCCGACGCCGGTGGCCACGCAGAGCACGGTGATGATCCAGAACCGGATCACGACCGTCACCTGCTCCCACCCGAGCATCTCGAAGTGGTGGTGGATCGGGGCCATCCGGAAGATCCGCCGGCCCTTGGTGGCCTTGAAGAAGCCGACCTGCAGCATCACCGAGAGAGTCTCGACGACGAAGAGGCCGCCGAGGACCACGAGCAGGAGCTCGGTGTGGGTGAGGATCGCGAAGCCGGCGAGCGCGCTGCCGAGCGCGAGCGAGCCGGTGTCGCCCATGAAGATCTTGGCCGGGGAGGCGTTCCACCACAGGAAGCCCACGCACCCGCCGGTGATCGCCGCCGCCACGATCGCGAGGTCGAGCGGGTCGCGCACGTTGTAGCAGGCCGCGTGGCTCTCACCCGGTCCGAGCGGACGCTGGCACCACTGGTTGTTCTGCCAGATGTTGATCAGCGCGTAGGCGCCGAAGACCATCGCGCTCGCACCCGCCGCGAGCCCGTCGAGCCCGTCGGTGAGGTTGACGGCGTTGGAGAAGCCGGCGACGTACAGCCAGATCAGGGCGATGACGAAGATCATCGGGACGCTGATCCAGCCGATGTCGCGCAGGAAGGACAGGTGCTTCGAGGCCGGCGTGACGCCCCGGTCGTCCCTCATCCACGGCGAGAGCGCGAGGCCGGCGAAGACCAGGGCGATGACGGTCTGGCCGACCATCTTGGCCTTGCTCCGCAGACCGAGGTTGCGCTGCTTGTAGATCTTGATGAAGTCGTCCAGGAAGCCGACCAGGCCCATGCCGACGAACAGGAAGATCAGCAGCAGCGCGGACGCGCTCGGCTCGCTCCACGTGATCAGCTTGGCGGCGAAGTAGCCCAGGACCGCGGACAGGATGATGGCGACGCCGCCCATGGTGGGCGTGCCGCGCTTGGACTGATGGGTGGTCGGGCCGTCCTCGCGGATCTCCTGGCCGTAGCCGAGGCGGGTGAAGTACGAGATCGCCGTGCGGGTGCCGAGAAGCGAGATCAGCAGCGCGATGCCCCCGCTGAGCAGGATCGCCTTCACCTGGGGGCCTCCTCGGACCGGTCGCCTGGATCGTGCTGGTCGGTCGCGAGCAGCTGCTCGGCGATCCACTCCAGCGCGGCACCCCGTGAGGCCTTGACCAGCACGACGTCCGCCGGACCGGCATTCTGCCGCAACCAGGTCGCTGCTTCCGAACGGCCGGGCGTGAGGATCACCTCAACCGGCGTTCCGGCGAGGTCGGCGGCCATGGGTGCGGCCGGCTCGCCGACCACCACGAGCACGTCGACGCCGAGCTCCGCCGCGGCGCGTCCGACCCTGCGGTGGCCCTCGTCGTGCTCGGTGCCCAGCTCGCGCATCTCCCCCAGCACCGCGACGGTACGCCGGCCGGAGCGCTCCCCCACGGCGACGAGCGCCTCGAGGCCGGCCCGCATGGACTCGGGGTTGGCGTTGTAGGAGTCGTTGATCACGACCAGGCCGTCGGCCCGCTCGGACAGCTCCATCCGCCAGCGGCTCGCGGACACGGCCTCGGACAGAGCATCCGCCACGTCGTCCTGGCCGAAGCCCGCGGAGATCGCCATCGCGGCGGCCGCCGTCGCGTTGGCCACCTGGTGGGCGCCGATCTGGCGGAGCCGGACCGGGCTCCAGCGCGCGCCCTGCCGGCCGTCGTCGTACCCCAGCTCGAAGCGGGGTCGACCGAGCTCGTCCAGCTCGAGGTCGCGCCAGCCCAGCATCCCGGCGGCGCCGAAGGTCAGCACCGGCGCCGGCGTGCGGGGCGCCATCGCCGCCACCAGCGGGTCGTCGGCGTTCAGCACGGCCGTGCCGTCCGGCGGCAGTGCCTCGACGATCTCGCCCTTGGCCAGCGCGATGGCCTCCTTGCCGCCGAACTCGCCGATGTGCGCGGTGCCGACGTTGAGCACCGCGGCGATCCGCGGTGGCGCGATGCCGCACAGGTAGGCGATGTGGCCGATCCCACGCGCCCCCATCTCCAGCACGAGGAAGCGGGTGCGCGTCGTCGCACCGAGCGCCGTCAGCGGCACACCGAGCTCGTTGTTGTGGTTGGCGGACGTCGCGACGACGGCGTCCGCGCCGGCCAGCGTGGTGAGCACGGAGGCCAGGTAGTCCTTGGTGCCCGTCTTGCCCTGCGACCCGGTGAGGGCCAGGACCGTGAGACCGGGGACCAGGGCGTCGACGACGTGCCGGGCCAGCCGGCCGAGCGCGACCACGGGGTCGTCGACGACGACCGTCGGGCGGTCGGTGGGCCGGCTGCCCAGCACCGCGTGGGCGTCGGCGATGTACTCGTGGCCGTCGACCCGCTCCCCCACGATGGCCACGAACAGACCGTCGGCGATCGCCTCCCGGCTGTCGACGTACGCCGGTGCGCTGACCACCAGGTCGGCCGGACCGTGCAGCGCGCCGCCCACCACCTCGGCGATCTCGGCGAGGGTCATCGGGATCATCGGGGGCCTCCCAGGCCGGCCAGGCACTCGCGCACGACCTCGCGGTCGTCGAAGGGGTGCACCACGCCGTTGATCTCCTGGCCGGTCTCGTGACCCTTGCCCGCGATCACGACGACGTCACCGGGGCGCGCGTTGTGGAGGACCGTCGCGATGGCGTCGCGACGGTCGCCGATCTCGGTGACCTCGGCCTCGCCGCCGGCGGCGCCGGCGAGCACCTCGGCCCGGATCTCGGCTGGTCGCTCGGTGCGGGGGTTGTCGTCGGTCACCACGACCACGTCGGCGAGCCGCGCGGCGATCTCGCCCATCAGCGGGCGCTTGCCGCGGTCGCGGTCTCCTCCCGCGCCGAGCACGATGATCAGCCGGCCGGCCGTCACCGGCCGCAGCGTCGCGAGCACGGCCTCGACCGCGTCGGGCTTGTGCGCGTAGTCGACGAAGACGTCGAAGTCCTGGCCGGCGTCGATCCGCTCGAGGCGGCCGGGGACGCCCGCGCCGGCGGCGATGCCGCGCGCGACCGCCGCGACGTCGAAGCCCGCCTCGGCCGCTGCCGCGACGGCGGCGAGCGCGTTGACCACGTTGAACTCCCCCGGCAGCGGTACGCCGGCGGCGACCCGCGCGCCGTCGGGCGTCACGACCGTGAAGTCGGTGCCGTCGGCCCGTGGGCGCAGGTCGACCGCCCGCCAGTCGGCCTCGCCGGCGACGGACAGGGTCCGCATCGGGATCGTCGCCTCGGCGGCCAGCCGCCGGCCGTGCTCGTCGTCGACGAAGCTGAGACCGAGCCGGGCGCGCTCGGGAGTGAAGAGCGACGCCTTCGCCCGGTAGTAGTCCTCGACGTCCTTGTGGAAGTCCAGGTGGTCGCGCCCCAGGTTGAGGAACACCGCGACGTCGAACACCACGCCGTCGACGCGCCCCATCACCAGCGCGTGGCTGGAGACCTCCATCGCGCAGGCCTGCACCGACTCCTCACGCATGACGGCGAACAGGCCGTGCAGGTCGGGCGCCTCGGGGGTGGTGAGCGCGGTCTTCACGTCCTCGCCGGCGATCCGGGTGCCGACCGTGCCGATGACGGCGGAGCGGATCCCGGCGGCCGTGAACCCACCGTCGAGGAGCCGGGTCGTGGTCGTCTTGCCCTGGGTGCCGGTGACCCCGATCATCCGCATGGCACCGGCCGGATCGGCGTACACCGCGGCGCTGAGGGCGCCCAGCACCTCCCGCGGCCTCGGTACGACGAGGGCGGGCAGGCCGGCCGCGGCAGCGGCCTCCGCGCCGTCGGCGTCGGTCAGCACCGCGACCGCGCCCGCGGCGACGGCCTGCGGAAGGAAGGCGGCGCCGTGCGCGGTGGCGCCCGGCAGGGCGGCGTACAGGTCGCCCGGCCGGACCCGGCGCGAGTCCAGGCAGATGCCGGTGACCGCGACGTCGGACGCGGGGGGCGCGACGCCCAAGCGCACCGCCAGGTCGGCCAGCGTGACGGGCTGCGGCCGCTGCGGCCGGGTCGCGACGGGCTCCGGGGTCACCATTCGACGGGGATCTGGGAGGCCTTGGCGCCGCTCGGCGCGACGCCGTAGCGGGCCAGGGCGTGGGCCATCAGCTTGGAGAAGACCGGTCCGGCGGTGCTGCCGCCGCCGCTGCCGGCGCGCGGCGACTTGACCACCACGTAGATCGTGAACCGGGGGTTGTCGGCCGGGGCGAAGCCGGCGAAGGAGACCGTGGTGCGGTCGTACCTGCCGGACGGGCCGACCTCCTGGGCGGTACCGGTCTTGCCGGCCACGACGTAGCCCGGCACCTGCGCGAGCGGCGCGACACCGGCGTTCGGGTCGACGACCCGCTCCATCATGTGCGTCATCCGCTGGGCCGTCTGGGGGCTGATCACCTGCCGCACGGTCGCGTCGCCGCTGCCGACGTTCTGCCCGGCGTCGTTGGTGGCCGAGCCCAGGATCAGGCTCGGGGAGATGTACTGGCCGCCGTTCGCGATCGAGTTGACCGCGCTGATCTCCTGGAGCGCGTTCACCGAGAGGGACTGGCCGAACGCGATGCGGTCCTTGATGCCGGTCGTCCACTGGCTGAGCGTCGGCAGGATGCCCGGGGACTCACCGGTGAGGCCGATGTTGGTGCGCCGACCCAGGCCGAACTCGGTGAGGTAGTGGCGCATCAGGCTCGCGTTGAGGCGGGACGAGGCCAGCACCGTGCCGACGTTCGACGACTTCGCGATGACGCCGGCCAGGGTCAGGTTGAGCAGCCCGTGCTGCCAGTAGTCGTGGATCGTGCGGTCCTCGACCTTGATCGCGCCGGGCACCCGCAGCCGGGTGCCGGGACCGATCGACGGCTTGGCGTCCATCAGCGCGCTGAGGGTGAGCGTCTTCTCGACCGAGCCCGGCTCGTAGACGTCGGTGAGCGCGGCCGACTTGTAGAGGCTGTGGTCGTAGTCGCCCGGCGTGGAGGCGTCGTACGTCGGGTAGTCGGCCAGGGCCAGCAGCTGACCGGTCCGGGTGTCCATCACGATCGCGATGCCGGACTTGGCGGCGGCGCCGCGCACGGCCTGCTGCAGGACGCGCTGCGTGTAGAACTGCATGTTCGCGTCGAGGGTCGTGGTCAGGTTCGCGCCGTTGACGGCCGGGGTCGTGGTGTTGTCGCCGAGCGGGATCTCGTTGCCCGCGCCCACCTCGTAGCGGGCCGAGCCGTCCTTGCCGGACAGGAGGGTGTTGAAGTTCGCCTCGAGCCCGGCCAGCGGGTGCGCGGAGCCGTCGTCGTTCGGCGTACCGAGGAAGCCGACGAGGTTCGCGGCGACGTCCTTCTGCGGGTAGACGCGCAGCGGGTCGTTGTTGGTGAACAGCCCGCCCCAGCCGTGGCTGTCGGCGTCCGCGACGACCGCCGTCGCCTTCGCCGAGGGCACCTGGCGATCGATGTAGACGAAGCGGCTGTTCTTGGTGCGCAGCAGGTTGAGGGTGGTGAAGTAGTCGACGCCGAGCCGGCGGGTGAGGAAGGCGGCCAGCTTGCCGGCGTTCTTCGTCGTCATCGTGGGGTCGGCGACGATCATCAGCCCGGAGGCCGACTGCGCCAGCGGCTGCCCGTTGCGGTCCAGGATCGAGCCGCGCGTGGCGGGCAGCACGATCGAGACACTGCCCTCGCGGGCCGCCATGGCGGCGTACGAACCCGGGTCGACGGCCTGCAGCTGGATCAGCCGGGCTCCGAAGACCGACAGCACGAACGCGATCACGAGGAACCCGGCGCGCAGACGCAACCCCGGCGTCCCGCGACGCATGCCTCCGCGGCGCAGGTTGGTGCTCACTCCCCCAACCTAGGTCGTGCGATCACCGATTCTTCGGGGGCACGCCGGACCCGGTCTTCTTGGCACGCTGGGTCGTCGTCGGCGTCACGGTCACCGTCGGAGCGGGCGGCTTCCACCCGGCCGCCTGCTGGGCGGGCGGCTGGTGCAGCGGGAGCCCGGGGCCCTCCGCGGGCGTCCGGGCGCCGCGGATCCTCCCCGTCTGGTAGTCCAGGATGGCCGCCGCTCCGGTCGGCACGATCATGCCCATCTGCTGGGCCAGCCGGGCGATCCGCTGGGGGTCGCGCAGGGCGTCGAGCTGCAGCTGCAGCGCCTCCTGCTGGGCGTCGAGGTCGCGGGCCTGGTGGCTGAGTGCCGTCTCCCGGAAGGACGCCTGCTGCATCGAGGTGTTGAAGAGGAGCAGCCCGATCACGCCGCCGAGCAGCAGCGCGCTGATCAGCATCACGAACGGCACCCGGGGTGCCCGGACCGCCGTGCGCCGCCGAGGTACGACGGTCAGGCGGGCCCGCTGCAGGGCGCGCTGGGCGACCCGCGGGGCAACGCGTGGGAGCCGGCTCGGGTTGGGGTTCGGTGCGGCGCTGCTCATCAGACGACTCCCTTTCGGCGGGGCTGCTGCGGACGGATGCGCTCGATCGCGCGGAGTCGCACCGAGGCGGCTCGGGGGTTCTGGGCGATCTCCTCGTCGGACGCCTGCTCAGCGCCGCGGGTGACCAGGCGGAGGGCGGGTTCCTGGCCCTCGGGGACGAACGGGAGGTCGTCGGGCACGTGGCTGGCGGTGGCCGCGGCGAAGACGCGCTTCACCAGCCGGTCCTCCAGCGAGTGGTAGGACTCCACGACGACCCGGCCGCCCACGGCGATCGCGTCGACCGCGGCCGGCATCGCGCGCTCCAGCACGCGCAGCTCGTCGTTGACCTCCATGCGCAGCGCCTGGAAGGTGCGCTTCGCGGGGTGGCCGCCGGTGCGCCGGGCGGGCGCCGGGATGGCGGCGTACAGCAGCTCGACGAGGCGACCGCTGTTGGTGAAGGGCTCCTTGGCCCGCTCGCGGACGATCGCGTCGACGATGCGACGGGCGTTGCGCTCCTCGCCGTACTCCTTGAGGACGCGGACCAGCTCGCGCGGCTCGTAGGTGTTGAGGACCTCGGCAGCGGTGATGCCGGAGTCGCCCATCCGCATGTCGAGGGGCGCGTCCACGGCGTACGCGAAGCCGCGCTCGGGAAGGTCCAGCTGCATCGAGGAGACGCCGAGGTCGAAGAGGAAGGCGTCGACGCTCGGCAGGCCGAGGTCGCGCAGCACGTCGGGGATCTCGTCGTACACGGCCTGGACGCCGGTGAAGCGGTCGCCGTACGGCGCGAGCCGCTCCCGGCTCATCGCCAGCGCCTGCGGGTCGCGGTCGATGCCGATCACCCGCGCCGACGCGACCCTGCTGAGCACGGCCTCGGTGTGACCGCCGAGACCGAGCGTGCAGTCGACCATCACCGCGCCGTCGTGGGCCAGAGCGGGCTCGAGCAGTGCCACGATCCGGTCCACCATGACCGGCACGTGGTGTGCGTTCGCCATCGCCCTCGACCCTTACCCAGAAGTGCTTGGAACTGCAGATGAGATGAGCGGATCCGTAGGGCCGGATCCCGGTCCGCTTCCTGGCTCTGGTGCCGCCTGGGACCGGGGAAGGTGTTCCAGGTGACGAGGTGCGGTGCGCGCCTGGTGCCGGGGAAGTGACCCCAGGGGTGCGCCGCGTGAGGTGGAAGCGGCCCGAGATCGGGCCCTGCGGATCCGCTGTGGACTTGTGGTGGTGGAACGTGGAGGTGCGGGGAGCTAGTCGTCGTCCTCGTCGAGGTCGGCGAACTCCTCCAGCGCCGCGGCCTGGAACTCCCGCCACTTGTCGGGGTTCCAGATCTCCAGGCGGTCCCGTACGCCGATGACGACGACCTCGCGCTCGAGGCCGGCGTACTCGCGCAGGTTGGCCGGAACACCGATCCGGCCCTGCTTGTCGGGCGTGGCCTCCTCGCCACCCGCGAACAGCACGCGGGCGTAGCTGCGAGCAGCACGGTTGGTCATCGGCCGGGCGGCTGCCCGCTCGGCCTCCTCGGCGAAGACGTCGCTGGGCCAGACGACGAGGCAGTTCTCCTGTCCCTGCGTCACCACGAGGCCCCCCGCCAGCCGTTCCCTGAATTTCGCCGGGAGGAACAGGCGGCCCTTCTCGTCCAGCTTCGGCGTGTAGGTGCCCATGAAGAGCATCCCGGCACCCCCTGCTGACCTGGTTCAGGCTCCTTGTTCCTCCACTTTCCCCCACACTACTCCACTTTCCCCCACCGTCAACCACCTTCCTCCCCGTGTCCCCACCGCGCGCCCCCACGCGATTCCCCACCGCGTTCCCCGCGCCGGGCTCGGCGTGGTGACGTAGGTTTGCCGCGTGGGAATCGCCGAGCGCAGTCCGGGAGAGAAGGTCACCGCGGTGGCCGAGGTGGCACAGCGGATCCGGACGAACGTGGAGCGCGTGATCGAGGGCAAGAGCGAGGCCGTGACGGCCGCCCTGGTCGTGCTGCTCGCCGAGGGCCACCTGCTCCTGGAGGACGTGCCGGGCGTCGGCAAGACGATGCTGAGCAAGGCGCTGGCCCGCAGCATCGACGCCACCGTGCGCCGCATCCAGTTCACGCCCGACCTGCTGCCGTCCGACGTCACCGGGGTCTCGGTCTACGACCAGTCCACGCGGGAGTTCGAGTTCCGGCCGGGCGGCGTCTTCGCCAACATCGTGATCGGCGACGAGATCAACCGCGCGTCCCCCAAGACGCAGTCGGCGCTGCTGGAGTGCATGGAGGAGCGGCAGGTCACGGTCGACAACCAGACCTACCTGCTGGAGTCGCCGTTCATGGTGATCGCGACCCAGAACCCGGTCGAGATGGAGGGCACCTACGCGCTGCCCGAGGCCCAGCGCGACCGGTTCCTGGCCCGCATCTCCATCGGCTACCCGGTGCAGGCCGCCGAGCTGGCCATGCTCGACAGCCACACCACGGTCAACCCGCTCGACGACCTCGAGCCGGTGACCGACGCGGCCGAGGTCCGCAAGGTCATCGCGCTGGTCGGCCAGGTGCACGTCGCCGCCGCCGTCCAGGAGTACGCCGTCGCCCTCACCTCGGCCACCCGCGGCCACCCGGACCTGCTGCTGGGCGCGTCCCCGCGCGCGACCCTGCACCTGGTGCGCGCCGCCAAGGCGTACGCCGCCCTGCACGGCCGTGACTACGTCCTGCCCGACGACGTGCGCACCCTGGCCCAGACGGTGCTCGCCCACCGGCTGCTGCCCAGCGCCGACTCGACGGCGGGCGGGCGGTCCGTCACGGCCGTCCTGGACGGCATCACGGCCACCGTGCCCGTCCCCGGCACCTGACCCCCCGGCCGAGCGTCGCCATGCCTGACACCCCTCCGCTACCGCCCCCGCGACCCGGCCTCACGCTGCGCGGGCGGGCCTTCTGCGCGGCGGGCCTGGCGATCGTGGTGTCCGCGATCCTGCTCGGGCAGAGCGGCCTGCTGCGGATCGGTGCGCTGATGCTCGCGCTCCCGGTCCTGTCCTGGTTGCTCATCCGGACCCGCCGGCTGGAGGTCTCGGCGCGGCGGCTGCTCGCCCAGCCGGTGGTGCCGGCCGGGTCGGCCTGCCACGTCGACCTCGTGGTCACGGCCACCGTCAGCGGGACGCTCCTCGTCGAGGAGCAGGTCCCCTACGCCCTCGGCGGCCGACCGCGCTTCGTCCTGCGCCGGACCGAGGCCGAGCAGCACGCGCGCTACACCGTGCGGTCCGACGTCCGCGGAAGGTTCACGGTGGGGCCGCTCGTGACGCGGGTGACCGACCCGTTCAGCCTCGTCGAGCGTCGTCAGGTCGTCCCGGGCACGGCGTCGATCATCGTGACCCCGCGCATCGTCGCGCTGCCCGCGATCACCCTCGGCGGCGGACGGACCGGCACCGGTGAGCGGTCGCTCCCCCACATCGCGGCGGGCTCGGCCGAGGACGTCACGGTGCGCGAGTACCGCCGCGGCGACGACCTGCGCCGGGTGCACTGGCGCAGCTCGGCCCGGGTGGGCGAGCTGATGGTGCGTCGCGAGGAGCACCCGTGGGAGGCCCGGGCGACCGTCCTCCTCGACAACCGGGCGGGCGCGCACGGCGGGCGTGGGCCGAGCAGCAGCCTGGAGATGGCGGTGGTGATCGCGGCGTCGGTGCTCGTCCACCTCGATGCGCGGGGCTTCGCCGTACGGCTGGTCACCGCGGACGGACCCCTCGGCGGCGACGTCGAGCCGGTGTCCCTCTCCCTGGAGCGCCTCGCCGTGCTCGGGCTGAGCTGGCGCGAGGACCTCGAGACCCGGTGGAGCAGCGACGCCGGCAAGGTCGGCACCATCATCGGTGTCCTCGGCACCCTCAACGCCCACGACACCGGAGGCCTGCGCCGGCTCCGGCACAACGCCACCCAGGCGTCGGCCCTCGTGCTCGACGCGGGAGGGTCGCACGCCCGGGTCGAGGAGGCCAGCGGACCGCTCGACACCCTGCGCTCGCTCGGCTGGCGCGTGGCGCCGGTGGGCCGGACGAGCAAGATCGAGCAGGCGTGGCGCGAGCTCGACATCGCCGCGAGGCCACGCTGATGGACACGATGTCCGCCCCTGGAACCACCCGTCCGACCGGAACGGCCAGATCGGCCGGGCGCACTCCTGCGGGCGGACCCGCCGTGCCGGCCGTGCTCGTGAGTGCGATCGCGATCGGGTCGACGTGGGCCGCGCTGACGTCGTGGCGCCGCTTCGTGACCTACCCGGCGACGTACCTGCTCCTCAGCGCGGCCGTCAGCGTGGTGCTGGTGCTGCTCACCGCGGTCCTCCCCGACCGGTTCCCGCGACGGCTCCGCGTGCTCCTCGACCTCGTCCTGTGCATCGGCGTCGCCTGGTGGGCGGCCGCCGGCACCCTCGTCCCGTTCCACGCGCACGCCGCCGCGGTGGGGCTGCACGGTGCGGTCCACTCGGTCAGCACCTACCGGCTCCCCATCGAGGACACGGTCGCGAGCGTGACGCCGCTGCTCGTCCTCGGGTCGATGCTCTTCCTGTTCCTCGCCCAGCTCCTGGCGGTGCACCTGCGCCGCCCGATGCTCGCCGGCCTCCCCCTGCTCGCCGTCTTCGCGCTGCACGCGGGCTTCACCGGGCTCGGGTCCGCGGTCGTCGCCTTCGTCGTCGCGGCGGCGGGCTACCTGGTCCTGGTCCTCCTCGACGGGGGCGAGGCCCGGCGCCACTGGGGACGTCCCGAGGACCTGCCGGCCGCGGACACCGCCGGCGTGCGCGCGTTGCTGCGTCCGGCGATCCCGCTCGGGGCCGTGGGCATCGCGGCGGCGCTGGTCGTCGCGGCGGTCGTGCCGCTGCCCAGCACCCCGCTGGTCAACCTCGCCGGACCGGGCAGGTCGAAGGTGGTGATCCACAAGCCGATCGTCGACATGCGCGGCGACCTCGAGCGCAACGCCGACGTCCCGCTCGTCTACATCACCACGGACCAACCCGACCCCGGCTACCTGAGGATCGCCGTGCTCAACCGGTTCACCGGGATCGAGTGGTCGAGCGGGGACCGGAGCGTGTCGCCGGACCGCTCGGCCGACGGGACCGTCCCCACGTCGCCGGGCCTGTCCGCGGAGGTGCCGTACACCGCCTACACCCAGCAGGCCCAGACCATGCCGGCGTTCGACTCCACGTGGCTCCCCACGGCGTTCCCGATCTCCCGGATCGTTGCACCCGGCGACTGGCGCTACGACCCGGCGACGATGGACTTCGTCGCCGCCGGCAGCACGAACGCCGCCGACACGGCGTACACGATGACGACCGAGCAGCCCGACTACGGCACCGACGGCCGCTGGTTCCAGGACGCGCCGAACGGCACCTACCCCGCCGAGGACCTCTACGTGCCCGGGTCGGTGTCGACGTACGTCCGCGACCTCGCCGCCCAGGTGACCGGTGGCGCCAAGGACGACTACCACAAGGCCCTGCTCCTGCAGGACTTCTTCCGCGCGACCGGCCACTTCCGCTACAGCATCCACCTCGCACCACGCGGCACGGACGGGCAGACGCTCGACACCTTCCTCCAGCCCGGGCGGGGCGGCCGGGTGGGCTACTGCCAGCAGTTCGCGTCGGCCATGGCGCTCATGGCCCGCATCCTCGGGGTGCCGGCCCGGGTGGCCGTCGGGTTCCTGACGCCCGCTCCCCTCGGCAACCACCAGTACGTCTACTCCTCGCACGACCTGCACGCGTGGCCCGAGCTCTACTTCGCCGGGGCCGGGTGGGTCCGGTTCGAGCCGACTCCGTCCTCGCGGGCGCCGAACGCCCCGGCGTACTCCACGGTGCCGGTGACGCCGCCACCGAACCTGGGCGGGCCGTCGGGCGGGCCGACCTCACGGCCGACCTCCACCACCACCGCCCAGCCGTCCAGCAGCCCCGGCTCCCAGCCGGGCTCCTCGAAGCCACAGGTGCTGCCGGGGCAGAACTCGGGCGCGCAGGGAGGCCACACCACCGTGCGGGTCCTCGGCATGCTCGCCGCCGTCCCGCTCGCGGTCGCGGTGCTGCTCGCCGTGGTCGCGGGCGTACGCCGCCGGCGCCGGGTACGGCGGCTGGCCGGTGACGCCGACGCCATCTGGGCCGAGCTCCGCGCGACGGCGATCGACCTGTCGGTCGCGTGGCCCGCCGGACGCTCGCCGCGCGAGACCGGTCGGCGGATCGCGGCGCACCTGACCAAGGGCGGCCGCCGGGTCACACCGGAGGTGCTCGCGGCCCTCGACGACCTGGTGCTCAGCGTGGAGGAGCTTCGCTACGGCTCGCACGAGCGCAGCGTCGCGGTCGCCGCGCGTCAGGACCTGGGCGCGCGCGCCTCGATCGTGGTGGCGGCGCTGGAGGAGACGGCGACTCCCCGGCAGCTGCGCCGGGCGCGCTGGCTCCCGCGGAGCCTGCGGGGCTGAGCCCTGCGGGTCTTTCTTACCAGCCGCCGATGTCGCGGCGGCGGCGCCAGCGGGTGCGCATCGTGTCCATGAAGGCACTGCGCCCGCGCGGGCGGCGGTTGCGACGTCCGCCGTCGACGATGCCGAAGCCGGAGGGGTGGTGCCGGCGCCCGGAGACGTCGGCGGGGGCGAAGGCTGCCGGGCCGACCCGCTGACCGCGCAGGGCCGTCAGCCCCAGCGTGGCCGCGCCGAGCATGATCACGAAGCCGGCGATGCCGATCTGCCAGTAGTGGGTGATGACACCGGCCATCAGGACGGCGACGCCGACGACCAGGCCGAGACCGGCGACGACGGCGTTGCGACGCGCGGCGTTGCGCATCGTGGTCCCGCGCAGGGTGGAGGCGAACTTGGGATCCTCCTCGGAGAGGGCGCGCTCCATCTGCTCGAGCAGTCGCAGCTCCTCTTCGGAGAGTGGCACTGGATCCTCCGCACTCTGATGAAACCCCGCCGCACGACAAGATGTGCGTCGGCCTTCACTCAAGTGTAGGCAGGCACGCCGGAGACTGGTAGGGAAGCCCCGACATTTTGTGATGCAGGACGCACCGTCGTCCTCAGAGCAGGCTCGCGGGCCGCACGGCACCCGATCCGAACCTCCCCGAGGCGCGGTCGACCGCCCGGTCGAGCTCGGGCCACCCCGGGTCGCGCTCGCCGAACGCGAGCTGCCGGCCGAGCTCGGGGCGGGCCTTCTGCAAGCGCTCCAGCCGTACGCCGAGCAGCCGGATCGCGCGGCGGCGGTGGGCCGGTCCCTGCTGCTCGAGCAGCACGTCGAGGAGCGCCAGGGCGGCGGCGTACACGTCCTGGGTGACGTCGGTGGGCTCACGCAGGGTGCGCGACCGGGACACGGTGACGAAGTCGCTGAACCGCACCGTGATCGCGACGACCCACCCGACCTTGCCGGCGCCGCGGGCACGGGCTGCGACGCGTGCGGCGAGGCGGAGCAGCTCGCGTGCCATCTGGGCTCGGTCGCGGATGTCGACCGCGAGGGTGTGCTGCGAGCCCATGCTGCTCTCCGGCTCGCCCTCCCCGAAGCCGAAGGTGCCGGCGCCACCCGAGGTGAGCTGGTCGCGGTCGTCGCCCCAGGCCAGGTGGTGCAGGACCCGGCCGAGGTGGTTGCCGACCATCCGCTGCAGCTCCTCGACGGGCACCCGCGCCAGCTCCCCGACCGTGGTCAGGCCGAGCCGGTGCAGCCGGAGCCGGGTGGCCTCGCCGACGCCGTACAGGACGCCCACGTCCAGCGGGTGCACCTCGGCCACGAACCGCTCCGGCGACAGGACGAGCACCCCGTCGGGCTTGGCGCGGCGGCTCGCGAGCTTCGCCACCGAGACCGCCGCGGCGATGCCGACCGAGCAGGTGATGCCGTGCTCGGCGCGGACGCGGGAGCGGAGCCGGTCGGCGATCAGCTCCGGTGGGCCGAGCAGCCGGACCGCGCCGCGCACGTCGAGGAACGCCTCGTCGAGGGAGACCACCTCCACCACGGGGGTGACCGTGCGGAAGGTCTCCATGATCGAGCGCGAGACCGGGCGGAGCAGGTCGAAGTCTGGCGGCATGACGAGTGCCTGCGGGCAGAGCCGGCTCGCCTCCGTCCCGGACATGCCCGAGCGCACGCCGTACGCGCGGGCCGGGTAGTTGGCCGACAGCACGACGCCGCGGTGGCCGCCGCCGATCACGACGGGACGGTCGTGCAGCTCGGGGCGGTCACGAATCATCACCGAGGCGTAGAACGCGTCCATGTCGACGTGCAGCAGGTGCAGCAGCCTGCCGCCGAAAGAAGCCTCGTGGCCCTCCGAGAGACGTCTTTCGGAGGGCCGAGACCCTTCTTTCGCACTCGGGGGCGGCATCAGGCCGCCCTCGGGTCAGCGAGCCAGCACGTGCAGCTGGGCAGCGAGCGGCAGGTACTCCGGGCGCGCGGCGACGGCGCGCTCGAGCTCGGCGAGGGCGGCGGGGCCGCCGGCCTCCTGGTCGATGAGGGCGCCGGGCACCAGGTCGGTGAAGACGCGGACCGCGTGCACCGCCTCGACGGTGAAGCCGGCTCCGGTGAGCAGCAGGTCGACCTCGTCGCGGGTGAAGCGCCGGCGGCCGCGCACCTCGTCGCCGGAGGCGAGGTCGTCGAGGATCGCGCGCGCCTGGCCGAACTGACCGGACATGGCCTTGGCGACGACCGCGGCGTGGGTCTGCGCGACCAGCAGGCTGAGCAGCCCGCCGGGACGCAGGACCTCGCGGATCGAGGCGAGCGCGCGGGCCGGATCGACGACCTCGAGCACGCCGTGGCACAGCACCACGTCGGCGCCGTCGGGGCCGACGATGCCGGCCAGCTCGTCCACGTCGCCCTGGTGGCCGGCCACGCTGACACCGGCCTCGCGGGCCCGGCGACCGAGGGCCGCGAGCGCGTCGGGGCTGGGATCGACGACGGTGACCCGGTGGCCCATGGCGGCGAGACGTACGGCGGAACCGCCGGTGCCGCCGCCGATGTCGACCACCTCGACCGGCGACGTGCCGAGCGCATGCTCGAGCCCGTCCCAGACGACCACGGTGCGCGGGGAGATCGCCGCGGGCTGTGCCGATGCCATGTCCCGAACACTACGGGTGTCCTGTGCCGTGGCGACGTCAGCCCGCCGCGCGCCCTGCGAGCCGGTCACCCACCGAGACGTGCGGGGTGAGGCCCAGGGCGTGCTCGACCACCGCGAGGAAGCGGTCGGCGTCGCGGACCAGGTCGTCGGCCTCGCGCTCGGTGACCGCACGCGAGGAACCCGCCTCGGCCGCAGCCCGCTTGGCGGCGCTCGCGGCGAAGAAGCGCGCCCACTCCTCCATCTCGGGAGCGACCTCGGCGAGCAGCACCCAGGCGTTGCGCTGCTGGCGGCGCTTGGCCGGCTCGGGCCGGGCGCGCGCGGCCAGCAGCGCGGCCGCGGCCCTCAGCGCCGAGACGTGGGCACACGCGTAGCGCGTCGCGACGTCACGAGCGGTGACCGCCTCGCTCAGGGATTCTGCCGACCGCATCAGGTAGGAATGGGTCGTCGCCGGCAGCATCATGGCCGCCCCCTTCCGCGGTGGTCGCCCCGCCGCCTTGATCGATGTTCGAACATTTGTTCGATGTGACCAAGGTACAGCCCGCGACCGACACAACGTCAAGAGTCGGCGTCGACCGGGACCTCTCCCGCAGGTGCGCGCCGGTGCAGGAAGACCCCGACGCTCGGGTGCCACAGCAGCAGCAGGGCCACCGCGTTGAGCACCGCGGACACCGTCAGCGCGCATTGCACGGACACCGGTGGCGCCGTCCGCAGCACCGCGAACGAGCCCAGGAACACGCCGGCGCCGATCACGCTCAGCGCCCAGCGGGCCCACTCCTGGGACCGGCGCAGGAGGGAGACCAGGAGCAGCACGGTCACCGCGATGAAGCCATAGAGGACCAGCACCACCGGCACGAAGGAGAGCGGCCGGATCGTGCGGTCGGCCGGGTGCAGGGGCGCCCATGCGTCGGCGATCTGGTGCCGGCGTACGACGACGAGGAACGACACGACCAGACCGCCCACGACGAGCGTCCAGAACAGCCGGCTCACGAGCTCGACGGCGTGCGGCCGCTCGCTCTCGGTCTCCATCGTTCCTCCTCCATCACGCTCGATCACGCTCCATGACGCCGGTGCGCGGCCGATAGGGTCGAGCACATGTCCGCCGAGCACCCGTCCGTCGCCCGCTTCCGCGCGGCGCACCAGGACCGCGGCGGAGCCGGCCGGATCGTCATTCTGCCCGACTCCGCGCACACGGCGGCCCTCGCCGCCGAGGCACTGGGCTGCGAGGTCGGCGCGATCGCGAACAGCCTGCTCTTCGAGGCCGACGGATCACCGCTGCTGATCCTGACCTCCGGCGCGCACCGGGTCGACACCGCGAAGGTCGGCGCCGAGCTCGGCGTGACGCTGCACCGCGCGAAGCCCGACTTCGTCAAGGAGCACACCGGCCAGGTCATCGGCGGGGTCTCGCCGATCGGCCACCCCGCGCCGGTGCCGACGTACCTCGACCCCTGGCTCGCGCGGCACGACGTCGTGTGGGCGGCCGCCGGGCACGCGGCCGCGGTCTTCTCGACGTCGTACGACGAGCTGCAGCGACTCACCGGCGCGACGCCGCTGGACGTGGAGTAGGAGAACCCCGGAGACATGGACGTCGTCATCGTCGGCGGCGGGCTGGGCGGCATCGCGACCGCGGCCCGGCTCGCCAAGCTCGGCCACGCGGTCACCCTGCTCGAGGCGGCCGAGGAGATCGGCGGCGCGCTGCGGCCCGTCGAGCAGGACGGCTTCCGCTGGGACGGCGGTCCGACCTCGACCCTGCTGCCGGCAGCGCTGCGCGACCTGTTCCGCAAGAGCGGGCGCCCGCTCGAGGCCGAGCTCGGCGGCGAGCTCGAGCCGCTGGAGACCCTGCGCGAGCACCGCTTCGCCGACCAGACATCGATCGCCCTCCCCGCGGGGTCGCGGTCGGCCCAGGCCGCGGCCTTCGACGCCCTCGGTGCCGGCCTCGGCGAGCGGTGGAACCGGCACGTCGACCTCTACGAGCCGGTCTGGGACCTGCTGCGCAAGGAGTACGTCGAGAAGCCGTGGGACCCGTCCGGCAAGGACACCGTGCCGCGCGACCTCACCAAGCTGTTCGACATCCGCGACACGATGCACCGCCGGCTGCGGGCCGACTTCCGCGACGAGCGGCAGGCCCTGGTGGCCGGCCACCCGCTGGTCGCCGCCGGCCACGACCTGCGCAACGTCCCGCCGTGGATGGGCGTGGGCGTCTACCTCGAGCAGTCCTTCGGCGGCTGGCGGGTGCCCGGCGGCTTCGCCCGGCTGCTGGAGCTGCTCGAGGCGCGGCTGGCCAAGCGGGGCGTCACCGTGCGCACCCGGACCGAGGTGGCCGACCTGGTCGTGCGGGACGGGCGCGCCGTCGGCGTACGGCTCGTCGAGGCCGGCGAGGTCGAGGCGGATGCCGTGGTCGTCGCGGTCGATCCGCGCCGGCTGCCCTCCCTGGCGAAGCTCGTCGAGCGCACCATGCCCGCGATCCCGCCGGTGATCGCGCACGTGGGCGTCGAGGGCGAGGTCGACCTGCCGCACGAGCTGGTGCTGCACGCCGATCCCCTGCTCGTCGTACGCCGAGGACTGACCGCTCCGTCCGGGCACACGGCCCTGACCATCCACGCCCGCGGCAAGATCGCCGAGGACGTCGTGACCGCGCTGTCGCGGCACGGGATCGACCTGCGCGAGCGGGTCGTGAGCCGGGTCGACCTCAGCCCGCGCGACCTGGTGCAGCAGTGGCGGGGGTCGCCGTACGGCGTGCTCTGGCAGGGGCGGCGCACGGTCCGTGACCGGCTGGGCCCGCGCACCCCGATCGACGGGCTGTACCTGGCGGGTGCCCACACCGCGCCGGGCGCGGGGGTCCCGTTCGTGGCCCAGTCCGCGGCCCTGGTGGCCCAGCTGATCGGCGACTGAGCCGTCAGGCGGTGATCTGGAGCTTCTCGAAGATCTCCAGCGTCGCCTTCGAGCGGTTCAGCGTGTAGAAGTGCAGGCCCGGCGCGCCACCCTCGAGGAGGTCGTCGCAGAGCTGGGCGGCGAGCTCGATGCCCGCGGCCCGCAC
>DATFHM010000087.1:0-18591 GCA_035248385.1 Nocardioides sp. | reverse complement strand
CAGGTTGCCCAGGTGGATCGGGCCGGACGGGCTGATGCCGGACGCGCAGGTGACCAGGTCGGGCAGCGTGCCGCCGTTGACCTGCTCGGCGTGCCGCAGCGCCAGGTCGGCGGTCCGGCTCACCCAGTCGGTGGGTTCCTGCTGCTGGTCGCCTCGTCCTCGTGCCACGGCGCCCAATGCTAGGACGCTAGGGAGCCGGGACCACCATCGCGTACGCCGCCGGGACGATCCGCCACGTGCGGCGGCCGACCGGGCCGTCGATCTCCCCGTCGCTGTTGCAGTCGAACGGGCTGCCGCTGACGCTGATCGTGCGGCCGCGCACGATGCGCACGGCCTCGTGCTCCGGGTGGCGGCCGAGGGGCAGCCGGAGCAGGTAGCCGAGCCGCGCGAGCAGCCGCTCCGGTGTCGCCACGAGGACGTCCGCCAGGCCGTCGTGCGGGTCGGCGTCCGGCGTGATCTCGGTGCCGCCGCCGACGGAGGCCCCGTTGCCGACCGCGACCATCAGCACCGCGTGGTCGGTGTCGGCGACGACCTCCTCGTCGACCTCGACACGCACCCGGAGCGTGGGCGGGTCCAGCGCGACCCGGAGCGCTCCGACGGCGTACCCGATCCGGCCGAGGTGCCGCTTCCACCGCGCACCCTCCTTGCCGGCCTCGGCGCCCGCGCCCACGTGCACGTTGTTCACGGTGACGTGGCCCTCGTCGTCGACGACCAGGTCCGTGGGGCGGGGCGTGCCGTCCAGCAGGACGCGGGCGGCCTCCGCGGCGTCGAGCGGGATGCCGAGGGTGCGGGCGAAGTCGTTGCCGGTGCCGAGGGGGATGAGCCCCAGGGTCCGCCCCTCCAGCGCGCCCATGTCGTGCAGCGCCTGCACGACGGCGTGGACGCTTCCGTCACCGCCCGCCACCACAACGGTCCGGTCGGCGGCGCCGCCCAGGACCTCGCGCAGCTCATCCGGCGCCGACGTGGCCCGGACCTCGACGTCCGCGCCCTGCCGCAGGACCGTCACCGCGGCGTCCAGTGCCGCCTCGTCGGCGGAGCCGGCATCGCTGTTGGTGATCACGAGCAGGGAGGTGTCCACGCGCCCAGCCTAGGATTCGGCGCCATGAGCACGTCTCGTCGCTGGACCGCCCGCGAGCTGATCGACCTCGTCCTCGACGAGGGCAGCTACGAGTCGTGGGACGAGCCGATCGACATCTCCGGTCACCCCGAGGCCTACCAGGCGGAGCTGCGGGCGGCGGCGGAGAAGGCCGGCACCGACGAGTCGGTCCTCACCGGTCACGGCCTGGTGCACGGCCGGCCGGTGGCGTTCGTGGTCAACGAGTTCCGCTTCCTGGCCGGGTCGATCGGGATCGCGGCGGCCCAGCGGATCGCCGCCGCCGTACGACGCGCCACGGCGGCCGGTCTTCCGGTCCTGGCGAGCACCAGCTCGGGCGGGACCCGGATGCAGGAGGGCACGCCCGCCTTCCTGCAGATGGTGGAGATCTCGCGCGCGTTGATGGAGCACCGGGCGGCCGGCCTGCCCTACCTGGTGCACCTGCGGCACCCCACGACCGGCGGCGTGTACGCCTCGTGGGGGTCGCTGGGTCACGTGACGGTCGCCGAGCCCGGCGCCCTGGTGGGCTTCCTGGGCCCGCGGGTCTTCGAGGTGCTGCACGGCGAGCCGTTCCCCGAGGGCGTCCAGGTCGCCGAGAACCTCGCCGCCAAGGGCGTCATCGACGCCGTGGTGCCCGCCGAGGAGCTGCCGGCGCTGGTCGACCGGGCGCTCGGCGTGCTGGTGGACGCGGCGGAGCCGCCGACCCTGCCCCGACGCGAGCCGGTCGCCCCCGGCACCCGGCGGGAGCACCCGGTCTGGGAGGACATCGAGGCCACCCGCGGCGAGCGGGCGGGCGTCCGCGACCTGCTGCGGTACGCCGGTGCGAGCACCCTGCGCCTGCGCGGCACCGACGAGGGCGAGCGGGACGATGCGGTCCTCATCGCCCTCACCCGGCTGGACGGGCAGCCGTGCGTGCTCGTCGGCCAGGACCGTGCCCGGCAGACGCCCGCGAGCCCGTTGGGGCCCGGCGCGCTGCGCGAGGCCCGCCGCGCGATGGAGCTCGCCGAGGAGCTGCGCCTGCCGCTGGTGACGGTCGTCGACACCCCGGGCGCCGAGCTGTCGCAGAGCGCGGAGGAGGGGGCGATGGCCGGCGAGATCGCCCGCTGCCTCGCCGGCCTGGTGACGATGACCGTGCCGACGGTGTCGGTGATCCTCGGGCAGGGCTGCGGCGGCGGCGCGCTCGCGATGCTGCCGGCCCGCACGATGCTGTCCGCCGAGCGCGGCTGGCTCTCGCCGCTGCCGCCCGAGGGGGCCAGCGTGATCATCCACGGCGACACCTCGCGGGCCGCCGCGATGGCCGAGGAGCAGGGTGTCGGCGCGCTCGACCTGCTCGCGGGCGGCCGGCTGCACGGCGTCGTACCGGAGCGCGAGGGGGACACCGCCGAGGACCTGGCGCGCGCGGTCGCCGCGGAGATCGCGCACCGCCTCCACGCGCCCGCCTAGCTCGGCGCCTCGATCCGTGCGGCCACGACGCAGGCGGTCGCGGTCGGCTCCCGGTGCTCGCGCATCAGCGTCGCGACGCCGAGCGCGGCGGGCGCCGACACGGCGAACCCGTCGGCGTCGGACCGGATCCCCGCGGTGTGGGCCAGCAGCGACACCGACCGCTCCCAGCCGGTGGTGCCCTCGACCGGCACGGTCTCCCCGTCGACGACCACGGTGAGCGACGTACCCGAGCCGATGGTCCGGATCGTGCGGTTCGCCAGGTCGACGTCGACGAGGGCCGCCGCGCCTTCGCCGAGGGGGCGGACGAAGCGATCGAGCAGGTGGCAGTGCGGTTCCCGGAGCAGCTGCTCGGTCGCGCCTGCGGACGGCCCGCCCGGAGTCGCCTCGCAGATGACGATCCGCAGACGGTCCCCGTGTCGCACGGCGCTCCAGCCGGCGTGCACGTCGCCCGGCGGGGCCTGGATCAGCCCGGTCACCTCCAGGACCGGACAACCACCGATGCCGGTCGCGCCGTCGGACGGCTCGGCGATCCGGGTCCAGACGGCCGTCCCACCTCCGGGCGTGCGCTCGACACGGACGGCGGAGCCGAGCGCGCCGAGCTGTTCCAGCTGGGCGTGCAGGTGGGGCCAGGGATCCGGCTTCGGCCTCCGGGGGTCGTCGGTGGGCCGGTCGAAGGCGACGACCTCGACGCCCGCGCCACAGCCGAGCGCCCGCACGCTGATCCAGCCCCCGTGGGCGTCCAGCACGAGGCTGATCGCGAGGGCGCGGACGACGTCCGCGACGTCGCGCAGGCCTGCCGCGCCGAGGGAGGCCTGGTGGCCGAGTCGTCCGGCGAAGCGGAGCACCCGACCGATGTCGCCCGGTTCCGAGACCCGCATCATGGGGCCGGCCGGGAATCCTGTGCGTGTCATCGCACCCGTCCTGCAGCGGTCGGTCTCCTGCGCCCGGCCACCGTGGTGGCGGAGCGCGGGGTGCACGACCCGCGACGGCCCTTGCTGCTTGAGCCACCTCCATCATGACACGCCGCGGAATACGCGCGCCGGACCCACCCGTTCGGCGAGACCCCGGGCGCCGTGAGCCCTAGGATGAGCGCCTCGGGACGCCCCCACGCTCCCGGCAGAGAGGACGACCCCGTGCCAGCATCCGTCTCCTTCGACGAGGCGGCGGAGGCCTTCGGCGGCCTCGCCGAGGTGCTCTACCGGTCCGACAGCTACACCGACGTGTACGAGCAGCTCTGCCGTACGGCGGTCGAGCTCATCCCGGGCTGCGACCGCGCCTGCATCGTCACGCTCAGCGCCGGACGGGAACCGCGGCTCGAGGCAGCGACCGACGAGATCGCCGCGCGGGTCGACCGGATGGAGTGGGAGTGCGGTGAAGGCCCGTGCGTGGACGCCATCCTGTCGGAGCGGTTCGAGTGCGACCCCGACATCACCCAGCACCCGGCCTGGCCGAACCTGGCGGCGCGCGTGCTGCGCGAGACGCCGGTGCGCGGGATGGTCGGCTACCGGATCGTGATGGGTGGCCGGAAGGTCGGCGCGCTCAACATCTTCTCCGACCGCAAGGGCGCGCTGACGCCGGGCGACGCGGACGCGGGCGCGGTGCTCGCCGCCTTCGCCTCGGTGGCGATCACGGCCGCGAGCCAGAAGGCGGAGGCGCGCTCCCTGCGCGACGGCCTGGCGAGCAACCGGGAGATCGGCAAGGCGGTCGGGCTGCTCATGGCGACGCACGCCATCGGCGACGAGGAGGCGTTCGAGGTGCTGCGGCAGGCCTCGACCGGCCTCAACCGGCGATTGGCCGACATCGCCCGCCAGATCGTCGAGGATCACAACACCCGAGCGGGTGGTTCGGCCGGCTGAGCCGGCTGCCGCCTATCCTCGCGCCATGAACACCGGTCGTCTCGAAGCCTTCAGCGACGGGGTGCTCGCCATCGTCATCACGGTGATGGTGCTGGAGCTCCACGCGCCGGAGACGGATCCCGCGACCTGGCACGGATTCGTCCACACCAGCGGCCTGGGGCTGCTCACGTACGTGCTGAGCTTCATCTACGTCGGGATCTACTGGAGCAACCACCACCACCTGTTCCAGCTCGTCCAGCACGTCGACGGCACGGTGCTGTGGGCCAACCTGCACCTGCTGTTCTGGCTGAGCATCGTGCCGTTCACCAACGGCTGGCTCGACGAGAGCAAGGTCGCCGAGGTCCCGACCATCGTCTACATCGCGAACCTGCTCGGTGCGGCGATCGCCTACTACGTGCTGCAGCTCGCGATCTTCCGCACGCCCTCGGGCGACCGGGCGAAGGCCGCGCTGGGCACCGACCTCAAGGGCAAGCTCTCACCGGTGCTCTACGTCTCGGGCATCCTGCTCTCGTTGTGGGACCCGCGGGCCGGGCTGGTGCCGGCCGTCGTGGTCGCGTTCATGTGGCTCGTCCCGGACCGCCGGGTCGAGCGTTACCTCGCAGCGGAGAGGGAGAACAGCTGATGGGCGTCATCTGGTGACCTTCGTCCTCCTCGTCATCGGCCTCGGCGCGTTGCTGGCCGGAAGATCCACGCGGAAGACCCTGTCCCGGTTGATCGGCGTCGGCGCCCTGGTCCTGGCGGTCGTCGTCTTCCTGGGCGCCTCGTTCACCCAGGTGCACGCCAAGGAGATCGGCGTGAAGGTGTCCTTCGGCAAGCCGGTCGCCGAGCTCAGCCCGGGCATCCACCTCAAGTGGCCGTGGCAGTCGGTGACGAAGGTCGACGAGACGATCTTCACCGACACCTACGACGGCGGCAACGCGCTCCCGGTGCGCCTCGGCGACGGCAACACCGCGACGGTCTCGGCCACGATCCGCTGGCACGTCGACCCCCAGGCGGCCGACTACATCTACCAGAACTACCGCTCCAACAACCCCTCCGAGAGCCTGCGCGACGCGGTCGTCGACACGCAGTTCAAGGCCGCGGTCAACCAGGTGCTGTCCGGCTTCAACCCGACCGCGAACGTCGAGAGGTTGACCTTCTCGCCCGACTACGCCGCCCTGGCGCAGGCCGTCACGACGTCGATGTCGACGCGGGTCAAGGACGCCGACGGCACCTCGATGGTGATCGTCGATGGCATCACGATCGCCGGCGTGCAGTACTCCGAGGCCACCGAGGCGCGGATCAACACGATCGTCGCCCAGGCCGCGAAGACGCAGCAGGCGATCCAGAGCGAGAAGACCGCGCGGGCGCAGGCCAAGGCGAACGAGATCCTCGAGCGGTCGCTCAAGAACAACCCCTTCGTCCTGGTCAGCAAGTGCCTCGACGCGCTGGCCAACGGCGACTTCACGCCGCCCGCGGGCTTCTCCTGCTGGCCGAACGGCGGCGGCGCCGTCGTCGTACCTCAGGCGAAGTAGTCAGCGGTCGCCGGGCAGCCGGCGGTCGAGGCGCAGGGCCAGCAGGCAGATCGCGACCAGGAGCACGACCACGCCGAGCGCGTTGAGCAGCACGACGGCGTACCCGTGCTCGGTCACGTCGACGAACGGGTAGGGGTACCAGTCGCTGGTCGCGCCGTGCACCAGCGTCCACGCCAGGTAGAGCGTCGGGTAGATCGCGCTCGGCGCGAGGTCCTCGCTGCGGACCAGCCCGCGCGGGCCGAGCGCCACCCAGCCGACCACGGCGAGCAGCGGCACCACGACGTGCAGGAGCTTGTCGGCGAGCAGGTCGGCGCCGTGCAGGTCCAGCAGCGGCCGGAGGAGGGTCCAGTGGACCAGCCCGGTGACCGCGATCCCGGTGACGGCGTTGAGCCGCAGCACCCGGAAGACCCGGGTGTGCCAGTGCCCGGTCAGCAGCAGGTACGACGTCACCGCGACCAGCAGGTTGGACAGGATCGTGAAGTAGCTGACGAACCTGACGAGGCGGGTGCCGAGCGCGGGCGGCCGGGTGTCGGCCAGCACCCCGTGACCCCGTACGACGAGGGCCAGCTGCAGCAGCAGCGCCGCTGTCGTGACCGCGAAGGTCGCCCCGTGCCAGACCCGTCCGCGGCTGCTCACGGGGCCACCCTAGGGGGTCAGGAGACGACCATGTCCTCGCCGGCCCAGTAGGCCTTCATCGAGGTGATCCGGGCGTCGTCGTCGAAGGTCATCACGTCGATGGGGGCCAGGGTGTAGGTCTGGTCGCCGACCTTGCTGGCGAGCTCGAAGCAGAACGCGGCCTCGTTGCCGGCCACGCGCGCGGAGAGCATCCGGCCCTCCTGCTCCATGCCCTCGAGCGCGCCGTAGAACTCCAGCAGCGACGCGCGGGTGGTGCGGACCTCGGAGCCGACCGGGTCCTCGACGGTCGCGCCGTCGGCGTACAGCGCGACGACCTCGGCCGCGGTGCCGTTGGCCACGCGGTCGACGTAGGCGTGGATCGTCTCGAGGATCGCTTCCCTGCTGGCACCCATGGCGAGCTCCTGAAGTAGAACGTGTTCTAACAGCACGAATCTAGTCGCAAACCCCGATTTTGGTAACCTCGGCCGCGCATCGAAACGCGATAGGCGTTGAGCAGCCGGCTGGTGAGCCGGAGGGACTCCGTCCTCACCGAAGGAGCAACCACATGCCAGCAATCGTGATCGTCGGCGCCCAGTGGGGCGACGAGGGCAAGGGCAAGGCGACCGACCACCTGGGCAGCCAGGTCGACTACGTCGTCAAGTTCAACGGCGGCAACAACGCCGGCCACACCGTCGTCATCGGCGACCAGAAGTTCGCCCTCCACCTGCTGCCCTCCGGCATCCTCACGCCGGGCTGCACGCCCGTCATCGGCAACGGCGTCGTCGTCGACATCGACGTGCTGTTCCAGGAGATCGACGGCCTCGAGGCGCGCGGCGTCGACACCTCCGCGCTGAAGCTCAGCGCCAACGCTCACGTCATCGCGGACTACAACCGCACCATCGACAAGGTCACCGAGCGCTTCCTCGGCTCCCGCCGGATCGGTACGACGGGCCGCGGCATCGGCCCGACCTACGCCGACAAGATGAACCGCATCGGCATCCGCGTCCAGGACCTCTTCGACGAGAAGATCCTGACCCAGAAGGTCGAGGGCGCCCTGGAGCTCAAGGGCCAGGTCCTCACCAAGATCTACAACCGCCGCGCGCCCTCGGTCGAGCAGACCGTCGAGGAGCTGCGTGCCCACGCGGAGCGGCTGGCGCCGTACGTCTGCGACACGGGGCTGCTGCTCAACGACGCCCTCGACCGCGACGAGGTCGTGCTCTTCGAGGCCGGGCAGGCGACCCTGCTCGACGTCGACCACGGCACCTACCCGTTCGTCACCTCGTCCTCGGCGATCAGCGCCGGCGCCTGCACCGGCTCCGGTGTCCCGCCGACCCGCATCGACCAGGTCATCGCGATCGCGAAGGCCTACACCACCCGGGTGGGTGAGGGGCCGTTCCCGACCGAGCTCTTCGACGACAACGGCGAGTTCCTCCGCAAGGCGGGCTGGGAGTACGGCACGACCACCGGCCGCCCGCGCCGCTGCGGCTGGATGGACACCGTCATCACCCGCTACGCCGCGCGCGTCAACGGCGTCACCGACTTCGTGCTGACCAAGCTCGACACCCTCACCGGCCTGCCGGAGCTCCCCGTCGCTGTCGCGTACGACGTCGACGGCGTCCGCCACGACGAGATGCCGGTCAACCAGACCGACTTCCACCACGCCACCCCGATCTACGAGGTGCTCCCCGGCTGGACCGAGGACATCTCCGGTGCCCGCTCGTTCGGCGACCTGCCGGCCAACGCCCAGGCCTACGTCGAGCGGGTCGAGGAGCTGTCCAACGCCCGCATCTCCGTGGTCGGCGTCGGCCCGGAGCGCGAGCAGGCGGTCGTGCGCCACGCGCTGCGCTGACGGCACCCGCGCGGCCCCCGCGGAGGGTCGGGCGAAGAAATTCCGGCCGGTGGGGTATGCAGGACGTCGGGCGGGGAACCTGCCTCCAGGGACGAGGAGGTGCAGCACGTGCGGCCGACAGCGCTGATCATCGACGACTCGGCCGAGCTGCGCACCCTGGTGCGTGCCCGGCTCGAGCTCTCCGACCTGTTCGACGTGGTCGGCGAGGCGGGCGACGGCAGCGAGGGATGGATGCTCGCCGAGACCCTCCAACCCGATGTCGTGCTGCTCGACACCTCCATGCCGGAGATGGACGGACTGGAGGCCCTGCCGCTCATCGTCGCCGTCTCTCCGCACTCCCTGGTGGTCATGTACACCGGCTTCGGCGAGGCCGGCCTCGCCGACCGCGCCGCCGAGCTCGGCGCCGCCGACTTCATCGAGAAGTCGCTGCCCATCGACGAGCTCCCGCACCGGCTCTGGCAGCTCCTGGGGGAGGGGCGGGGCGCCCCGTCGCCGACCGGGGCCCTCCACCTGGTCACCGGGGACGACGCCGACGCGATCCTGGCGCAGGCCGCCCTCGACGAGCACCTCGAGCGCTACCGCGAGGCGTTCAGCCGGGCGGCGATCGGCATGACGATCCTGACGCTGAGCGGCAGCATCGTGCGCGCCAACGCGGCATTCGCGGCGATGGTCGGCAGCACGATGGAGGAGCTCGTCGGTCTCGACTACGGCGCCCTCGCCGGCGGCGAGGGTGCGCGCTTCGACGACGCGCTCCAGGAGGTGCGCCACAGCCACGGCGAGGTCGTGACCTTCGAGCACCCGCAACAGGTGCTGGGAAGCTCCGAGACGCGCACCGTGCGGGTGACCCTGGCGCCGGTGCTGGACTCCAAGGACGACGCGCTCTACGTCTTCGCCCAGCTCCAGGACGTCACAGCAGAGGTCGACCTGCGCCGCAGCGAGGAGCTCTTCCGGCTGCTGGTGACCGCGGTCGAGGACTACGCGATCTACATGCTCGACACCCAAGGCCACGTGGCCAGCTGGAACGCCGGCGCCCAGCGCATCAAGGGGTACGCCGAGGAGGAGGTCCTCGGCCGGCACTTCCGGATGTTCTACCCCGAGGAGGAGCAGGCCGACGGCCACGCCGAGCACAACCTCGAGATGGCCAAGATCAACGGCTCGTACGCCGAGGAGGGCTGGCGGGTGCGCCGCGACGGCAGCCGGTTCTGGGCGAGCGTCGTCATCACGGCCGTGTACGACGAGGCCGGGCAGCACCGCGGCTTCGCGAAGGTCACCCACGACCACACCGAGCAGCGTGCCTACGAGGAGGGGCGCAAGCGCGCCGTCGAGCAGCAGGCGCACCTGCTGGCCGTGACGGCCCACGAGCTGCGGACGCCGGCCGCGGTGATCGAGGGCTCGGTGTCGCTGCTGCGCGAGCACGCGGCGGCGGCTGGTGACACGCAGCCGAAGCAGCTTCTCGACGCGCTCGCGTCGAGCGCCCGCCGGCTGCAGCGACTCGTGGCCGACCTCGCGACGGCATCCGACGTGCACGACGACGCGCTCGCGCTGCAACCGGAGCCGATCCACCTCCGTGCCTTCCTGAGCTCGGCCGTCGACCGCGTCCGCGCGGCCCACCCCGACGCGCGGGTCACCGTCGAGGTGGACGACGACCTGACCTTCACCGCGGACCCCTCCCGCCTCGGGCAGGCGGTGGACAACCTGCTGGAGAACGCCCTGCGGCACGGTCGTGCGCCGGTCGTCGTGGTCGGGGCAGGTTCGGACGAGACCGTGCGCATCTGCGTCACCGACGCCGGCGGCGGGGTCGAGCCGCGCCTCCGTGACCGGTTGTTCGAGCAGTTCGCGCACGCCGGACCACACGCCGGAACGGGTCTCGGGCTGCACATCGTCCGCGAGATCACCCGCAGCCACGGCGGCGACACCCACTACCTGCCGCCGGAGCAGGCCGGCCGGACCACCTTCGTGATCGACATCCCCACCCAGCCCCGCTCTCCCGCGCTGTAGGGACCGTGCGCGGCGCCCCTAGTGGTACGTCTCCGACGTTCTTGAACGGTTCGCCCGCCCCGGGCACGCACCTCGCGGCGTTGCCGGCGCTCGCGAGACGACCCGGTATGGCTTCGCGCCGGCGCCTTGCGATGCACGCACCCTGGGCACGCGCACCGCCCAACAACGTCGGAGGCGCACCACTAGGCTGGGGGCCCGTGAGGACCCTCGTCATCGGCACCGGCGGCCGTGAGCACGCGCTCGCGCTCGCCCTCTCCCGCGACCCCCAGGTGAGCGAGGTGCACGCGGCACCCGGCAACCCGGGCATCGGCACGATCGCGCAGCTGCACGACGTGGACCCGATGGACGGTGCGGCGGTCGCGGCGCTGGCGGCCGAGCTGCGCGCCGACCTGGTCGTGATCGGCCCCGAGGCGCCGCTCGTGGCGGGCGTCGCCGACGCCGTCCGCCACGCCGGCATCGCGGTGTTCGGGCCCAGCCGTGAGGCCGCCCGGCTCGAGGGCTCGAAGGCCTTCTCCAAGGAGGTCATGGCCGCCGCCGGCGTACCCACGGCGGGGTCGCGCACCTGCTCCACGCCCGACGAGTACGCCGCCGCGCTGGACGCCTTCGGAGCCCCCTACGTCGTGAAGGACGACGCCCTCGCCGCCGGCAAGGGCGTGATCGTCACCAACGACCGCGCCGAGGCGCTGGCGCACGCCGAGGCCTGCGGCCGGGTCGTCATCGAGGAGTTCCTCGACGGCCCCGAGGTGTCGCTCTTCGCCGTGTGCGACGGCGGGACGGCGTACCCCCTCCAGCCGGCCCAGGACTTCAAGCGGATCTTCGACGGCGGTCGCGGCCCGAACACCGGCGGCATGGGCTCCTACAGCCCGCTGCCGTGGGCGCCGGCCGACCTCGCGGACACCGTGATGGAGCAGGTCGTCCAGCCCACGCTCGACGAGATGGCTCGGCGCGGCGCGCCCTTCATCGGCTGCCTGTACGTCGGCCTCGCGCTGACCGCCCAGGGACCCCGGGTCATCGAGTTCAACTGCCGCTTCGGCGACCCCGACATCCAGCCCGTGCTGGCGCTGCTCGAGTCGGGCCTCGGTGGCCTGCTCCACTCGGCCGCGACCGGCAACCTGCACACGATCCCGGCCCCGCGCTTCCGCGACGGCGCGTCGGTGACCGTGGTGCTCGCGTCGGCCGGCTACCCGGAGTCGTCGTCGAAGGGCGACGTGATCCGCGGTGTCGGCAACGCCGGCGGCGTCAACGACGTCGACGTGATCCACGCCGGCACGGCCGTCGTCGCCGCGCCCGAGGAGAACGACCCGGACCACCGCCACCTCGTGACGGCCGGCGGCCGGGTGCTCGCGGTCCGCGCGGTCGGCTACGACATCGAGGACGCCCGCACCCGCGCCTACGCGGCCGCCGACCTGATCTCCTTCGACGGCATGCAGCGCCGCGAGGACATCGCCGCCGAACCGCTCGGCGTCATGGAGGGCGCGGCGGTCAAGGAGTCCTGAGTGCTGCCCGAGACCGTCACCACGCAGGGGACCGAGCTGCCGCTCTGGGACCTCGCCACCGTCACCGCGATCCGCACGGGGGAGCGGCTCCCGCAGTGGCACCCGGACTTCCCGCGCGAGGACGACCGCGGTGCCGCGGGGCTGTGGCACGACGGCGATCCCTGGGGCCCGCGCTCGATCGTGGTGCGCGGCTGGGTGGTCGGCTCGATCGGGTTCTTCGGGCCGCCGCAGCCGGCGCCCGACGGCCAGCAGGAGGTCGAGGTCGGCTATGGGCTGGTGCCGACCGGCCGGGGCCGCGGCATCGTCCCCGAGGCGCTGGGTGCGCTGCTCGCGCTGACCGACGCCGCCGGGGTACGGGTGCGGGCGTCGATCGCTCCCGACAACCGGTCGAGCCTGCGGGTCGCCGCGAAGCTCGGGTTCACCGACCTGCGCGGCACCACCGAGCACGGCGAGCTGGTCATGGTCAGGCCGCTGCGGTGACCGACGTGGTCATCCGGCCGGCGACCGACGCCGACCTGGACGCCGTCGCGGCCATCTACGGGCGCGAGGTCGTCGAGGGCCACGCGACCTTCGACATCGCGCCGCCGCCGCGCTCGGCCTGGGAGGCGAAGCTCGCCTCCGCGCACCCCGGCGACCTCTTCCTCGTGGCGGCGGACGGTGATCGGGTGGTCGGGTTCGCCTACTCCAGCGCCTACCGCGAGAAGGGCGCGTACGCCGGGACCCGCGAGACCACCATCTACCTCGACCCGGCCGCCGGCGGGCGCGGCCTCGGCCGTCGCCTGTACGACGGACTACTGGACCGGATGCGCGCCGCCGGCGTGCACACGGCGCTGGCCTGCCTGGCCGTCCCGAACGAGGCCAGCGAGGCGCTGCACCGGGCGTGCGGCTTCGAGCGGGTCGGCGTGATGCGGGAGGTCGGGCGCAAGTTCGACCGCTGGATCGACGTCGCGTGGTGGCAGCGGGTGCTCTGACCCGGCCGGAGGCCGAGCACGCTTTCGGAGAACCACCGGTGCTCGTGGGAGAATCACCCAACGTGACCGTGCCGAACGTCCTCGCCACCCGCTACGCCGCCGCCGACCTGGCCCAGATCTGGAGCCCCGAGCACAAGATCGTGCTCGAGCGGCAGCTGTGGATCGCGGTGCTCAAGGCGCAGCGCGACCTCGGCATCGACGTACCGGACGGTGTCGTCGAGGCGTACGAGAAGGTCGTCGACGACGTCGACCTCGACTCGATCGCGGCCCGCGAGCGGGTCACCCGCCACGACGTGAAGGCACGCATCGAGGAGTTCTCGGCGCTCGCCGGTCACGAGCACATCCACAAGGGCATGACCTCGCGCGACCTGACCGAGAACGTCGAGCAGCTGCAGGTCAAGCAGTCGCTGGAGCTGATGCGGGAGCGGGCCATCGCGACCGCCGCCCGGCTCGCGAAGCTCGCCTCCGAGCACGAGCTCACCGTCATGGCCGGCCGCAGCCACAACGTGGCGGCCCAGGCCACCACCCTGGGCAAGCGCTTCGCGAGCATCGCCGACGAGCTGCTCATCGCGATCGAGCGCATCGACGACCTGCTCGGCCGCTATCCGCTGCGCGGCATCAAGGGCCCGATGGGCACCGCCCAGGACATGCTCGACCTGCTCGACGGCGACGCCGAGAAGCTCGCCACCCTGGAGCAGGCGGTCGCGCAGCACCTCGGCTTCGACCGCGTCCTGACCAGCGTCGGCCAGGTCTACCCGCGCAGCCTGGACTTCGACGTCCTCTCCGCGCTCGTCCAGCTCGTCGCGGCGCCGTCCAACCTCGCGACCACGATCCGGCTGATGGCCGGCAACGAGATCGTCACCGAGGGCTTCAAGGAGGGCCAGGTCGGCTCCTCCGCGATGCCGCACAAGATGAACACCCGCTCCTGCGAGCGGGTCAACGGCCTCGCCGTCATCACCCGCGGCTACCTGTCCATGGTCGGCGAGCTCGCCGGTGACCAGTGGAACGAGGGCGACGTCTCCTGCTCCGTCGTACGCCGCGTGGCGCTGCCCGATGCGTTCTTCGCCGTCGACGGCCTGTTCCAGACCTTCCTCACCGTGCTCGACGAGTTCGGCGCGTTCCCCGCCGTGATCCAGCGCGAGCTCGACCGCTACCTGCCCTTCCTCGCCACCACCAAGGTCCTGATGGCCGCCGTCCGCAACGGGGTCGGTCGCGAGGAGGCGCACGAGGCGATCAAGGAGGCCGCGGTCGGCACCGCGCTCGCGATGCGCAAGGGCCAGGCCGAGAACGACGTCTTCGCCAAGCTCGCCGCCGACCCGCGGCTGGGGCTCACCCCGGAGCAGCTGGCCACGCTCGTCGCCGAGCCGATCACCTTCACCGGTGCGGCTGTCGCGCAGACGCAGGCCGTCTGCCGCCGCGTCGCCGCGCTCGTCGAGGCGAACCCGGCCGCTGCGGCGTACAACCCCGGCGCGATCCTGTAGCGCATCATGTGACGCATGGGCCGGAGCCGGACATGGAAGGACATGACCGACTCCGCCGATGCCGAGCGGCGGTTCCGCGCGCTGTACGACGGCAGCTTCTCGGCCGTCCTCGGCTACGCGCTGCGGCGCGTCGACCAGCCGGCCGATGCCGCTGACGTGGTCAGCGAGGTCTTCCTCGTCGCCTGGCGCCGGTACGACGAGGCGCCACCCGGCGACGCCCGCCCATGGCTGTTCGGCATCGCCCGGCACGTGATCAGCAACGCGCACCGCTCCGGCCGGCGGCGGGAGCGGTTGGGGGCCCGGCTGCGCGGGGTGCTCGCGCGCGACGTCGTCCCCGACCCGGCGATCGGCGTGGCGGAGTGGGACCGCGTCCGGCGTACCCTCCTGCGGCTCGGCCCCGACGACCGCGAGCTGCTCATGCTCGTCGGCTGGGACGGACTGACGCCGAGCGAGGCGGCCGAGGTCGTCGGCATCGCGCCCGGCACTGCCCGGATGCGCCTCGCGCGGGCGCGGGAGCGGTTCCAGCGGCACTGGGCCGGTGACGCGGCGGCCGCACCCGGACATGTGCAGGGTGACCTGTACCCGCTCGTGAACGGTGAGCGCCGATGACCGATCCTCGTGACCCCCTGGCGGGCCTCGACCCGTACCCGCGGGAGCTGATCGACACCCTCGGACTTCACCGGGAGCGCGCCGACCTCCTGGAGGACATCGTGTCCACGCCCGGTCCCGCCCGCCCGACCACTGCCCGCACCCGCGCCCTGCTCGCGATCGGGGTGGCTGCCGCCGTCGCGATCATCGGTGGCGGGTGGTTCCTCGCCAGCGGCAACGGCGGGCACGACGAGACACCGGTCGCGGCCGCCTCCGCGACGACCGCCACCGACCCGACCACGGCCCCGACCACGGCCCCGACCACGGCCCCGACCTCCGTCACGAGCGGCGCGCCCCGCGTGTCCCGTTGCGAGAGGGCGGTGGCCCGCAACGGCGAGCTGCGCCGGATCCTGCCCCTGCTGCGCCACGGCGAGCTCGGCAAGCACCGCCACCCCGGGCGCTTCTACCTCCGCGCCACCAGGGAGGGCCGCCGGTACGTCGTGGTGGTCGGTCGCGGCTGCACGATCCGAGCCCTGCGCAGCCTCAGCGCCACCCGCCACTGAGCCCGAAGACGAGGTAGTCCCTGACGAAAAGCACCTCGATTCGTGGAATCGAGGTGCTTTTCGTCAGGGACTACCCGTGATGTCAGGCTGGCTTTACGTCGAGCACGACCTCGAACTCGAGCAGGTCGGCACCGGAGGAGACGGGCTTCTGGGGCGCCTCGCCGGGCTTGGCGGCATGGGCGGCCCGACCCTGGCCGTCGCGCCAGGCGGCGAAGGACTCCTCGGAGTCCCACTGGGTGACGACGAAGTAGCGGTCGTCTCCGGCCGTCGGGCGGAGCAGCTGGAAGCCGAGGAAGCCCGGGGAGCCCTCGACGGCACCGGCGCGCGCCGCGAACCGCTTCTCGAGCTCGGGGCCGGCGCCCTCGGGGACGTGGATGGCGTTGATCTTCACGACGCTGGTCATGCGAGCGCGTCCCCGCCCCAGTTCGCCAGCTTCGTGGCGACGGTGTGCAGGTCGACGGTGCCCGCGTCGCCCTCGGCGTGCGGCGCGAAGAACCACACGTGGAAGTGGCCGCGGTGGGCGCCGTACCGGCTCACGTCGACGTACGCCGCCTCCGGCAGGTTCTCGATGATCCGCACCAGCCGGTTCGAGATCCGGCCGAACTGGGACGCGAGGTCGTCGTCGAGCTGGCCGACCCGGGTGTGCTCGCGGGTCTGCAGCAGCAGGGCCGCCGCCATGTCCGTGGGGCCGTCGGTGCGGGACAGGATCCAGTACTCGTCCTGCCAGATGATCCGCTCCGGGACCACGTTCGCGCACTCCGGGCACTCACCGGCAACGGCCTTGCGTGCGGCCCCCACGATGCGGGCCCAGACGTCTTCTGCAGTCTCCGACATGGCCACACCATGCCACCACCGTTTCCGCGTCCGATCAGGACCCCCGGCGAACGAGGATCCAATGTCTATTGATCAACTCGAGTATGATCCGTCCCATGACCCTGGATGCGCTCGCCGTTCCCACTCCCGACCAGGCTCGCGTGGTGGTCCCGGCGCCGTCGGCCGGCCCCGGCAACTGGGCGGGCGCGGCCAGCGCCGTGCTGGTCGAGGGCGTCTACTGGCTGACCTACCGGGTCCGTCGTCCGCTGACCGAGGGGCGCGGCGTCAGCGTCGTCGTGGCTCGCTCGGAGGACGGCGAGACCTTCACGCCGGTCGCCGAGGTGCACCGCGAGGCCTTCGGCTGCGAGTCCTTCGAGCGTCCCGTGCTGGTGCCCGTGCCGGGCATCGGCTGGCGGCTCTACCTCTCCTGCGCGACGCCCGGCAGCAAGCACTGGTGGGTCGACAGCCTGACGGCGGCCACGCCCGAGGAGCTGCCCCGCGGTGAGCGCCGCGTGGTCCTGCCCGGTGACGACGCCGTCGCCGTCAAGGACCCCGTCGTCCACTCGGTCGACGGCGGCTGGGAGATGCTGCTGTGCTGCCACCCGCTGACGGAGCCCGGCCACGAGGACCGGATGACCACGCGCCTGCTGCGCAGCGCCGACGGTCTGGACTGGCAGGACGCCGGCGAGGTCCTCGCGGGCCGGCCGGGCGAGTGGGACGCGCGCGGCGCCCGGGCCACCGCCGTGCTGCCCGACCTCGACGGCCGCCCCCGCGCGATCCTGTACGACGGTCGCCCCGACGCGGCCTCGAACTGGCACGAGACCACGGGTGTCGCGCTCTGGGACGGCACCCGGTACGTCGCCCTCGACGCGCCGCCCATCGCCTCGCCGTACAGCGACGGCGCCTGGCGCTACGCCTCGGCGGTGCCGCTGCCGGACGGCCGGGTGCGCTACTACGTCGAGGCCGCGCGCGCCGACGGCGCGCACGACCTGGTCACCGTGGTGCGCTGACCTTCGCGGCGCGCTCGGCGCGCTCGGCGAACGACCCGCGGTCGCGGGTCGACGTCCAGTCGGAGAAGTCCTCCCCGGTGAGGTCGGACAGCAGCGCGATGTCGTCGGCGAACGACGGGATCAACCGCTCGCGCTGCTCCGGCGTGAGCGAGGGCCGGGTCGCGTCGCTGGCCTGCAGCCGGGCCACCACGGGCACGCTCAACCGACGCCACACCTGGGGCTCGGCGAACTGCCCGGCCCAGGCGCCGGCCCGGACCGCCGGCCCGTAGACGCGCGAGCGCCAGCCGGGAGCGACGTACGGCCGCGAGTTCTCGCGCGGGATGTCGGTGACCAGGCCCTCGCGGATGCCGAGGAAGCGGCACGCCCGGTCGACGGTCTCGACCGGGTGGTCGACGATGTCGCGGTAGCGGACGACCAGCAGCCGCGCGGGGTCGACCAGCTTCACCAGGTCGCGCAGCTGCTCGCCGTACAGGCCGAGGTCGCGGTAGCGCCAGAAGGGCGCGTGGCCACGCGCGATCCGCTCGTCCTGCAGGGCGAACGCGGTCTCGAAGTCCGGCTCGGTCTCGAGGCCGTCGGACCACAGGTGCATCCAGTTGCTGTAGGCGCGGTCGATGGGGTCGCGGATCACGGCGATCAGCTTGACCTCGGGCAGGGCGTCGGCGATCCGGCGCTGCGCGCCGCGGTGCCACAGGTAGAACGGCGTGGACTCCCCGCGGACGCTGTCCTCGGGTGCGGGACGGAACAGGTCGGCGTACGCCTGCTCCTGCCAGACCCACTCGCGCTGGGAGTGCCGGTCGCCGGGGCCGTTCCAGTGCGGCGGCGGGGCGCCGTCGCACAGCCAGAACTTCGGCTCCTTCGGCGTCGTCACGAACACGTCGGGGTGCGCCGCGAGCGCCAGGTGCAACGCGCTGGTGCCCGCCTTGGGCGCACCGATGAGCAGGAAGTCTGGCCGGGGCTCCCGCAAAGTCATGTTTGACACTGTACTTACATATGTAGTCCTGTGCGAGGCCCCGGCGGCGAGTCAATAGGCTGGGGGAGTGACGCTCGCGAACATCCCGCCCGCACCCGTCCTCCCCGGCGCCCGCCACCTGCACTCCGGGAAGGTGCGCGACCTCTACGAGATCACCGAGGGCGCGCACGTCGGCAAGCTGCTGATGGTTGCCAGCGACCGGCTGTCGATCTTCGACTTCGTGCTCGGGACGACCATCCCCGACAAGGGCGAGATCCTCACCCGGATGTCGCTGTGGTGGTTCGACCAGCTCAAGGACCTGGTGCCCAACCACGTCATCTCCACCGACGTG
>DATFHM010000086.1:0-3767 GCA_035248385.1 Nocardioides sp. | reverse complement strand
GTCGTGGAGGGCAGGCCGTCGATGGCGGTGTCGTCGTCGCCGAACGCGCCGTACGCCGCCCCGAGCCGCTGGTAGGTCAGGTGCGCGGTCAGCCAGTCGCGCTTCGCCGCGGTCACGTCGCCCGCGTGGATGTCCTCCGCGAGCCGGCCGGTCTGCGCGAGGAGGCCGGGCAGCTGGCGACGTACCCATGCCTTGTAGTGGCGCACCGCGGGAGCGAGGTCGTTCTCGGTGATGGGTACGACGCCGGCGGTGACGTCGGCCGGCTCCGGGCCGGTCACCTGCTGGGCGGGCCCGGCGACCGGCGAGCCCTCGGAGGGCAGGCAGACGAACGCATAGCGGCCGGGGCCGAGCGTGACCTGGGCCGACCGGGTCGCGCCCGTGCCGAGGTTCTCGACGTCGAGGTAGACCTTCCGGGTGCGCTCGTCGCGCAGGTAGACCTCGACCGGGTTGTTCGAGGCGTTCCAGACCGCGAAGGTCAGCGTGCCGGCGGTGCCGCCGCTCCAGCCGTCACCGCAGCCGGTGTCGCCGGCGACGACGGGCGTGCCGGCGATGCTCGGGTCGGCATGCGGCACCGCGGCGGCGGCGCCCGAGCCGCGGTCGCGGCCGGCGTTCCAGGCGAGCAGGGCACCGAGCAGCAGGATGCAGGTGATGGCGACGAAGCCGCCCGAGCGCGCCGAGATGCGCCCCGTCCTCATCACCACTCTGTCCCCGCCTCATCCGAACCCGGTCACCAGCGGGGCGAGTTTTGTTGCGTCGTGCAACGAGCGGAGGTGAGGCAGGTGGACGGCGGGCGAACAGTTCAGAGATGCAGGGCGACGGCCCCGGCGTACCCCTCGGGCACGGTGACGTCGCGGACGCGCCAGCCGTCGATGATCCGCTCCGGCTCGTCGCCGGAGCCCAGGTAGTCGAGCTGCGGGTCGCGGCCGAGCCCGACGCCGAGGCCCTTGAGGTAGGCCTCCGTGCGGGTCCACGACCGGGTGAACCGCTGCGCGGCCTCCTCGGGCGTCTCCGCCGCCTCGACCTCGGCCGCTTCGTCGGGGTGCAGCACGCCGATCAGGCCGGCCAGGCCCCCGGGCTCCGGGCAGGTCTCGGCGTCGATGCCCACGGGCGCGTCGGCGAGCGCGACGAGCACCAGGCCCGGGGTGTGGCTCAGCGAGAACTCCAGGTCCGAGCCCTCGATCCGCGGCCGGCCGTGCGGCTCGCCGCAGCGCGGGCAGGCGTGCCTGCCCCAGCGCACCGCCTCGGGCGCGACGCCGGTCGCCGCGCCGACGATCCGGCGGGCCGCCGCGTGCGCGATCTCGTAGGGGCGGCGCAGCTCGGCACGGACGTACGACGCCGCCTGCGCGCGCTCCTCCTCGTCGAGCCACTCCCGGCCTTCGACGAGCTCGGGCTCCGGCACCGAGGCGGTGGTCAACGACCACACCGTGGCGTTGCCCGGGACCCCCGCCACGTCGTACGGCGGGAGGTCGAACAGGCTGTCCATGACCAACGGATCCAGCGGCGAGCTCACGTGCATGGCGACGACTCCACGCCTCCACCATGCCCCATGGGCCCAGGGATCACTCCTGGCGGGTCTCCTTGGCCGCCTTCCGCGCCGCCTTGCCGATGGTCTCCTCGACCAGGGAGCTCAGGCGTGCGCCGTGCGGCCAGCCGGCGTAGTGGCAGACCAGGATGACCAGCTCGCGCAGCGCCTCGTCGTCGAGCTCGCCCGCCGCGTGCGCGGCGGGGATCTGGATGCCGAGGACGTCGTGCTGGTTGCTGCCGACGAGCATGCCGATCAGCAGCAGCCGGCGGTCGCGGTCGGTGAGGCCGGGGCGGTTCCAGATGTCGCCGAAGAGGTGCTCGACGGTGTAGCGGAAGAAGTCGCCCTGCCCGTCGCTCAGCTCGAAGCCGTAGACGTGCTCCATCTTCTCCAGGCCCTTGCGGCGGATCTCCGGGAGGTCGTCGAACTTGCCCATCAGAGGCCCAGTCCCTTCGCCAGTCGTGGCAGCGCCTCGCGCGCCAGCGGTACGTCGACCCCGAGCTCGTCCGCGAGCGCGATCGCGAACGTGAGGTCCTTCTCCCCCAACGCGCGCACGTGGTCGAAGACACCGTGCCAGAAGTCGTCGGCCGCGATCGGCGCGGTGGTGGCGCGGTACATGATCGCGCCCGGGCCGCCCGTGATGGCGTCGGTGTGCCGCACGACCTCGCCGAGGTCGGTGAGGCTGAGACCGGCGGCCTCGGCCAGCCGCTGCGCCTCGGTGACCGCCGTGAAGGCGACGAAGTGGATCAGGTTGCGGGCCAGCTTCATCCGGGTGCCGGCGCCGACGGGTCCGGCGTGGACCACCTTGGTGCCCATGCGTTCCAGGACGGGGCGCGCCGCCTCGAAGGCGGCCGCGTCGCCGCCGGCCATGATCGCCAGGGTCCCGTCGGCCGCGCCCATCGAACCGCCGCTGACCGGGGCGTCGAGGACCGCGTGACCGCCGCTCGCGAGCTCCTCCGGGGTGCCGGGGGCGACGGTCGAGTGGACGACGAGCACGGTGCCCGGGCGCGCCTCCTTCGCGACCTGCCGGACCTGGTCGTCGTCGCGGACCATCACGCAGAGGACCTCGACGTCCATCTCCGCCACGCCCGGCGCGGCCGTCGCCCCGGCGGCGACGAGCTCGGCGACCGGGTCGGGCGCCACGTCGTACACCTGCAGGTCGATGCCGTCCGCCTGGGCGAGCCTGAGCGCCATCGGCTTGCCGATGTTGCCCAGGCCCACGAACCCGACCCTCATAGCCGGAAGGTCTGGCCGCCGTCGACGGCCAGGATCTGGCCGGTGACCCACGACGCGTCGTCGGAGAGCAGGAAGAGCAGGGCGCCGACCATGTCGTCCACGCTGCCCATCCGCTTGATGGCCAGGCTGTTGCGGACGATGTCCTTCGCCGCGTCGCCGGCCTGGGTGCGGGTGGCCTCGGTGTCGGTCGGGCCGGGCGCGATCGCGTTGACCCGGATCCGCTGCCCGCCCAGCTCGTGCGCGAGCTGCTGGGTCAGGCTGTTGATGCCGGCCTTGGCGAGACCGTAGAAGCCCGAGTAGAGGTACGCCGCCGTGCTCGACTGGTTGACGATCGCTCCCCCGCCGCGCTTCGCGATCTCGGGGTAGACCGCCCGCGTCATCACCAGGGCACCGTCGAGGTTCACGTCCATGAACTTCTTGTAGTAGGCCCAGTCCACGGAGATGAGGAGGTTGAACTCCATCGCCCCGTAGATGGCGGCGTTGTTGACGAGGTGGTCGATGCCGCCGTACGTCTCGACGGTCTGCTGCACCAGCGCCTCCGCGGACGCGGCGTCGCTGACGTCGCAGCGCACGAACAGGGCGCTCCCGCCGTCGGCCTCGATCTGCTTGGCGACCTGCCGGCCGGCCTCCTCGTTGAGGTCGGCCACCACCACGCTCGCCCCCTCGGCCGCGAGCGCCTTCGCGTACGCCTCACCGATGCCCTGGGCCGCGCCGGTCACCACGACGACCTTGTCCTTGAACCTCATGCTGCTTCTTCCTCTCTCCGCGAGACGTCACTTCTGCACCCTCGAGGCGTCACTTCTGCACCGTTGAGCGAGGCATGTCTGACGCCTCGGAGGTGCAGAGGTGACGCTTCGCGCATCACGCCGGCTCGGCGATCGTCTTGGTCTCCAGGTACTCCTCGAACCCGGCGACGCCCATCTCCCGGCCGATGCCGGACTGCTTGTAGCCGCCGAAGGGGGCGTCGGGGCTGAACCAGACGCCGCCGTTGACGGCGAGGGTGCCGGTG
>DATFHM010000085.1:0-14227 GCA_035248385.1 Nocardioides sp. | reverse complement strand
ATCGCGCGGCTGGGCCGGGCGGGGATCTCGCGCAGCGGCTCGGGCGCGCCGACCGCCAGCGGACGGAAGAAGTCCTTAGCACTCTTGTGACTCACGTTCGGGGACCTTACCGATCGGTACGGGGTGGGCGGTATGACCGATCTCTCGCGAGACGCCACCGGTTCCGGCGGGGTGCGGCGGGGCGTTCGTCAGGTGGCGACGTACGCCGGGCCTTCCGCTCCCGCCACGCCGCGACCGTCTTCTCGACGTCCCGCGGCTGGGTGACCAGCGGCGGCCAGTCCCCGGGCGCGAGCCGGGCCCGCAGGACCCGGCCGTTGAACGCCTCGACCTCGCGGCGCACCTCGGCCTCCGCCCAGAGCTCGTCGAGACGGTCGTCGAGGGCCGCGTCGTCCTTGCGCAGCTGGATCGCGGGCGGCAGCACCACGAGGTGCTCGCGCTCGACGAGCCGCTTCACCCACCAGTCGGGGTCGTGCTCGGCGCCGAGACCCTCGATCGGCTTGCCGGCGCCGGGGAGGTCGTCGAACTCGCCGCGGTCCATCGCCTGCCGGATCTGCAGCTCGACCCAGGTCTGCTGGTGGTCGATCCGGGCCTTCGCCGCGGCGCGCTCGGCCTCGCGGTCGTCCCGCCCGCCCGGCTCGCTCGGCTCGTCCATCCCTCGACTATCGCTCGGGGCGCAAGAACTCCGCGATGAGGGGAGCGAGGGTGCCGGCCGAGGTGACGAGGCCGAGGTGGCCGTCGTCGTACACGTGCAGGCGGGCGTCGGGGATGAGCCGCTGCATGATCCGGGCGTTGACCAGCGGGATGATCGGGTCGTCGCTGCCGGCCAGGATCAGCGTGGGCTGGCGCAGGAACGGCAGCCCCGGGATGCTCGACCAGCCGGCGCCGGCCAGCAGCTGGAACAGGTAGCCCTTGCGGGAACCGACCCGGGAGTGCGCGTGCATGAGGCGGCGTACGTCATCGGGCCGTTCGCGCATCTGGCCGCCGTACAGCTCGGAGGCGACCTGCACGGCGTAGTCGGCGTCGCGGTAGCGCTGCGGGGTGACCATCTTGCGCAGCACCCGGGGCGAGGCCGGGATCATCAGCGAGCCGGTGGCGGTGCTGACGAGCACCAGCCGGCGCACTCGGCGCGGCGATTGGAAGGCGATCTGCTGCGCGAGCCCGCCGCCCCAGGAGATGCCGAGGACGTCGTACCGCTCGAAGCCGAGGGCGGTCATCAACCTGCTCACGCCGAGGGCGAGGAGCGGGAAGTTGTAGGGCACCTGCGGGTCCGGCGACCCGCCCACGCCGGGGACGTCGAAGCGCACGACGGTGATCCGCGGGTCCAGCTCGTCGACGAAGGGCTGCAGCAGGTCCAGGCTCGCGCCGATCCCGTTGCAGAGCAGGAGCGGCGGACCGGGCTCGGTGCCGGGGCGTACGGCGACGCGCACCTCGTGCCCGAGCACGGTCCGCTGCTGCAGGTGCTCCAAGGCCGACCTCACTTGTCGAAGACGTACGTGCCGGGGGCGGGCGCCAGCGGCTGGAGCCGCGTCGAGCCGAGCTCCTTCGGTGCCGGGATCATCTCGCCGCTGCGCTCCGCCAGCCACACCGACACGTCGGTCCACCAGGTGCCCTGGTGCGTCTCGGCGCCCTTGAGCCACGACGTCGCGTCGAGCGTGGTGTCGTCGTTGGTGTGGAAGCTGGCCTTCGGGTTGCCGGGCGGGTTCACCAGGGCGGCGATGTGACCGCTGGTCGACAGGATGAACCGGCTGGTGCCACCGAGCAGCTGGGTGGTGCGGTAGCAGTTCTCCCACGGCGTGATGTGGTCGGCGATGCCGGCGATGACGTAGGAGTCGACGGTGACCTTGCCCAGGTCGATCGGCACGCCCATCACCGTGATGGCGCCGGCCTTGGTGAGCGCGTTGTCGACGGCCATGTCGACGAAGTCGGCGTGCAGGCCGGCCGACATCCGGGTGGTGTCGGCGTTCCAGAACAGGATGTCGAAGGCCGGGGGCCGCTTGCCGAGCAGGTAGTTGTTGACCCAGTAGTTCCAGATCAGGTCGCTGGGCCGCAGCCACGCGAACACCTCGGCCAGCGCGCGGCCGTCGAGGAAGCCGTTGCGGGCCGACTTCTGCTTGGCGAGCTTGGCGAGCCGCGGGTCGGACAGCGCGGAGACCGTGCCGGCGTCGTGGTTGTCGATGACCGTGACGGCCAGGCACAGCGCGGCGATCCGGTCCTGGCGGCCGATGCCGGCGAGGTACGCCGCCGTGATGCTGGCCAGGATCCCGCCGGAGCAGATGCCGCCCAGGAAGGTCGTCTCCGCGCCGGTGATCTCCTCGACCGCGTCGAGCGCGTCGAGGATCGCCCGGACGTAGGTGTCGAAGTTCCAGGCGGCGTGGCGCGCGTCCGGGTTGCGCCAGGAGATGACGAAGGTCTGCCGGCCGGCCTTGACGCTGTGCTCGATCAGGCTGCGCCCGGGGGCCAGGTCGACGGCGTAGAACTTGTTGATCGTCGGCGGCACGATCATCAGCGGGATGTCGTGCACCTCGTCGGTCTGGGGTGCGTACTGGATGAGCTCGAGCACGTCGTTGCGGAACACGACCTCGCCCGGCGTGGCGGCGACGTTCTCGCCGAGGGTGAAGCCGCTGGTGTCGACCATGTCGGGGATCCGCGGCGCGGACGCGAGGTCCTTGACCAGCTGGGTGCCGCCGCGGAGCAGGCTGAGCCCAGCGGTGTCGATGACGGCCTTGGCCGACTCCGGGTTGACCAGCGGCACGTTGCTCGGCGCGAGCGCCTCGACCAGGTTCTCCACCAGGAACCGGACCCGCTTGCGGTCGCGCGGGTCGAGGTCCGCGTCGGAGACCAGCTGGTCGACCGTCGTACCGGTGGCCAGGTACACCTGCGCGAGCCGCTTGAGCAGCGGGTTGTCGCGCCAAGCCGCGTCGGCGAAGCGGCGGTCGCCGCGCTTCGGGGCGACGTCCGAGGAGCCGACGAGGATCCGGCCGGCCTCGGCGCCGAGGCCGCCGAGCCGGCGCGCGGTGTTGCGCGGCGTACGGGCCAGGGAGAGCGCCCACTTGGCGGTGGACATGTCGGGCTGGAAGCGGCGCAGCGGGCCGAGGGCGGCGTCGACGAGGAGGACGTCGAGGGGGGCCGCGTCGGCGGCGAGGGTGGACAGGTCGCTCATCGGGGTCTCCAGGGTTCGAGCGGGGTGTGGATCGCGACTGCGGCGGCGCTTCCGGGGATGCCCCCACTGTGGTCGCCGGGAGGGGGTCGGGTCATCGGGCCGAGGCACGAAACTCCCCGTCGAGGTTGTGTGCGCGTGCACAGTCGGCGGTCTACGTTCGTCCCGTGGCCATCTCCCCTTCGACCGACCGGCCGGAGGTCGCGCCCGTGGTGCGCGACCTGAGCCGCCGGCTGCTCGCCGACGCCGACCGGCTCGGCCGGATGATGGCCGACCGGATCTGCGCCGAGATCCCCGAGTACGCCGCTCGCCCCGACGACCGCGCGAGCATCGACGAGTCGTGCACCGACAACGTCCGCTACATCCTCGGCCAGCTCGCCGGCGACCAGCCCGTCAGCCTGGACAGCCCACGCGCCACGGGTGCGATGCGCGCGGCCCAGGGCTTCCCGTACGCCGCCGTGCTGCAGGCGTTCCGGATCGGCGGGCGCTACATCTGGGAGCTGCTCGTCGAGCACGCCGCACCCGATCAGCAGGAGGCGCTGCTGCGGGCCGCGGCGGACATCTGGAGCGTGAGCGACGACCTCGCCGTGCACGTCACCGACGCCTACCGGACCGCCCTCGCGGATCGGATCCGCCGCGACAGCGTCGAGCGCGCCGTCGTCGTCGGTGCGCTCCTGGACGGCGACGGGATCCGCGGCATGCAGGGCGAGAGCGTGCTGGCGCTGGACGGCGGGCGCGGGCTGGTCGTGGTGTCGGCGGAGACGCCCGTCCCGGGTCAGGAGGCGCTGGCGGACGTGGAGCGCCTGCTGCGGCGTACCAATGTCGCGTCGGCCTGGCGCCTCGATCGCGACCACCAGGACGGCGTCGTCGCCCTCCGGGTCGGGTACGACGCGGAGGCGCTCGTCGCCGCGCTGCAGGAGATCGCCGTCGGCCGGGTCGGGGTGAGCGCGGTGTTCGCGTCGCTCGACGAGGCCACCCGGGCCCGGCACCAGGCGCGCGTCGCCTGCGCGGCCGCCACGCCCGGCTCCGTGGAGGTGGTGCGCTTCGAGCAGCACCCGCTGGCCGTTCTCCTCGCGAGCAGCCCGGACCAGGCGCGCCAGCTGGCCGAGGCCGTGCTCGGGCCGATCATGGAGCTGGCGCCCGAGGACCGCGCGGTGGTCATCGAGACCGCGCGCACCTGGCTCGCCGCCGGCGGCTCCACCTCCACCGCGGCCCGCGAGCTGCACGTGCACCGCAACACCGTGCGCTACCGCGTCCGGCGGCTCGAGGAGGTCACCGGCCGCGACCTCGCGCTCCCCGTCGACGCCGCCGAGCTGTACGTCGCCCTGGAGTGTGCCCGGATCCTCGGCCTGGCCTGATCAGCCCCGGCGAGCGCGCAGCTGCTCCTGCCACAGCCGGGCGTAGAGACCCTCGGGGTCGGCGAGCAGCTCGTCGTGGGTGCCGCGCTCGACGACCCGGCCGTCGACCAGGCCGAAGATGACGTCGGAGGAGCGGATCGTGGACAGCCGGTGGGCGATCGCGATCGTCGTGCGGGAGCGGGTGGCGCGCTCGAGCGCCTCCTGCACGAGCCGCTCGGTCTCGTTGTCCAGCGCCGAGGTGGCCTCGTCGAGGATCAGGACCGGCGGGTCCTTGAGCAGCACCCGCGCGATCGCGAGCCGCTGCTTCTCACCGCCCGAGAGCCGGTAGCCGCGCTCGCCGGTGATCGTCTCGTAGCCCTGCGGGAAGCTCATGATCCGGTCGTGGATGTTCGCGTCGCGCGCGGCCCGCTCGATCTCGTCCTGGGTCGCGTCCGGGCGCGCGTAGGCGAGGTTGTCGCGGATCGTGCCGTGGAACAGGTACGGCTCCTGGGTGACCATGCCGACGAGGTCGGCGAGCGAGTCCATGGTCAGGTCGCGCACGTCGTGCCCGTCGATCCGGACCGCGCCCCGGGTCACGTCGAAGAACCGCGGGATGAGGTACGTCGTCGTGGTCTTGCCGGAGCCGGACGGACCCACGATCGCGGCCAGCTGGCCCGGCTCGACCACGAGGTTGACGTCGCGCAGCGCCCACTGCTCGACCGGCTCCTCCGCCGTCTCCGTCGGCACGATCGGCTTGTCCCCGGTGAGCCGCCGCGGCTCGGGGTAGCGGAACCACACCCCGTCCAGCTCGACGCGGCCCTTGACCTCGTCCACCGGCAGCGCGACGGCGCCGGGGCGGTCGACGATGGCCGGCTCGAGGTCGACGTACTCGAAGATCCGGCGGAACAGCGCGAGCGAGGTCTGCACGTCCAGCGAGACGCGCATCAGCTGCAGCAGCGGCATCTGCAGGCGACCCTGCAGCGTCGTGAACGCGACGATCGTGCCGGCCGTGAGGGCGCCGGTGCCGATCGGGAGCCGGCCGGTGAGGATCCAGCCGGCGGCCAGGTAGATCAGCGCGGGCGTGATCGCGAAGGTGGTCTGCACGACCGCGAAGAAGGTGCGGCCGGTCATCGCCTGCTCGACCTGCAGCCGGGTCTGGCGGCGGTTGGCGTCTCGGTAGCGGTCGACCTCGAAGGCGTGCTGGTTGAAGACCTTCGCGAGGAGGATCCCGGAGACCGACAGCGCCTCCTCGGTGATCGCCGTCATCTCCGACAGCGACTCCTGGGTCTTGCGGGCGAGCCGCTGCCGCCGCTTGCCGACCTTGAGCTGCAGCCACACGAACAGCGGCATCAGCACCAGGGTCAGGATCGTCAGCTGCCACGACAGCACGACCATCGACACGAACGCGGCGGTGACGGTGACGGAGTTCTGCACGATGCTCGTGGCGGTGTCCGTCAGGACCGTCCGTACGCCGGCCACGTCGTTGGCCAGCCGCGACTGGATCGCGCCCGTCTTCGTGGCGGTGAAGAACGCCAGCTCCATGGTCTGCAGGTGCTCGAACAGGTCGCCGCGCAGGTCGGCCATGGCCGAGTTGCCGACCGTGGAGGTCAGCCAGTTCTGGACGATCGAGATCATCGACGCGACGACCGGGATCAGGCACATGCCGCCGACGAGCCAGGCCAGCAGCGTCAGGTGCGGCCGCGAGCCGTCGAGCGGGAAGAGCGCCTTGTCGAAGATCGCCCGGGTGAGGAAGGGCGGCACGGAGTTGAGCCCCGCCGCCACCACGACGGCGACCAGCACCAGCCCGATCTGGCCGCGGTAGGGCCGCAGCAGCCGCGCGATCCGCGGCAGCACCGGGTCCGTGCGCGCCAGGTCGTCCTTGGTCAGGTGGTCGGCGCGGATCGGCGGCCTCACGACGGCCAGCCGTTGCCGTAGGCGCCGCGGTGGGCCACCGCCCTCCAGTCGGTACGCCGCCGCAGCGACCGCGCCGCGGGTCGGGCCGGGTCGGGGTGGCCGATCGTGATGGCGCCGATCGGGTGCGGGGCGTCGTCGCCGGTGAGCCCGAGCGCGGCCTTCACCGCGTCGACGTGGCCGGGCACGAGGCCGAAGAAGCACGACCCGAGCCCGGCGTCGGTCGCGCCCTGCAGGACGAGCAGCGCCGCCATCGCCGTGTCGAGGTCCCAGTAGGGCATCGCCCACTGCTTCTCGTCGCGGTCTCCCAGCCCCGCGCGCGCCTTGTCGGCACCGGCGTAGCGGTCGAGGTAGACCGATCGGCGGCTGCACGGCACCACCACCACGGGCGCCCGCATCATCCCGGTCAGCCAGGCGTCCGGGGAGCCGCCGGGCAGGGCCGCGTCGGTCTGCGCCTGCCAGAACCGGGCGACGTCCGCGGGGGTGTCCAGGACGACGAACGCCCAGCCGGCCGAGTTGCCGGCGCTGGGCGCGCGGTGGGCCTGCGCGATCAGCCGCTCGACCACGGCCGGGTCCACGGGAGCGGTGTCGTAGGCGCGGGTCATCCGCCTCCGGCGTACGACCTCCGCGAACTCCACGTCCCCATCCAACAACACCGCACCCCCACCGGATTCCCCTACGGCTACCTCATTCCGCCGAGCCCCCGGCGTACCTCAGCGAATAGGGAGCTCGACCGATGTGGGTGCCTACCTCAGACGAGCAGATTCGGGTCATCGCACCAACGAAGGAGAAGACGATGAGCCAGCTGCAGGTGTTCGCCACGATGAGCTACAAGGAAGCCCGCCTCGAGGGCTTCGAGCGCGCGCTGCGCCGTCGCGAGGGATCGCGCGCCCGGACCGAGCGGGCACGTCGCCGGGAGGCCGAGGCGTCCTGGCGGTGAGCTCCCGGAAAGGCGGTCGCCGGGTGTCCCCGGCGACCGCCATGATGGTGGGCATGGCAGCCCGCTCCAGTCCGGTCATGATCGGCCGCGACGGCGAGCTCGACGAGCTCGCCGACCTCCTCGGCATCTCCGGCGGCGACAGCGCCAACGTGCTGCTCTCCGGTGACGCGGGAGTGGGCAAGACCCGGCTGCTCATGGCGCTGCGCGACCGCGCGGTCGCGGCCGGGTGGCAGGTGCACGCCGGCGCGTGCCTGGACTTCGGCGAGAGCGCCCTGCCCTACCTGCCGTTCTCCGTGGTGGTGGGCCGGTTCGCCGCCGAGCAGCCGGAGCTGCTCGCGCGCGTGGTCGCCTCGCACCCCGCCCTCGACCGGCTCCAGCCCGGCCACCGGATGGCACCGGGCGAGAAGCAGGCCACCGATCGCGCCGCGCTGTTCACCGGCGTGCACGCGCTGCTCGACGAGGCCGCCGCCGACGCGCCCGTGCTGCTCGTCATCGAGGACGCGCACTGGGCCGACCAGTCCACCCGCGACCTGCTCGGGTTCCTCTTCGCGCGGCAGTACGCCGGGACTGTCGCGATCGTCGCCTCCTACCGCACCGAGGACCTCCACCGCCGGCACCCGCTGCGCCGCCAGGTGGCCGAATGGGCGCGGCTCCCGGAAATGAGCCGGCTCTCCCTCGCGCCGCTGCCCGACCGGGCCGTGCGCCAGCTGGTCGCCGAGCTCGCGCCGACCCCGTTCGGCGCCGAGCGCACCGCCGCCATCGTCCGCCGGGCCGAGGGCAATGCGTTCTTCGTCGAGGAGCTGGTCGCCTCCGAGTGCGGCGGCGAGTGCCTGCCCGGCGACCTCGCCGACGTGCTGCTCGTCGGCCTGGACCGCCTCACCGACGAGGGCCGTGAGGTCGTCCGGCTCGCCAGCGTCGCGGGCCGCCGGGTCGGCCACGAGCTGCTCGCCGCGGCCTCGACGCTCCCGCCCGAGGAGTTCGAGGCGGGCGTGCGCGCCGCCGTCGAGATGAACCTGCTCGAGGCGGGCGCATCGGCGTACTCCTTCCGGCACGCACTGCTCGCCGAGGCCGTCTACGACGACCTGCTGCCCGGGGAGCGGGTCCGCCTGCACCAGCAGTACGTCGCCGCGCTGACCTCCGGCGCCACCGGCACCGCCGCCGAGCTCGCCCGCCACGCCTGGCGCGCCCGCGACCTCGACCGCGCCGTGATCGCCAGCATCGCGGCCGGCGACGAGGCAATGTCGGTGGGCGGCCCCGACGACGCGGCCGGCCACTACGAGAACGCACTCGAGCTGCTCGCCGACGGCGACCGGGCCGAGCGGCTCGGCATCGACGTGGCGACGATCGTGCTGCGCGCGTCCGACGCGCAGACGGCGAGCGGCGACGCGCAGCGTGCCGTCGCGCTGCTCGCCCAGCAGCTCGCGACCCCCGCCGGATCGGTCGAGAGCCGGGTCCGCATGCTCGCGTCGTACGCCGACCTGCTCAGCTACGTCGAGTCCGGGATCGACCCGGCCGACGTCTCGAGCGAGGCCGTCGCGCTCGCACCCGAGGGCACCGCGGTCCGCGCCGAGGCGCTGGCCACGCACGCCGAGCTGCTCGCGAAGCGGGTGACGATGGGCGATGCCTCGAGCACCCAGCAGGCCGAGATGGTCGCCACCGAGGCCCTCGCGCTCGCCGAGCGGCTCGGTCTCGGCGGCGTCGTGTCGGCCGTCATCGCGACCCTGAGCCGGCTCCGGGAGGGGCCGGCCGACCTCCGCCGCGCGCTGCGCGACGCCGTCCACCACGCCGAGATGGCCGACGCGCTGCGGCCCGAGCTGCGGGCGCGGTTCCTGCTGGCGCGGTCGCACCAGGACGAGGCCGAGTGGGACGAGGCCGAGGAGTGGTACCGCTCGGTGCTGGCGCGCGGGCAGGGGCAGGACTGGGCGCCGTACGTCCTGGACGCGCGGTGGCAGCTCGGCATCATCCGCTGGATCCGCGGGGAGTGGGTCGACGCGCTCGAGCTGGTGACCGTCGGCCGCGTCGCGCCGCCGGTGCCGCGCGGCATCCTCGCGCCCACCCGCCTGTCGATCCAGCACGCCCGCGGCGGCGACGTCATCGAGGAGCTCGTCGCGCTGCGTGCCCTCTGGCCGGACGAGGGCGCCATCGCGGTCTTCTCCGCCGGCGCCGAGCTGGAGGTGTACGCCGATGCGGCCGACGCCGACGCCGCTCTCGACCTGCACGGCCGGGTCACCGGGCTGCTCACCGAGATCTGGCAGCCCCGGTTCCCCGCCGGGGTGCGGCTGGCCGCGCAGACGCTCGCCGCGATCGCGGCGGCGCTGCCCACCGCGACCGGCGTGGAGCGGGCGCGTCTCGCGACCGAGGGCGCCCGCGTCGCCGAGGACGGCCGGATGGTCGTCAAGGCGCACGACTGGGGCATCGAGGGCCGCTTCTGGCAGGCCCGGCTCGCCGCCGAGGACCTCCGGGTGCGCTGGCTGGCCGGCGAGGACCCGCCGACCCGCGAGGAGCTCGTCGCCGCGTGGGACCTGGCCGTCGAGCGTGCGGACGCGATGGGCCACGTCACCGAGGGGGCGCGGGTGCGGGCGTCCTACGCCTCGATCCTGCGGCAGCTCGGCGATCGCGAGGAGGCGCGCCGGCACGCCGACGCGGCTCGCGTGACCGCGCAGCAGCTCGGCTGGGTGCGCCTCACCGACGCCCTGACGGCGTCCGGTGCCGCGCCGTCGCGCACCGCGGCCCAGCCCGGGCGGCTGACCGAGCGCGAGACCGAGATCCTGGCGCTGGTGGCCGAGGGCCGCACCAACGGCGAGATCGGCAAGCAGCTGTTCATCAGCACCAAGACCGTGAGCGTGCACGTCTCCAACATCCTCGGCAAGCTGGGCGCCTCCGGGCGGACCGAGGCGGCCGCGATCGCGCGGAGGGACGGGCTTGTCGGTGGCCGCGGCTAGCGTCGAGGGCATGGCCATCGCACGCGACCCCATCTTCGTCATCGACTGCCCCGACCCCGCGCAGCTCGCCGACTTCTACGGCCGCCTCTTCGGGTGGACCCCGAAGGTCGACGAGGACGGCTCCTGGGCGGGCTTCGCCGACGGCGACCGCCCGTTCTTCTTCCAGAAGGTCGAGGACTTCCGCCCGCCGGCGTGGCCGGGCCAGGACGTGCCGCAGCAGATGCACCTCGACGTGGACGTCGACGACCTCGACGTGGCGGAGCAGGAGGTGCTCGCGCTGGGTGCCACGAAGCACGACCACCAGCCGGGCACGACCTTCCGGGTCTTCCTCGACCCGGCCGGGCACCCGTTCTGCCTCTGCAAGGTCTGACGGAGGTTGCGCCACTAGGGTCGCGGTGTGCGCGGCCCCGACTTCACCGATGACCAGCTGATCGCTGCGTTGCGGGCGGCTGCGGCCGAGCTCGGCGAGCCGCTGACCGCGGGCGGGTACGACGCCTGGCAGCGCGGGCGCCCCGAGGCCGCGTCCCCGGCCCTCCTGATCCGCCGGCTCGGCTCGTGGCGGGGCGCTTGCGAGGCGGCCGGTCTGTCCGCGAACTCGACGCGCTCGACCAGCCGCCGCTGGACCGACGACGAGGTGGTCGCGATCGTGGCCCGCTACCTGGCCTCGCCCGGGGCGACCGGGTCGTTCGCCGACTACTCGGAGTGGGCGCGCTCCGCGGCGGACGCCCCGAGCGGCGCCACGCTGCGGCAGCGCGGCTCGTGGGCCGACATCAAGAAGCGGGCGCAGGGCCTCAGCGGCTGAAGGTCGCCCGGACCTCGTCCTCGGTGATGCCGTAGTCGGACAGGTCGTAGCTGTGCGCGGGGCGTCGCGGACCCTTGCGGGACTCGTCGTCGAGGCGTCGTACGGCGTCCTGCGCGTCCTGGCTCCAGGTCAGCCCGAAGTGGTCGTAGATCGCGCCCACGGTGCCGACCGGGTCCGCCACGAAGCCGCGGTAGTCGACGTCGAAGAACTGCTTCTCGTCGTACGCCGGGCGGGCGGTCCAGAACGCCTCCCACTGCCGCGACAGGTGGCCGAGCTGGTCGCGCCCCAGCGTCTCGCCGACGAAGGTCGTCGAGTGCCCCTCGGTGGCCTCGGCCGACAGCGAGCACGCCGAGGCGACGGACGTGACCGGGTCGCGCTGGGTCATCACCACCAGGGCGTCCGGGTAGACCGACATCAGCGCGTCGAGCGCGATCAGGTGCGAGGGGTTCTTCAGCACCCACCGCTTGTCCTGGTCGTTGAGGCCGATCAGCTGCAGGTTCTGCTTGTGCCGCTGGTAGGCGTCGGTCCAGTCCTGGGTGCTCAGCCACGACGAGTAGCGCGGGATGTGCGCGAGCGACTCGAAGCCGATCGACTTGCCGGTCTGGCGCAGCACCCGCCAGCACTCCTCGGGCTCGGTCGCGTCGGAGTAGTGGATCCCCATGAACTCGGGGTTGGTGATGTGGTGCTCCTGGAAGGCCGCCTGCATGGCGGTGAAGATCGGGTCGCTCTCCCAGGTCTCGCGCGGCGGCCGCGGCTGCGGGAACTCGCTGAGCCACATCTCCAGGCCCTGGTTCGCGGGGTCGGCGCAGAGCAGCCGGCTCAGCGCCGTCGTACCGGTGCGGGGGAGGCCCACGACGAAGATCGGCCGCTCGATGGCCACGTCCGCGTGCTGGGGGAGCTCGGTGAACCGGGCCTGGGTCAGCAGTCGCGCCACGAGCGCGCTCTTCACCTGGGAGCGCATGAAGTAGTTGCCGACGCCGGTGAGGCCGGCCTCCGGCGCGGACAGGTCGTCGACCAGGACCCGGAAGGCCTCCTCGTGGCCCGGCGCGTCGGCGAAGCCGAAGTCGGTCAGGCCGGTGGTGCGGGTCGCGGCCGCCTGGATGTCCTCGACGCTGCCGATGTCCGCGCGTTCCCGCGCTCCGCTCATGCGTGGAACTCCCCGCAGTCGACGTTGAGCATCTGACCGGTGACCGCGCTGGCGAGGTCGGAGGCGAGGAAGAGGGTCGCCCGCGCGACCTCGTCGGGGGTGGCCAGCCGCTTCAGGTCGGTGGGCTCGGCCTTCTCGGCGTACACCTCCTCGTGGGTGCGGCCGGTCTCGGACGCGATCCAGTCGAAGTAGGCCTTGTTGACGTCTTCGTAGATGTAGGACGGCGCGACGCTGTTGACCCGGATGCCGCGCGGACCGAGCTCGGTGGCCAGCGACTGCGCGAGGTGCTCGAGGGTGCCCTTGGACAGCTTGTAGCCGGAGTACTCCGGCTGGCTGGAGTAGATGACGCACGAGTTGACCATGATGATCGAGCCCTTCGTCTGCGCGAGGGCGTCGGCGAAGAGCGCCGAGAGCCGCAGCGGCGCGAAGACGTTGGTCTCCTGGGCGTTGCGCAGGCCCTCGAGCTCGAGGGTGGAGATCGGGTCCATCGGCGGGATGCCGAAGGCGTTGTTGATCAGGCAGTCGACCTTGCCGAACTCCTCGAGCGAGGCGGACACCAGCTCCGCGCGGGCGCCCTCGTCGGTGATGTCGGTCGGTACGACGAGCGCGCGGCGGCCGTGCTCGCGGACGACCTCGGCCATCTTCTCCAGTCGCTTCGGCGTGCGGGAGGCGAGGACGAGGTCGGCCCCCATCTTCGCGGCCTCCTCGCCGAGGGCGCGTCCGAGTCCCGGACCGACGCCGGACAGCACGATGACCTTGTCCTTGAGCAGCTCAACCATGCGCCCAGAGTAGAACGTGTTCCAGTTTTGCGCCATGGGTGGAATAGGCGGATCTCGGTCGTGTTGGACCTCTACGTGACTTCTCCTCGGATCGACCTCAACGACAAGACCTCCATCCCCCAGTTCGGGCTCGGCCTCTGGCAGGTCCCGAACGGCGAGGCGCAGCGCGTCGTCACCGACGCGCTCGAGCTCGGCTACCGCCACCTCGACACCGCGCAGATGTACGGCAACGAGGAGGGCGTGGGCCTCGCGATCGAGGCCGCCGGCCTGCCGCGCGAGGAGCTCTACGTGACCACCAAGCTCAACAACGGCTACCACGAGCGCGGCGACGTGCGGCCCGCCCTCGAGGTCTCGCTCGAGAAGCTCGGCCTCGACAGCGTGGACCTGTTCCTCATCCACTGGCCGCTGCCCACGAAGTACGACGGCGACTTCGTCTCCACCTGGGAGGCGCTCGTCGAGGCGCAGCAGGCCGGCCTGGCCACCTCGATCGGCGTGTCCAACTTCCAGCCCGAGCACCTCGACCGGATCGTGGCCGCCACCGCCGTCGTACCGGCCGTGAACCAGATCGAGGCCCACCCCTACTTCGCCAACGACGTCGCCCGCGCCGCGACGCGCAAGCACGGCGCGGCCGTCGAGGCGTGGTCGCCGCTCGGCCAGGGCGGTGGCGAGCTCGAGGACCCGGCCGTCCTGGCCGTCGCCGAGAAGTTCGGCAAGACGCCCGCCCAGGTGCTGCTGCGCTGGGCCCTGGACCGCGGCGACATCGTGTTCCCGAAGTCGCTGAGCAGGGCGCGGCTGGCTGAGAACGCCGACATCTTCGACTTCGCGCTGACCGCCGAGGACGTCGCCGCCCTCACCGCGCTCGACAAGGGCGAGGCGGGCCGGACCGGCCCGAACCCCGACACCTTCGACTGGATCCCTGAGCGCTAAGAACCGGCGACCAGCTCGGCGACCATGTCGGCGAACCGGTTGACCTGGATCGAGAGGTGGCCCTCGCCGTCCAGCAGGTGAGGTACGACGCCGGGGATGTGCTCGGCGAGCCACTGACCATGGTGGAAGGGCACCATCAGGTCCGCCGACCCCTGCCACAGGTACGTCGGCACCCGGATCTCGTCGAGCGCGAAGCCCCAGTCGCGGGTGAACGCCAGGTCGTCGTCGAGCCAGCCGTAGACCTCCGCGACACCGCCGGCGAGGTTGGCCAGGATGTCCGCGCCG